>JBGGNI010000158.1:0-28758 GCA_041287585.1 Xanthobacteraceae bacterium
TTCGAGTTCTTCGCCGACGACGTCGACAGCTTCAACACGCAGAACCCGACCTTCGGCGGCGGCGTCAATCCTTCCGGCAACAGCACGGTGGGCGGCGTCTTCTCGCAGACCACCTTCCGCTACAACATCGTCGATCTGATCATCGGCCTGCGCTACGACTTCTTCACGCTGGAGGGCTCCGGCGAAGAGACCGGCCCCGGCGGACAGGTGCCGATCGGGCCGTGGTCGGTGGACAACAGCGAAGGCCGCTTCGACCCCAAGATCACCCTGGCGGTCAACCCCTATGACTGGCTGCAGGTCTACGGCCTCTATGCCGAGGCGATGCGCGCGCCCACCATTTCCGAGACCATGGTCGGCGGCAACCACCCCGGCGGCGGCGGCGATTATTCGCCCAACCCTTTCCTCCAGCCGGAAATCCAGAAGGGCTGGGAATTCGGCGCCAACATCCGCAAGGACGGCCTGTTCATGGCCGGCGACATGCTGCGGCTGAAGGGTGACTATTATTATATGGACGTCGAGAACTACATCACGGCGTGCTTCGGGCTGCAGACCTATTTCTGCAACGTGCCCGGCACCTCGCAGGTCGACGGCTTCGAGTTCGAGGGCATGTACGACGCCGGCTTCGCCTTCGCCGGCATCAGCTACACCTACACCCACACCGATCTGCCGACGCAAACGCCGGGCTTCGGCGCCGGCCAGTATCTGCCGGACAGCGTCTTCACCTTCACCGCCGGCGCCCGCTTCCTTGAGCGGCGCCTCACCGTGGGCGGGCGCTATTTCGTAGCGTCCGAGGCCAAGACCGCGACCTTCACCGGGGTGCAGGACACGGAGGGCTATGAATTGCTGGACCTGTACACCACCTATGATTTCCAGAACGGCGTGGAACTGGCATTGAACGTTTCAAACGTGTTCGATGTCGACTACACCCCGGCGCTCTCGACCAATCCGAGCGCCACGGTGCCGCCCTTCACCGGCGACACCGGCATGGGCCGCACCTTCCTGGTGACCATGCGGGCGCATTTCTGATATCCGACCCGGCGGCCGGGCTGCCCCGTGCGGCCGCCGCGCACATGAGGGAATGAGCGATGTTTTTGGCGATGAACCGCTTCAAGGTGAAGCGCGGCTCCGAGGCCGATTTCGAGCAGGTCTGGCGCTCGCGCGACAGCCATCTGTCCACGGTGCCGGGCTTTGTGGAGTTCGGCCTGCTGCGCGGGCCGGAGAAGGACGACCACACGCTCTACGCCTCGCACACGGTGTGGCGCTCGCGCGCCGATTTCGAAGGCTGGACGCGCTCGGAGGCCTTCCGCGCCGCGCACCGCAATGCCGGCGGCAACGCGCCGCTCTATCTCGGCCATCCCGAGGTCGAGCTGTTCGAATCGGTGCTGGAACTGACCGCCGCCGCCACGGCGGCGTGAGCCTGCGCAGTTGACGGGGGGCGGTCCGTGCCGTAACGGCTCGCGCTTGTTGAAAGCGAGCCCCCTATGGCCGACGCCGCGCCGAACCCGGCACCCCGCATCTCGTTCGTGTCGCTCGGCTGCCCCAAGGCGCTGGTGGACAGCGAGCGCATCGTCACGCGGCTGCGGGCGGAAGGCTATGAGCTTTCCCGCCGGCACGAGGGCGCCGACCTCGTCATCGTCAACACCTGCGGCTTTCTCGACAGTGCCAAGGCCGAGAGCCTCGCCGCCATCGGCGACGCGCTCAAGGAGAACGGCAAGGTCATCGTCACCGGCTGCATGGGCGCCGAGCCGGAGCAGATCCGCGCCGTGCATCCCGGCGTGCTCGCCGTTACCGGGCCGCAGCAATATGAAAGCGTGGTCGAGGCGGTGCACGCCGCCGCACCGCCGATGCACGACCCGTTTCTCGATCTGGTGCCGCCGCAGGGCATAAAGCTCACGCCGCGGCACTACGCTTATCTCAAGATTTCAGAGGGTTGCAACAATCGTTGCACCTTTTGCATCATTCCGAAGCTACGCGGCGACCTAGTCAGCCGCCCGGTCGGCGACGTTCTGCGCGAGGCGGAAAAGCTGGTCGCCGCCGGGGTGAAGGAACTGCTGGTGATCTCGCAGGACACCTCGGCCTATGGCGTCGACCTGAAATACGCCGAGAGCCAGTGGAAAGACCGCCAGGTCCGCGCCCGCTTCCTGGACCTCGCCCGCGAACTGGGCGGCCTCGGCGCCTGGGTGCGGATGCACTATGTCTACCCCTATCCGCATGTCGACGAGGTAATCGGCCTGATGGCCGACGGCGTGGTGCTGCCCTATCTCGACATCCCGTTCCAGCATGCCTCCCCCAGCGTGCTGAAGCGGATGAAGCGCCCGGCGGCGCAGGAAAAGACACTGGCCCGCATCCTGTCCTGGCGCGCCGCCTGCCCGGAGCTGACGCTGCGCTCCACCTTCATCGTCGGCTTCCCCGGCGAGACCGAGGCCGAATTCGAAGAATTGATCGCGTTCCTGGACGAAGCCGAACTCGACCGCGTCGGCTGCTTCAAATACGAGCCGGTGCGCGGCGCCCCCGCCAACGCGCTGGGCGACGCCGTGCCCGAAGAGGTGAAGCAGGCCCGCTGGGACCGCTTCATGGCGGTACAGCAGCGCATCAGCGCCCGGCGGCTGAAGCGCAAGGTCGGCACGCGCCAGCAGGTGATCATCGATTCGGTCGGGCCGACGGTGGCGATCGGCCGCTCCAAGGCGGACGCGCCGGAAATCGACGGCACGGTGCACGTCGCCGCCCGCCGCCCGCTGCGGGTCGGGGAGATCGCCACCGTGAAGATCGAGCGGGCGGACGCCTATGATCTGCACGGCACGGCCGTGGGGTTCTGAGCGGCTGCTACGGCCCCAGAAGGCGCGCGAGATCGGCGGCCGGGATAATGGTTTCATCGACCGTCGGCCATCCAACCGTGATCGCGTAATTGAGCGTCACCACGAAGGCCAATGTGAAGGTGCTCAGCGCCACCATAAGCCCGGCGCGGCGGCCCGCATTGGTGACGGCGATGCCGAACTGGGTGATGAACCCCAACAGCAGCACCATCATGCCGCGGCGCGGTCCCAGCTCGACATGAAGCAGTCCGTGGCGTTCGCTGCGAAGCGCGCGCAAGGCCGACAACATGCTCACCAATCCACTGCGCACCGCCGGGCTCGCCTGGGGATTCTGTTCAAGGCCGACGAGTTCCTTGAGGATGCGCATGAGAGCGGCTTCTGCCTGCGGCTGTAGTGGGACCCATCCCGGCGCCCATTCGGTATCTGACAGCACCCGGGCATAGTCGTGGATCGCGTCGCCGGCGGGTTTGCACGGCGCGCCGCACAGAGCGACCAGATCCAGCCCGCTCATCAACCGCTGCGATTCCTGCTGCACCGCTCGCGCCAATTGGTGTTCGCGGTTCCAGATGTCGCTGATCATGAACGCGAAGAACAGCGCGAACGGCAAAGTGAGCGCCCCCAGGAACGCGGGCGAGGGTTCCTCGATCCTGAGCCAGGCAACGAAACGGCGCGACATCGCCACCCGGTAGGCCAGCAGGGCGAACAGGGCGGGGACCAGAGTCACCACGGCGATGACGAGCCAGTATTCCCGGCGCACCAGGTCGATCACCATGCTTGCCTCAATTCCTCGCGCGGTTCCGCAGTACCTGACGGTACGCCCATGGTTGGTGGCCGCCGGCCGGCCGTCAAGCAGTAGCAAGCACGTCGCGCAGCGTGCGCTCGATCACCTGCATGGCGGCCGTGATGTCGGCCACCCGCACATGCTCGTCCGCGGCATGGGCCTTGGCTTCGATGAGCGAACGCGGCCCGGCGCCATAGAGCACGGTGGGAATGCCGCGCTCGGCATAATGGCGGGCGTCGGTGTAGATCGGCACCGCGGCAGTCGGCGGCGTCATGCCCAGCACGGCGGCGGCGTGGCGCTGCAGCGGCTCCACCAGACGCTCGGTGCCCGGCAAGGTGCGCAGCGGTTCGGCGAGGATCAGCCGGCGGCATTCCAGCTCGATGCCGGGACGCTCGGCGACCGCAGCCTCGATGCGCGCGCGCAGATCGGCCTCCACCGCCAGTCCGTCTTCCTCCGGCACCAGCCGCCGGTCGACGCGCATCACCACACGGTCCGGCACCACATTGGTGTTGATGCCGCCGGTGATGAGCCCGACCGTGAGCTTGGGCGAGCCGATGCCCGGCGTGGCGCTGACGGTGGCGGCGATGCGCCGGCGCTCGGCATAGAGGACCGAGAGCACGTCGGTGGCGGCTTCCAGCGCGTCGGCGCCGGATTCCGGCAGGGCGGCATGGGCCTGCCGGCCGCGGACGATGATTTCCAGGTGCAGGCAGCCATTATGGGCCACCACCACCTGGTAGGCGAAGCCGGCGCAGATGGCGAGGTCCGGTGCGCAGACCTCGTGTTCCAGCAGCCATTTAGGGCCGAGAAAGCCGCCCGCCTCCTCGTCATAGGTGAAATGCAGCTCCACCGTGCCGTCGAGCCCGGCGGGCCGCTCGCGCAATGCGGCGAGGGCGAAGGCGTAGACCGCCATGTCCGATTTCGAGACGGCGGCGCCGCGGCCATAGATGGCGCCGCCCTTCTCCTCGCCGCCATAGGGGTCGAACGTCCAGTCGGCGCCCGGCGGCACCACGTCGCCATGGGCATTGAGCGCGACGGTCGGCCCGCGACCGCTGCCGAAGCGCTGGCGCACCACCAGATTGACCACCGAGCGCATGCCGGTGCGCTTGACGAACGGCTCCGGCACGGCGTGCCGTTCCACCGTGAAGCCCATGTTTTCCAGCAGCCGCGCGGTTACCTCGGCGTGCGGCGCGCAATCGCCGGGCGGGTTGTCGCTGGGCACCCGCAGCAGCGCCTTGAGGAAGGCGACGGCGCGCGAGGTTTGCGTCGCCGGTTCGGGCCCGGTGCTCACGGTGCGGCGACCTCCGCGGCTTCGCCCCGGCGCGGCAGTTCGAATCGCTCGATGAAGCGCACCAGCGCCGCCGTGGCGAGACCCATATCGGCCGGCGAGGCGTATTCGGCCGGGTTGTGGCTGATGCCGGCCTTGCACCGCACGAACAACATGCCGATGGGGCACAGCTTCGACATCGCCTGCCCGTCATGGCCGGCGCCGGAGGCCAAAGTGGGCACGCGCAGGCCGAGCGTGGCAGCGGCATTGCGCAGGCGCATTTGCAGGTCGCGATAGCACGGCACGGTGCCGACCTCATGAAAGGCCGAGATGACGACGCCGAGCCCGCGCAGATCGGCGATGCGGTGCGCCTCGCGCTCGAAGCGGGTCAGCGCCTCACGCCGCGACATGTCGGAGCCCGAGCGGATATCGATGGTGAACACGACGCGCGAGGGTATCACATTCACCGCGCCGGGATCGACATGGACGCGGCCCACCGTCGCCACCATGCCGTGCGGGTCGGCAACGGCGATCTTCTCCACCACCAGCGCCATTTCGGCGGCGCCCAGCAGCGCGTCGTGGCGCAGCCGCATCGGCACCGTGCCGGCATGGCCGGCCTCGCCGGTGACGGTGACCGACAGCCGCGAGGCGCCGGCAATGGCCGAGACCACGCCGAGCGGCTGGTCCTCGGCTTCCAGCACCGGGCCCTGCTCGATATGGGTTTCCAGATAGGCGATGACGCGGTTTGGGTCGTAGGCGCAGGCCGGGATGTCCGCCGGGTCCTTGCCATAGGCCCGCAGCGCTTCTTCGAAACTGATGCCCTCCGCGTCGCGGATCTGCAGCATGGAGGGCGGAAACACCCCGGCGGCGGCCGAGGACGAGGACAGCGTGGTGGGGAAGCGCGAGCCCTCCTCGTCGCCGAAGGCGAGGATGTCGATGCCGTAAGCCGGCTTCAGGCCGGCCTTGATCGCGGTCTCGACCGCGAGAATGGCAAGCACCACGCCCATGCAGCCGTCGAACCGTCCGGCCTCGATCACGGTATCGATGTGCGAGCCGATCAAAAGCCGCGGCGCCTGTTCGCCCGCCGGCCACCAATGGCCGCGCACGGTGCCGAGCGCGTCCTCCGAGACGCCGAGCCCGGCCTGGCGCAGCCAGCTTCCCACCAGGTCGGCGGCGCGGCGATGCTCCGGCGACAGGAACAGGCGGGTGAGATGGTCGGGGGACGACGAGATGGCGCCGAGCGCGTCCAGCATCGCCATGGCACGGGCGCCGAGCGCCGCGGTATCGAGGGCGATGCTCATGGCGGCGGACGCCGGGTCAAGCCCGCGGGCACGGCGTCAGGACGAGGTGGCATGGGATGTTCCGGCGGCTCCGCACGAACGCTCAACACGCCGCCGCATGACACAGGGGGCCGGCTTTGGCAACGGCCCCCTGCGGCACAGCGGTGCGGCTACTGCCCGGGCACCTTGTCGTCGATGCCCTTGACGTACCAGTTCATCGACAGGATTCCGCCGTTCGGCAGCACCTGGCCCTCCGGCACCACCAGAGTGCCGTCCTGCTTATAGATCGGGCCCTTGAAGGGGTGCAGCGTGCCGGCCTTGATGGCGGCTTCGGTCTTTTCCGCCATCGCCTTCACGTCGTCGGGCATGTTGGTGTAGGGCGCCATGTGCACCATGCCCTTGTCGAGCCCGTCCCAGGTGTCGGTCGAAGTCCACTTGCCGTCCAAAGCGAGCTTCACCCGGTCGATGTAATAGTCCGACCAGTTGTTGACGATGGCGGTGAGCTGGGCGTCCTTGCCGAACTGGATCATGTCCGAATCCTGGCCGAATGCCTTGACGCCGCGCGACTGCGCCGCCTGCATCGCCGCCGGGCTGTCGGTGTGCTGGGTGATGATGTCGGCGCCCTGGTCGATAAGAGCTTTCGCGGCATCCGCTTCCTTGGCGGGGTCGAACCAGGCGTTGACCCAGATGATCTTGATCTTCATGTCCGGGCGTACCGATTGGGCGCCGAGCATGAAGGAATTGATGCCGGAAATGACTTCGGGGATCGGGAAGGCGCCGATATAGCCGACAATGCCGGTCTTGGAGGTCTTCGCGGCGATCTGGCCGAGAATATAGCGGCCCTCATAGAAGCGGCCGGCATAGGTGGCGACGTTCTTGTCGCGCTTGAAGCCGGTGGAATGCTCGAACATCACCTTGGGGTGGCGCTTGGCCACCTTCAGCGTCGGCTCCATGAAGCCGAACGAGGTGGTGAAGATCAGCGTGTTGCCGGAACGGGCAAGCTGCTCGATCACGCGTTCGGCGTCCGGGCCTTCCGGCACGTTCTCGACGAAGGTGGTCTCGACCTTGTCGCCGAGCGCCTTCTCCACCGCCTTGCGGCCGACATCGTGCTGGTAGCTCCAGCCGAAATCGCCGATCGGCCCGACATAGACGAAGCCGACCTTGAGCTTTTCCGCCGCCTGCGCGCCGCCGGCCAAACCGCCCGCTAGGCCGAGCGCGACGGCGAGCGCCGCGGCGCGTGAGAATATCCTGTTCATTGACCGTCTCCGCTCGATCCCGTGTCGCGGCCTCGTTGTTCGCACCGGAGCGGGGCCGCAGCCGCGCCGGCGTCCGGCCGCGTCAGCGGTCCGGCACGAAAGGCACGCCGAGCGCGGCCGGCGCGCCCCTGCCCTGCTTCAGCACCGAAATCGCCACCAGGGCGCCGATGGTCGCGAGATAGGGCAGCGCGGACAGCAATTGCGCCGGAATGCCGAGGCCGAAGCCCTGCACATGAAGCTGCAAGATCGAGACCGCGCCGAACAGATAGGCGCCGACCAGCAGCCACAGCGGCTTCCAGGCCGAGAACACCACAAGGGCGAGCGCGATCCAGCCGCGCCCGGCGGTCATGTCGCTGGCCCAGAACGGCGTGTAGGCGAGCGACAGATGCGCGCCCGCAAGCCCGGCGCAGGCGCCGCCGAACATCACCGTAAGGGTGCGGATGCGGCGCACCGGGTGGCCCAGCGCGTGGGCGGCGACATGGCTCTCGCCCACCGCGCGCAGCACCAGCCCGATGCGGGTGCGGGCGAGCCCGTAGCCGACCAGCGCCAGCAGGACCAGCGAGGCGTAGACGAAGGCGTCCTGGCCGAACAGCACCTGGCCGACCAGCGGTATATCGGACAGCCCCGGCACATGCAGCTCCGGCGCGCCGTCGAGCCGGGTGCCCACAAAAGGCGCCCCGATCAGCCCGGCGAGCCCGAGGCCGAGTATGGTGGTGGCGAGGCCCGAGGCGACCTGGTTCGCCGCCAGCCACACCGCAAGGCCGGCGAACACCAGCGACAGCAGGGTGCCGGCCAGCACGCCCGCCACCGTTCCGAGCAGCAGGCTGCCCGAACCGTATGCAGTGGCGTAGCCGACCGCCGCCCCGACGATCATCATGCCTTCGACGCCGAGATTGAGCGTGCCGGCGCGCTCAGTGACCAGTTCGCCCAGCGAGGCCAGCAGCAGCGGCGTCGCCGCCGCCACCACGCTCGCCATCACCGCGCCGGTGACCGCAACGTCAAGCATGGGCCTTCCCCTCTACCCGGCGGATGCGGTAGCGCACCAGCACGTCCGCGGCCAGGATGGAAATCAGCAGCGTGCCCTGGAACACGCGGGTGACGTCGAACGGCATGCGCATGGTGATCTGCGCCGCCTCGCCGCCAATATAGGTCAGCGCCAAAGCGAGGCTCGCGATCAGGATGCCGACCGGGTGCAGCCGGCCCAGCATGGCGGCGATGATGGCGGTGAAGCCGTAGCCGGGCGAGATGGCCGGCTGGATCTGGCCGATGGTGCCCGCCACCTCGATGATGCCGGCAAGCCCGGCCAGCGCGCCGGAGACCGCGAACACGCCGACCGTGACGCGCCGCTCGTCGAAGCCGGCGAAGGCCGACGCGCGCGGCGCCGAGCCGCCGAGCTCGATGGCAAAGCCCACCAGCGTGCGCCCCAGCACGACGGTGGCGGCCGCCACCACCACCAGCGCGATCATCACCCCGGCGTGCAGGCGCCCCTCCCCCAGCAGCAGTGGCACGGTGGCCGCGGCGTCGAAGGTGACGCTCTGCGGAAAGTTCATGCCCTGCGGGTCGCGCCAGGGGCCGCGGGCCAGATAATCCAGCCCGAGCTGGGCGACATAGACCAGCATCAGGCTGGTGAGTATTTCGCTGGCGCCGAACCGTACCCGCAGCAGCGCCGGGATCATCCCCCACAGCGCCCCGCCCAGCGCGCCGAGCGCCAGCATGGCCGGCAGCACCCAGGGGCCGGCGTCGGTGCCGTGGGTGGCGAGCGCCAGCCAGGAGCCGGCGACCGCGCCGGCGACATACTGGCCTTCGGCGCCGATGTTCCAGCGGTTGGCGCGGTAGCAGAAGGCCAGACCCACGCCGATGATCAGCAGCGGGCACGCCTTGACGACGAGTTCCTGCAGCGTCCAAGGGTCGGTCAGCGGATCGATGAAATAGATGCGGAAGGCACGCAGCGGGTCCTGGCCCAGCGCCACGAACATCACCGCGCCGACCAGCAGCGTGACGGCGAGCGCCACCACAGGGGCGGCGACCAGCCCCAACACCGGCACATGCTCCTGCCGCTCCAGCCTAAGCCGCATGCGCGCCTCCCATGGCAAGGCCGATGGCCTCGCGCGAGGTGGCCTGCACCGCGACCGGCTCGGTGAGGCGGCCGTCATACATCACGCAGAGACGGTCGGCGAACTCCAGCAGTTCGTCGAGGTCCTGGCTCACCACCAGCACGGCGCAGCCTTCCGCCGATTTTTCGCGCAGCGTGTTGCGGATGAAGGCGGCGGCGGCGGCATCGACGCCCCAGGTCGGCTGGTCCACCACCAGCAGGCCGGGGCCGCGCAGCACCTCCCGGCCGATGACGAACTTCTGCAGGTTTCCGCCGGACAGCCGCCGCGCCTTCGGGTCGCGGCCACCGAAGCGCACGTCGAAGCGCTCCACGATCTGGGCGAAGCGGGCGGCCAGCACCCTTCGGTGAATCATGCCGCCGGTGACGATGGCGCCGTCGCTGTGGGTGGTGAGCAGCACATTGTCGGACAGCCGCATGTCGGGCGCGGCGGCATGGCCGAGCCGCTCCTCCGGCACGAAGCCGGCGCCCAGCGCCCGCCGCGCGGTGGGGCCGAGGCCGCCGGCCGCGGTGCCGTCGATGACGATGCTCTCTGGGTCCGGCGCCAGGCGCTCGCCCGAGAGCACGTCGAACAGCGCGGTCTGGCCGTTGCCGGCGATGCCGGCGATGCCGAGGATTTCGCCGGCATGGACCTCCAGCCGGATGTCGTGCAGCGCGGAGCCGCGGCTGCCGTCGCCGGGCAGGTTCAGCCCGTTGATCAGGAGCCGCGGCGCGCCGACCTTATGCGCGGCGACGCGCACCGGCCGCGGCACCTCGGCGCCGACCATCAGCCGGGCGAGGCTGGCGGAAGTCTCGGCCTTGGGGTCCACCTCGCCGACGAAGCGGCCGCCGCGCAGCACGGTGGCGCGGTCGCACAGCCGGCGCACCTCGTCCAGCTTGTGGCTGATGAATAGCACCGCCCTCCCCTCGGCCTTCAAGAGGTCGAGCGTGCGGAACAGGCCCTCCGCCTCGTCCGGGGTGAGCACGGAGGTCGGCTCGTCGAGGATGAGCACGCGCGGGTCGCCGAGCAGGCAGCGCACGATCTCCACCCGCTGGCGCTCGCCGACCGACAACTCGGCCACGCGCCGCTGGGGCTCGACGGACAGGCCGTAGCGGCCGACGCAGTCGTCGATGCGGCGGGCGAGGCTGCCCAGCGGCTCGGCGCCGGGAAGGCCCAGCGCGACATTCTCCACCACGGTGAGCGCGTCGAACAAAGCGAAGTGCTGGAACACCACGCCGATGCCGCGGGCACGCGCGGTGGCGGGATCGGGAAACACCACCGCCTCGCCGGCAAAGCGCAACTCGCCCGAATCGGGTTGCAGCAGGCCGCACATCATCTTCACCAGCGTCGACTTGCCGGCACCGTTCTCGCCGAGCAGCGCGTGCGTCTCCCCCGCCCGTATGGCGAGGCTGACGGCATCATTGGCGATGAGCGCGCCGAAGCGCTTGGTGAGGGCGACCGCTTCCAGCAGAGGCGGCGGACTTTCCATTCCGGGCATGGGCAATCCTGCGGCCCGAAGCGGCCGGCTCGTCCCGCAGCTTTGCACGAAGCGTGCCGCGGGCAAGCTTTTCTTGGGCGCGGTCGGCTGCTTTCGGTTTCCCGGACAAGCTGCGCGCAGCGCAGCGCCGAGCCGGGACGCGGCGTGCGCTTAAGGCAGCAGCACGGTCGAGCCGGTGGTGCGGCGGCCTTCGAGGTCGCGGTGCGCCTGCTCGGCCTGCGCGAGCGGGTAGGTCTGGTTGACCGGCACCTTCACCGCGCCGGAGGCGACGGCGGCGAACAGGTCCGCGGCGTTCTCTTCCAGCGCGGCGCGGGTGGCGACATGGGTGAAGAGCGTCGGTCGCGTGGCGAACAGCGAGCCCTTTTGCGAAAGCGCCAGAAGATTGAAGTTCTGGATGGCGCCGGAGGCATTGCCGAAGCTGGCGAACAGGCCGCGCGGCTTGATGCAGTCGAGCGAGGCGGGATAGGTGGCCTGGCCGACGCCGTCATACACCACATCGCACAGCGCCCCGTCGGTGATCTCCTTCACCCGCGTCGGAAAGTCCTCCTCATTATAGAGGATGGTGTGGTGCGCGCCGTTGGCGCGGGCGAGTTCCGCCTTCTCGCGCGAGCCCACGGTGCCGATGACGATGGCGCCGATATGCGCCGCCCACTGGCACAGCAGCAGCCCGACGCCGCCCGCCGCCGCCTGCACCAGAATGGTGTGGCCAGGTTCCACCTTGAAGGTCTGGCGGAGCAGATAGCGCGCCGTCATGCCCTTGAGCATCATCGCCGCGGCGGTCTGGTCGGAGATGGTGTCCGGCAGCTTGAGGAGCTGCGCCACCGGCATCACCCGCTCGCTGCAATAGGCGCCGAACACGGTGCCGTAGGCGACGCGGTCGCCGGGCGCGAAACCCTCGACCCCCTCGCCCACCGCCTCGATGACGCCCGCCGCCTCGTTGCCCGGCACGAACGGCAGGCCGCCGGCCGGGGCATAGAGGCCGGAGCGGAAATAGGTGTCGATAAAGTTCAGCCCGATCGCGGTGTGGCGCACCCGGACTTCGCCCGGCCCCGGCGCGCCGGGTGTCACCTCTTCTATGGTGAGCACTTCAGGGCCGCCGGTGCGGTGGATGCGGACAGCGATAGCCATGAAGTCTCTCCTCAGCTGCGCGACTTCGAGCGCCGGTGCGCAACGATGTTGAACATTTCCACCAATGCCGAGAACGCCATGGCGAAGTAGATGTAGCCGCGCGGAACATGGAAGCCGAAGCCGTCCGCCACCAGCGACACGCCGATCAGCACCAGGAAGGCCAGCGCCAGCATCTTGGTGGTCGGATGGGCGGATATGAAGGCGGAGACGGTGCCGGACGCGGCATACATGATGGCGACGGCGACGATCACCGCGATCACCATGATCTCCAGATTGTCCGCCATGCCGATGGCGGTGATGATCGAGTCCACCGAGAACACCAGGTCGATGATGATGACCTGGATGATGACGAGGTTGAAGGCGCTGCCGGCGGCGCGGCCGGCTCCGGGCTCCCCATGGTCCCCCTCGATGGAGTTGTGGATTTCGTGCGTCGCCTTGGCGATCAGGAACAGGCCGCCGGCGATGAGCACGATGTCGCGCCAGGACAAATCGCGCCCCATCACCGAGATCACCGTATCGGTGAGGCCGATGAGCCAGGACAGCGCGCCCAGCAGCGCGATGCGGAAGATCAGCGCCAGCGCGAGGCCGATCCGGCGGGCGCGCAGCGCCTGCACCGGCTCCAGCCGCGACACCAGCACGGATATGAAAACGATATTGTCGATGCCGAGAACGATCTCCATCGCCGTAAGGGTGAGGAGTGCCGCCCAGGCTTCGGGTGACGCGATCCATTCAAACATGGGGAGTGCCGTTGTGCTGCGGAATCAGGAACGGGGTCGGGGCCGGATCAGACCGACCAGCAGGAAATAGAGCGCGATGGCGCACAGGCCAAGCGTCACCCAGATCGACGGCGTCAGGTCTTCCACCACGGCGGCGATGGCCAGCACCGCCCAGGCCGCCATCAGGCCAAGCGTCACCACCCGCAGCCGCACCACCCGGAACGGGTGCACGAAGGTGATGGGCAGGAAGGTGGCGACCGACAGGGCGGCGATGATGCCGAGGGTGATCCACGGATCGAACCGCAGCAGGAACAGGTAGAACACCACGACGTTCCACACCGCCGGAAAGCCGCGGAAGTACCAGTCGTCGGTCTTCATATTGGTGTCGGCGAAATAGAGCGCGCTGGTCAGCACCATGGCCGCGCTGGCGGGGATCGCCATCCAGGCCGGCATCAGTCCGCCGGTGGCCACGGCGAAGGCCGGCACCAGCACGTAGGTGAGATAGTCCACCACGAGGTCCAGCGTCTCGCCGGACCAGCGCGGCAGCACCTCGCCCACCCGCACCCGGCGGGCAATGCTGCCGTCGATGCCGTCGACGAACAGCGCGGCGCCTAGCCAGGCGAACATCAGCGCCCAATTGCCCTCAACCGCTGCGATGAGCGCAAGCAGCCCCAGCACCACGCCCGACGCCGTAAAAACGTGCACGGCGAACGCCAGCGTCTGATGCGCCGGCGGCGCGGAGCCCGTCAGCTTCGAGGACACAGGCACGGCCCTCCTCCCACGTCGTGCGGCGATGGATCCGCGGCTCGTCGGTTCGATCCGACTTCGGCGCGCCCGCATTGCCGGGTTGCGCTCGGATCGCTTATCCCACACTCGCGCGTCAGCATATAGTCCCGTCGCGCGTCAATCGGAGTTGCCAGATGGACAGGTCCACACAGACGGCGGTGGTGGTGGGCGCCGGTGCCGCCGGGCTGGTGAGCGCGCTGGCGCTGCGGGCGGCGGGTGCCGCCGTCACCATCATTGCCCCGGCGCGGCGCGCCGACCCGCGCACCACCGCGCTGATGGACGGTTCCGTGCACGCGCTGGAGGCGCTTGGGGTCTGGCCGCTGCTGCGTGCGGATGCCGCGCCGCTGCGCACGCTGCGGCTGATCGACGGCACGAGGCGGCTGCTGCGCGCGCCGGAGACGACCTTTCAGGCCGGCGAGGCCGGGCTCGCGGCATTCGCCTGGAATGTCGAGAACGAGCGCCTGAACGCGGCGCTGGAGGCCGCACGCGCGCAGCATGAGGGCATAGGTCGCATCGAGGGCACGGTGGCCGGTATCGAGGCGGGCGCTGATTCGGTCGAGGTGCGGCTCGATGACGGGCGCCGCGTCAAAGCCCGGCTGGTCGCGGCGGCGGACGGGCGCGATTCGCCGGTGCGCACCGCGCTCGGCATTGCAGTGCGCAGCCGGAGCTATCCGCAGGTCGCGGTTACCGCCACGCTGGCGCACGAGCGCCCGCACAACGGCGTTTCCACCGAGTTCCACACCGAAACCGGCCCCTTCACTTTGGTGCCGCTGTCGGGCGAGCGCTCCAGCGTGGTGTGCGTGGTGACCGCGAAAGAGGCGGCGGCGCTGATGGCGCTGGACGAGGCCGCGTTCGGGCTGGCCATGGAAAAGCGCGGTCATTCCCTTCTCGGCCGCATGCGGCTCACCTCCGGTCGCGGCGCCTTCCCGCTGAGTTCGCGCACCGCCGCCGCGCTGGCCGTGCCGCGCGTCGCGCTGCTCGGCGAGGCGGCCCATGTCCTGCCGCCGATCGGCGCGCAGGGGCTCAATCTCGGCCTGCGCGATGCCGCGACGCTGGCCGAACTGGTGGCCGATGCGGTCCGGGGCGGCGGCGATATCGGCGCGGCGGCGCTGACGGAGGCCTATGCGCGGCGGCGGCGCGCCGACATCGACAGCCGCACGCTGGCGGTGGACCTGCTGAACCGCTCGCTGCTCACCGATTTCCTGCCGGTGCAGGGCCTGCGCGGGCTCGGCCTCTGGCTGTTCGGCCGGGTGCGTCCGCTGCGCCATCTCGCCATGCGCGAGGGCCTCGGCCCCGCCCGCGATGCGCCGCGCCTGCTGAGCGGGCGGCCGCTCTAGGGCGGCGCGTTTTCTAGAACGGCAGCGCCGGCAGCCCGCCATGGCGCAGCAGATAGAGCAACGCGGTGACGCTCGCCACCGAGGCGACGGTGCCGATCAGCACGCCGCCGGAGGCCGCCTCGACATAGATGTCGTATTGCTTGGCCATGATGAAGGCGTTGAGCGCCGGCGGCAGGCTCGCCATCAGCACCGCGGTGGCGATCCATATCGGATCGAACCCGCCGGCAAGGCTCAGCGCCAGCCAGACCAGCACCGGATGCAGCACCAGCTTGATGGCGATCAGCGGCGGCACCTCCCACTGGAAGCGCTGCATCGGCCGCAGGGCCACGCTGACGCCCAGCGTGAACAGGGCGCAGGGCGCTGCCGCATTGCGCAGGAATTCCAGCACCCGGTCGATCGCCGCCGGCGGCTGGAACTCGACATAGGCCGCCGCCACCCCAAGGAACGTCGCGACATTGAACGGATGGGTGAGCACCCGCCGCAGCGCCAGCCCCAGCGTGCCCCACAGCCCGTGCCGGTCGCGCCCGCCCACCGCCATCAGCAGCGGCACGACGGTGAAGAAGAACAGGCTGTCGAACACGAAGATCAGCGCCGTCGGCACCGAAGCGCCGGCGCCGAGCGCACCGAGCGTGAGGCCCGGCCCCATATAGCCGACATTGGAATAGGAGCCGAGAATGGCGGCGATGGTGGCTTCCGGCAGATTGCCGAACCGGAGCCACAGCCCGATGCCGAACGACAGCGCAAAGCACAGCGCCGTCGACAGCGTGGTCACCAGGATGAAGCGTCCATTGGTGAGCTCAGTGAACGGGGTGCGCGCCACCAGCGAGAAGAACAGCGGCGGCAGCGCGACATAGATGATGAAGAAGCTGAGCCAGGCCAGCCCGCTCTCCGGTATGCCGGCGAACCGCCCGCAGCCGAAGCCGAGAAAGATCACCCCGAAAAAGGGCAGAGCGAGCGCGAGCACCTCAGTCATGAGGCTCGCTAGCCGCTCCGCTGGCGCCGGTCAATGCGCCGTTTGGCGCGGAAGGGCGCCCCTCTTCTGATTCGCGGCGGCCCCCGCTATGCTGCACCGCAAACCGGAGGAGAACGCCGCCCCATGAAGCTGCCGCGCAATTTCTACAAGCCGCTCGCCATCGGCGCCCCCTCCCCTTATCGCGAGCTGCCGGTGCGGCTGGAGCGCATGATCCATTTCATGCCGCCGCACATCGCCAAGCTGCGCGCCAAGGTGCCCGAGCTGATCGGCACGGTGGACGTGCTGCTGGGCAATCTGGAGGACGCCATTCCGGCCGACGCCAAGATCGCCGCCCGGCAGGGGCTGATCGAGATGGGCCGCGAGGTGGATTTCGGCCCCACCGCGCTCTGGACCCGCATCAATGCACTGAACAGCCCGTGGGCGCTCGACGACCTTATTGAGGTGGTCGGCGCGCTGAAGGGCAAGCTCGACGTGGTGATGGTGCCCAAGGTCGACGGGCCCTGGGACATTCACTATGTCGACCAGCTGCTCGCCCAGCTGGAGGCGCGCCATGCCATACACAAGCCGATCCTGATCCACGCCATTTTGGAGACCGCCGAGGGCGTGAACAATGTGGAGGCGATCGCCTGCGCCTCGCCGCGCATGCACGGCATGAGCCTCGGCCCGGCGGACCTCGCCGCTTCCCGCGCCATGAAGACCACCCGCGTCGGCGGCGGCCACCCGGATTACAAGGTGCTGGCGGACGCCAACGGCACCGCGCCGCGCGCCGGCTTCCAGCAGGATCTGTGGCACTACACGGTGGGGCGCATGGTGGATGCGTGCGCCGCCAACGGCATCAAGCCGTTCTATGGCCCGTTCGGCGATTTTGCCGACCCGGCGGCCTGTGAGGCGCAGTTCCGCAACGCCTTCCTGCAGGGCTGCGTCGGCGCCTGGTCCCTGCACCCCAGCCAGATCACCATCGCCAAGGCGGTGTTCAGCCCGGATGTCGAGGAGGTGCGCTTTGCCGCGCGCATTCTGGCGGCGATGCCGGACGGTACCGGCGCGGTGATGATCGACGGCAAGATGCAGGACGACGCCACCTGGAAGCAGGCCAAGGTTATCGTCGATCTCGCCCGCATCGTCGCGGCGCAGGATGCCGAGCGGGCGGCAGCCTACGGGTTGTAACGGTGGGGTGCGTTGACAAGAGTCCGGCGCGACCTTAACGGGTCGCGGTTGTGGAAAGGCAGGCTCAAGATGAAGGAACGCAACGCCAAATACCGGATAGGCCAGGTGGTGCGGCACCGCCACTATCCGTTTCGCGGCGTCGTGTTCGACGTCGACCCGGAGTTTGCCAACACCGACGAGTGGTGGGAATCGATCCCCGAGGGTATCCGCCCGACCAAGGACCAGCCCTTCTACCATCTGCTGGCCGAGAATTCCGAGACCGAGTACGTCGCCTATGTCTCGGAGCAGAATCTCGAACCGGACACCTCCGGCGAGCCGGTGCGCCACCCCAAGGTGGAGGAAATGCTGGCCGCGGACGGCGACGGCGGCTGGCGCGTGCGCACCGAGCGGCTGCAATAGGCGGCATGTCCGAGCGGCATGATGGTCAGATCGGTACAGTTCGACATTCCCGGCGGCGCGACGCCGAGCGGGTCGACGGCATGAATATTGGCATCATTGGCCATCTGAGGCTGCCCTCAAGGCCGCGCTTCGGCGAGGCCGTCCGCCCACGCGGTCGCGACGAGCGCGCGGATGGCATGCAGGTCACTGACAACGCCGGTGCAAAGAGACTCGATTTCCGGCGTCGGGCTGAGCAGATCGGGAACCATGAAGGTCATCATTCCGGCCGCCGCCGCGGACCGAACGCCATTGGGGGAATCTTCCAGAGCCAGGCAGAGAGCGGGATCGACGCCTAGGCGTTTCGCCGCCGTCAGGAATGGGTCGGGCGCAGGTTTGCTGGCGGCATAATCGCCGTGTCCGATGACCGAATGGAATCTGTCGGCCAGGCCATGGGCGCTGAGATGGCTGTGCACTGTGGAGTGGGCCGACGACGTCGCGATGCATCGGGGCATTGCGATCTGGTCAAGAAAGTCGAGCAGTTCGACGACGCCGGGTTTTAGCCGGAGTTGCGTTGCGGCTAGCACGTCGAAATGGGCGGTCATCTGCACGAAATACTGGTCGATGGGAAAATCCGGTCCCAAGTGCTCCCGGAGGAACAATCTGCTCTGGACCCAAGGCACCCCTATCGCGCGTTCGATAAGCGATTTCGGCAGGTCGTGGCCTCCGACGTCCGCCGCCGCCAGAAACGCCTCTTGATAAAGCGCCTCCGTATCGAAAATCAGGCCGTCCATGTCGAAGATCACGGCGGCGGGCATATGAGGGAGCGTCATTTCTATTTGAATTGCCCACCGTAGCGGTCCGGAGGCCGAATGGAATCGGACCACATTTGCGCGCGTCCCGGCTGAAGATTGTGAACGCGCGTGACACGACTGAGGTGCCCCGGGCAACAGTTACGGGGCGCCACGCACGCCACCCCGCCCGGTTTCCCGACTCCAGCCTTCCTCTACCCCAGCCTTTCCCGCAAGCGTGCGGGAGAAGGCGTCCGTCCTTCATGCGCGGAGCGAGTCCCGCTCACGGGGTCGGCGGGTTCGACTTCAGCTTCTCGGCGCCGAGCTTTTCCAGCCCCTCTTTGGTCTTCTGCTCGCGGTCCTGCGCCTCGGCGGTCAGCGCCTGCTGGCGGGCCTTGACGTTGTCCTGGATCTTCTTGACCTGCTCCTCGAACACCTTCTGGTCGGTCTGCGGGCCGTCATAGACCTTGCCGAACTCGGCAAGGCCGATCGGGTAGGAGATCACCCGGCCGACCGAGTTCGCCACCTGGAGCGTCAGGCCGGGCGCCTTCTTCATGCGGTCGACGAAGGCGGCATCGACCTGCAGGTCGCCGCGGCACATCTTCTCGTCGCACATCACGAAGGTGCCGGTTTGGGCCTGCTCATTGGCGAGGGCGATGCGGAAACCGTTGCGCAGCAGCAGGCCGGTGGGGAAGGATACGGTGAACATCTTCTTCGGATCATCCTGGATCTCGAAGACGCCATAACGCACGAGGAACTGCCCGGTGTCGGTGATGATGGTCTGTTCCAGATTGCAGACCCGCTTCTTCAGCGTCGGCTCGTCGCCGCAGCGCTTCACCCAGGGGATCGCCACGGCGGGAATCTGCTGCGGCGGGGTCTGCGCCGCGGGGGCGAGGCCGGTCTGTGCCGGGGCCGCAGCGGGAGCCGCAGGCTTGGCCGCCGGCTTCTGGGCATTAGTCGCGGGCGCGGCGGGCTTGGCCGCCGGCTTCTGCGCCGGGGCCGGAGCCGGGGCCTGCTGCGCCTCGACCCGGCTCGCGGTTCCGCCCAGCGCGAGCACGAGGGCGGCGCCGGTGACGCAGCGGGAAATCAGGTGCGGCGAAAAGGGGGAGCGTCGGATCATGTCGGGTTCCTGTCGTGCGGACGCGCGGCGCGGCGGCGCCTTCCGGCTGTGGGCTGTCTCAAGGTCAAATGAGGCAAGACCGTGACCTCGCCGATCTTGCGGTGGCCCGGCACCTTCGGCAAGCTCACGCGCCGGGGTTGGCTGGGCGGTGCGCTGGGTGCCGCCGGCCTGCTCGCTCTGCCCCGGCGGCCGGCGGCCGGGGATTCGGCCAATGGTCCCGTCCCACACGGGATTTCGGCGCACGGCCTTGCCATGCACGGCGTGCCGATGCTGCCGCCCGGCTTCGCCCACTTCGCCAGCGTTAATCCGCAGGCCCCGCGCGGCGGCGAACTGGCGCAGGCGGTGGTGGGCAGCTTCGACAGCCTCAACCCCTTCATCGTGCGCGGCACGCCGCCGCCTATCGTGCGCTGGAACATCGTCGAGAGCCTGATGGTGCGCGGGCCGGACGAGCCCTTCACCCTGTACGGCCTGCTCGCCCGCAGCGTGGAGACCGATGCCGCGCGCACGTACGTCGCCTTCACGCTCGACCCCGCCGCCCGCTTCTCCGACGGCACGCCGCTGACCGCGGACGACGTGCTGTTCTCGTTCGAACTGCTGCGGACCAAAGGCCGGCCGAATTTGCGCAGCTACTACGGCAAGGTGGCGCGTGCCGCGGCGTCCGGCGCGGTCGTGCGGTTCGACTTCGCCGTCGAGGACCGCGAGCTGCCGCTGATCCTCGGCCTTATGCCGGTGCTGGCGAGGCATGCGATCGACCCGCTGCGGTTCGAGGAAACCAGCTTCACGCCGCCGCTGGGGAGCGGGCCTTATGTCGCGGCCGAGGTGAGGCCGGGCGAGCGCGTGATTCTGGCCCGCGCGCCGGACTATTGGGGCGCCGACCTGGCGGTCAATCGCGGCCTCTATAATTTCGACCGGCTGCGCTACGATTTCTACCGCGACGTCACCGGTGCCTTCGAGGCCTTCAAGCGCGGGCTGGCCGATGTGCGCTTCGAGACCGACCCCGGGCGCTGGAAGACCGGCTATGACGTGCCCGCGGTGCGCAGCGGGCGCGTCGTGCTTGAGGAGATCGCCTCGCGCACCCCCCGTCCTTATGCCGCGCTGATCTTCAACATGCGGCGCGCGCCGCTGGACGATGCACGGGTGCGCGCGGCCCTGGTCGAACTGTTCGACTTCGAATGGATCAACGCCAACCTGTACTTCAGCGTCTATCGGCGCACCGCCAGCTTCTATGAGGGCTCCGATCTCTCCGCCCGCGGCCGGCCGGCCACGGCCGTCGAGCAGGCGCTGCTGGCGCCCTATCCGGACGCCGTGCTGCCGGCGGTGATGGAGGGCATGTGGCAGCCGCCGGTCTCCGACGGCTCGGGACGCGACCGGGCCCGGCTGCGGCGCGCGCTGGATCTGCTCAGCGAGGCGGGTTTCGCTTTGGCGGGCGGGGTGATGACGGCGCGGGCGACCGGGCGGCCGCTCACCGTGGAACTCATGGTGACGACGCGCGACCAGGAGCGGCTGGCGCTCGCCTACCAGACCATGCTGCACCGGGCCGGCGTGCGGCTCGCCGTGCGGCTGGTCGACAGCGTGCAGTTCGAGGCCCGCAAGCAGACCTACGACTACGACATGGTGCCGTACATCTGGGACCAGTCGCTGTCGCCGGGCAATGAGCAGGCCTTCTATTTCGGCTCGGCGGCGGCCGGGGAACCGGGCAGCCGAAATTTCATGGGTCTGCGCAGCCCGGCGGCGGATGCGATGATCGCGGCACTGCTCGCCGCCCGCGAACGCCCCGATTTCGTGGCGGCAGTGCGGGCGCTGGACCGGGTGCTGATGTCCGCGCAATTCGCCGTGCCGCTGTTCCACACCGGCGGCCAATGGCTGGCCCGCTGGCGCACGGCCGAGCGCCCGCCGACGACGGCACTGGCCGGCACGCTGGCCGAAAGCTGGTGGCGTGCACCGTGATTCGCCCGCCGCCAGGGACGGCGGAGGCCGCGGCCTGCCGTTCGATACGAAGCGGCGGCGGCATGCATCGTCAGAAACGTCCGTCCTGAGATGCCGCGACACGTTCGCCGACAAGGAGTGTGGCGATGGGCAAGCCGACAGCACCTCAGCCTGGAGGCCGTAACGGGCCCGAAGAGTGGAAAGGCGAGTGGACGTAACACCCGGCAGCGCCTTGGACCGTGACCCGTCTGCGTAGGGCGAGCCGCGCTGCCGCGCCCAATCGAACGCCAACGCCGGTGCGTCATGGCGAGGACCGCAAACGCGTCGACGGACACCCGCCCCCTGCCTAGTCGCCCGCACGATCCCCACCCCATGTGCCCCCCACCCCATGTGTCGCCACTGCGCCTCAGTGCGCCTCCACCGCCACCACGCCCGGCACGGCGCGGATGGCGCCGGCGATCTGCGGCGAGAGCGGGAAACGACCGGGCAGCCGCACCTCCACCTCGGTGCCGCTTGCGCCGTCGAGCAGAAGAATGAAGGACACCTCGCCTTCCCCGCCGCCGCCCGGCGAGGATTGAAGGCGCCGCGCCAGGATCTCCAGCGGGTCCGGCGAACGCAGAAAAATGCGCAGACCCTTCTGCAGCCTCGATGTCGCCTTCTCCAGCGGCTCGGCGGTCTGAATGCGGGCGCGCACATCCTCACCCTGCAACTCGGCGGAAACATGCAGCAGCAGCGCCCTGCCCGGCTCGAACAATTCGCGATACTGCGCCAGGCCCTCGGAAAAAATCACCGCCTCGAATTGGCCGGACGGATCCGACAGGCCGATAATGCCCATCTTGCTGCCGCTCTTGGTACGCCGCTCCTGACGGCTTACCACGGTGGCGGCCAGCCGGCCGGCGGCGGCGCCGCCGCGCACGGCGCGGCTGAAATCGAGCCAGCGCTGCACCCGAAGCCGGTCCAGCGCCTTGCCGTAATCATCCAGCGGATGGCCGGTGAGGAAAAAGCCGATGGCGTCGTATTCGCGCTGCAGCCGGTCCGCCGCCAGCCAGGGTTCGGCGTCCGGCAGCTTTAGAACGACGCGGGACGGGCCGGCGTCGAACATGTTGCCCTGCCCCACCGAATGCTCCGCGCCGACCAGCGCGGCGTGACCGAGGATCGACTCGATGGAAGCGGCAGCGCGGGCCCGGTTTGGTTCGATGCCGTCAAACGCACCGGCATTGACCAGGCTTTCCAGCGTGCGCTTGTTCAGCGCCTTGGCGTCGATGCGCGAGGCAAAATCGGCAAGATCGGCATAAGGCCGCTCGCCGCGGGCGGCGACGACGGCGTCCACGGCCAGCCCGCCGACGCCCTTCAAGGCGGCGAGCGCATAAAGGATGCGCCCATCCTCGACGGCAAACTCCCGCCCGCAGAGATTCACCGAGGGTGGCACCACAGTGATCCCGAGCCGCTCCGCCTCCTGCCGGAATTCGGCGAGCTTGTCGGTGTTCGACATGTCGAGCGTCATCGAAGCCGCCAGGAACTCGGTCGGATAGTTCGCCTTCAGATAGGCTGTCTGGTAGGCGACCAGCGCATAGGCGGCGGCATGGCTCTTGTTGAAGCCGTAGTCGGCGAACTTGGCGAGCAGGTCGAAGATAGTGGAAGCCTGCGCCTTGGCGATGCCGCGCTCCACTGCGCCGGAGACGAAGCGCTCGCGCTGCTGGTCCATCTCGGCGCGGATCTTCTTGCCCATGGCGCGGCGCAGCAGATCGGCCTCGCCGAGCGAATAGCCGGAGAGCGCCTGCGCGATCTGCATCACCTGTTCCTGGTAGATGATGACGCCGTAGGTCTCCTTGAGCATGGCTTCGAGCTTGGGGTGGATGTAGTCCGGCTGCTCCTCGCCGTTCTTGCGCGCGCAATAGACCGGGCTATTGGCCATGGGGCCGGGCCGGTAGAGCGCGACCAGCGCGATGATGTCTTCCAGCCGGTCCGGGCGCATGTCGACCAGCGCTCGCCGCATGCCGGCGCTTTCCACCTGGAACACGCCCACCGTCTCGCCGCGCGCCAGCATGGCGTAGCTCTTGGCGTCGTCGAGCGGAATGGTGCCGAGGTCGATGGCGATCCCGCGCTGGGCGATCAGGCGGACCGCGGTCGCGAGCACGGTCAGGGTCTTGAGACCGAGAAAGTCGAACTTCACCAGCCCGGCCTGCTCCACCCACTTCATATTGAACTGGGTGACCGGCATGTCGGAGCGCGGATCGCGATAGAGCGGCACCAGTTCGGCGAGCGGCCGGTCGCCGATGACGATGCCGGCGGCGTGGGTGGAGGCATGCCGGTTCAGCCCCTCCAGCCGCACCGCAATGTCGAAGGCGCGCTTGACCACCGGCACGCCGTCGCGCTCCGCCTGCAGGCGCGGCTCATCCTCGATGGCGCGGCCGAGCGTGACCGGGTTGGCCGGATTCTGCGGCACCAGCTTGCACAGCTTGTCGACCTGGCCATAGGGCATTTCCAGCACGCGGCCGACATCGCGCAGCACGCCGCGGGCCTGCAAGGTGCCGAAAGTGATGATCTGCGCCACCTGGTCGCGGCCATAGCGCTGCTGCACATAGCGGATGACCTCGTCGCGCCGCTCCTGACAGAAATCGATGTCGAAGTCCGGCATCGACACGCGCTCGGGGTTCAGGAAGCGCTCGAACAGCAGCCCGAAGCGCAGCGGATCGAGATCGGTGATGGTGAGCGCGTAGGCCACCAGCGAGCCCGCGCCCGATCCGCGGCCGGGCCCGACCGGGATGCCATGGCTTTTCGCCCACTGAATAAAGTCTGCAACGATAAGGAAATAGCCAGGATACTTCATGCGCGCTATGACGTCGATCTCGAACGCCAGCCGGTCTTCATAGTCCTTCTGCGTCAGGCCCTGCGCCGGCCCGTGCACCGCGAGCCGCTTGGCGAGGCCGTCTTCGGCCTGCAGCCGCAACACCTCCCCCTCGTCGCCGCCGAGCGCGAAGCGCGGCAGGATCGGCTTGGCGAGCCGCGGACGCACGGCGCAGCGCCGGGCGATTTCCACGGTGTTGGCGAGCGCCTCCGGCAGGTCGGCGAACAGCGCCGTCATCTCGGCGCGGGTCTTGAAGCGATGCTCGGGAGTCAATTGCCGGCGGTCGCGCTCGGTCAGCAGCCGGCCCTCGGCGATGCAGATCAGCGCATCGTGCGCCTCATAATCCTCCCGGCTGGCGAAGAAGGGCTCATTGGCCGCCACCAGCGGCAGGCCGGCGGCATAGGCCAGATCGACCAGCGCGCCCTCGCCCGCCCGCTCATCGGCACTGCCATGGCGCTGCAACTCGACATAAAGCCGACCCTCGAACAGCACGGCGAGACTTTCGAGGCGGCTTGTGGCCAGTGTCGTGTTGCCGGCGGCGAGCAGCCGGTCGATCGGACCGCTCGGGCCCCCGGTGAGCGCGATGAGCCCGCCGGCGTGGGCGGCCAGCCAGTCCCGCTTCACATGCGGGGCGCCGTCGGCTGCGGTGTCGAGATGGCTGCGCGACACCAGCGCCATGAGGTTGCGCCAGCCTTCCGTGCTCGCCGCCAGCAGCACCAGCTTCGGGCGCTCCGGCGCCGGACCGCGGCCGGGCGGCTGGTCGGCGAAATCAACCGCCAGCGCGCAGCCGATGATCGGCTGGATGCCGACCCCCGCCATCTTTTCGGAAAACTCCAGCGCGCCGAACAGGTTGCCGCTGTCGGTCAAGGCAAGCGCTGGCTGGCGGTCCGCCTTGGCGAGTTCCGCCAGCCTGGCGATGGACAGCGCCCCCTCCAGTAACGAATAGGAGGAGTGCACATGCAGGTGCACGAACCCGACGTTCGCCGCCATCTCCGTCTCCTGCTCCGGTCCCGCCCGGCATGGTGTCGCCTGGGGGCGTGTGGGTAAAGAGCCGGCCGCACGCTGTCCCCGGCTTACTCATCAGCCGGCTCAGAAGCCGCCGATAAGGCCGGCCCAGGTGCCGATCATCGCCAGAAACACGCCCAGCGACGACAAGGCGGCGAATTCGCGGAGCAGCACGCCAATCATGGAAACCCCCTGTGGAGAACATGTAAGGAACATTGTGCGCATTTTGTTCTTGCGTCAAGAATGTTCTTGGTGTGTTCTCACACATAGTTTCCGGATCGAGAACGGTTGGCGGCGCTCAGTCGAGCTCAACCACCAAGCCGTCGCGCAGGGTGACGCGGCGGTCCATGCGGCTGGCGAGGTCGAGATTGTGGGTGGCGATGATGGCGGAGAGGCGGGTGGCGCGCACCAGTTCGGCCAGTGCGTTGAAGACGTGGTTGGATGTGCGCGGGTCGAGATTGCCGGTCGGCTCGTCCGCCAGCAGCAGGCGCGGTGCATTGGCCACCGCGCGGGCGATAGCGACGCGTTGCTGCTCGCCGCCGGACAGTTCGCCCGGCCGGTGTTCCAGCCGCTCGCCGAGGCCGAGATAGCTGAGCAGTTCGGCGGCGCGGCGGGCGGCCTCGCGTCTGCGCAGGCCGCGGATCATCTGCGGCAGCATGACGTTTTCGAGCGCGGAGAATTCGGGCAGCAGATGATGGAACTGGTAGACGAAGCCGAGGTCGAGCCGGCGGATACGGGTGCGGTCCGCGTCCGGCAGGCCGCTGGTGGCCTGGCCGGCGATGCGAACCTCGCCGGCGTCCGGCTGCTCCAGCAGGCCGGCGATGTGCAGCAGGGTCGACTTGCCAGTGCCGGAGGGCGCCACCAGCGCGACCGACTGGCCGGGCATGACGGTGAGATCGGCGCCGCGCAGAATGTCGAGCGTGCCGCCGCCCTGCGGGTAGCGGCGCTCGATGCGCTCCAGCTGCAGGGCCGGCGTGGCGTGGGAGGCGTTCATGGCGCGCTACTCGTAGCGCAGCGCCTCCACCGGATCGAGGCGCGCGGCGCGCCACGACGGGTAGAGGGGTGCGAGGAAGGAGAGCACGAGCGCCATCACCACCACCGAGGTGGTCTCACCGGCGTTCATCTCCGCCGGCAGGCGGCTGAGATAATAGAGTTCCGGCGAGAAAAGCTCGGTGGCGGTGAGCCAGGAGATGAACTGGCGGATCTCTTCGATATTAAGGCAGACCAGCAGGCCGAGCAGAAAGCCGGCCAGCGTGCCGACCACACCGATGGCGGCACCGGTGACCAGAAATATCCGCATGACGGCGCCCTGGCTGGCGCCCATGGTGCGCAGAATGCCGATGTCGCGGCCCTTGTCCTTCACCAGCATGTTGAGGCCGGAGACGATGTTGAACGCCGCCACCACCACGATGAGGGTGAGGATGAGGAACATCACATTGCGCTCCACCTGGAGCGCGTTGAAGAAGGTGGCGTTGCGCTGGCGCCAATCCACCAGGAAGACCGGCCGTTGCGCCGCCTCGTTTACCGCCGGGCGATACTGGTCCATCAGGTCCGGATTGTCGGTGTAGACCTCGATGGCGGTGACGTCGCCGTCCTTGTTGAAATAGGCCTGGGCCTCGGGCAGCGGCATGAAGACGAAGGCGCTGTCGTATTCCGACATGCCGATTTCGAACACCGCCGCGATCTTGTAGACCTTGATGCGCGGCGTGGTGCCCATGGGCGTCACCGTGCCGCGTGGGGCAACCAAAGTGAGATTGTCGCCGGCGCGCAGCGAAAGCTGGTCGGCCAGCCGCTTGCCGATGGCGATGCCCTCCCCGCTGTCGAAGCCCTCCAGCGTGCCCTGCCGGATATTGCTGCCGATGGAGGGCAGCGCCCGCAGGTCCGCTTCGGAAATGCCGCGCACCAGCACGCCGCCGGCGCTGAAGGGCGAGGAGGCCAGTGCCTGGCCTTCCACCAGCGGCACGGCGAGCTTGATGCCGGGCACGCCCCTGATGCGCTTGGCCACGGCATCGTAATCGGTGAGCGGGCTGTCGATCGGCTGCACCAGCAGGTGGCCGTTGAGGCCGAGGATCTTGGACAGCAGCTCGGTGCGGAAGCCGTTCATCACCGCCATGACGATGATCAGCGTGGCGACGCCGAGCATGATGCCGAGGAAGGAAAAGCCGGCAATGACCGAGATGAAGCCTTCCTTGCGGCGGGCGCGCAGATAGCGCAGCGACAGCATCCACTCGAAGGCGCCGAAAGGCGGGGTGCCGGTGGGCTCCCCGCCGCGGGGGCGCTTGCGCGTGTCCGCAGCCGCGCTCATCCGAGAATCCGGTTCAAGGCGGCGTCGAGCGGCAGGGTTTCCCGGCTGCCGTCGGCGCGGCGCTTGACCTCCACCGTGCCGGCGGCCAGCCCCTTCGGCCCGATGATGATCTGCCAGGGCAGGCCGATGAGGTCGGCCGTGGCGAATTTGGAACCGGGGCGCTCATTGGTGTCGTCATACAGCACGTCGACGCCGCGACCGAGCAACTGCCCGTACAGGTCCTCGCAGGCGGCGTCGACCGCGGCATCGCCCGCCTTGAGGTTGAGAATGCCGACGCGGAACGGCGCGACCGCTTCCGGCCAGATGATGCCGGCTTCGTCATGACCGGCCTCGATCAGCGCCGCCACCAGCCGCGAGGGGCCGATGCCGTAGGAGCCCATGTGGACCGGGCGCTCGATGCCGTCCGGGCCGGCCACCTTGGCACCCATCGGTTCGGAATATTTGGTGCCGAAATAGAAGATGTGGCCGACCTCGATGCCGCGCGCAGACAATCGCTGCGGCTCCGGTACCGCGTCGAAGGCGGCCGCGTCGTGCTTTTCATCGGTGGCCGCATAGAGGCTGGTCCACTGGTCGACGACGGCCTTGAGCGCGGCGGGGTCGCGGAAATCGATGCCGGCGTCGGGCGTCGGCATGCCGAGGTAATCGGCGTGGCAATAGACCTGGCTTTCGCCGGTGGAGGCCAGGATGATGAATTCGTGGCTGTGATTGCCGCCGATCGGCCCGGTGTCCGCCACCATCGGGATCGCCTTCAGCCCGAGCCGGGCGAAGGTGCGCAGGTAGGCGACGAACATGCGGTTGTAGGCCGCCACCGCGTTCTCGAAATCGAGATCGATCGAATAGGCGTCCTTCATCAGGAATTCGCGCGAGCGCATGACGCCGAAGCGCGGGCGCACTTCGTCGCGGAACTTCCACTGAATGTGGTAGAGGTTCAGCGGCAGATCCTTGTAGGACTTCACATAGGCGCGCACGATTTCGGTGAGCATCTCCTCATTGGTCGGACCGAACAGCATGTCGCGCTCGTGCCGGTCCTTGATGCGGAGCATCTCCTTGCCGTAGTCGTCATAGCGCCCGCTCTCGCGCCACAGTTCGGCCGACTGGATGGTCGGCATCAGGATCTCGATGGCCCCGGAGCGGTCCTGCTCCTCGCGCACGATGGCGCATACCTTGTCCAGCACGCGCTTGCCCAGCGGCAGCCAGGCATAGATGCCGGCGCTCTCCTGCCGCACCATGCCGGCGCGCAGCATCAGGCGGTGGGAGACGATCTCCGCTTCCTTCGGCACTTCGCGCAGGATGGGAAGGAAG
>JBGGNI010000159.1:0-19526 GCA_041287585.1 Xanthobacteraceae bacterium
ATCGATCGGCGCACTCACCGTCGTCTCCGGACGAACCATCGGCGTCCCAAAACTAACCCGAGACCGCCTCGACGACCTCCGAAACGTCCGCCTCGAAGTCGAAATCATCGCAGCTCGATGGGCTACACTCAGATGCGATGACCATCTCATCAATCAACTTACCGAGATTATGTCTCAGCTTGATGCCGCGATGGAAGATGCCAATGGCGAGGTGTACGTCCGAGCAAATTATGATTTCCATTTTGCGATATACAGGCATTCAAACTCACCGACGCTTTTAACAATCATCGAAAATTTGTGGCTTCAAGTCAGTCCGTATTTTCACTTGCTAAGAGGAGCCGGGAATTTTCGCTTCGCCAAGCAACAACATAATTTAATGTATTACGCTATAAAGCAAAAAGATACACAAAAAGTCTGCGAAGCACTCGCTGCAGATATAGATGAGGCATACAAAATAATATACAATCTGATATAGAATACATGCACGTGCATGATATGCAGTATTCATTATAATAAAAAATGCAATGCTCCGGAATCCACCGGATCATCAACCTGGACTGGTCGATATCTGAAAGATACGGCATCCTGCCGCTTGACCATGAAACGCGATCTGGCACCGAGATTGGTGCAGACGCATCCGCCTGCCACCCAAACCGGCAATCCTGACGCCGCACTGCCACGGCGCCGAGCACAAGAGATTTCGGAACAATTATCATGGAAGATGACCGATCGATTCCTCTGCTGTTCGGCCGCTCCGGCATCCGGCTCGAACTGCCGGAAGGGGTCCAGCCGCAGATCATCCGCAAGGCCCATCTGCCAAGGCTCCCGGATCCGGCCTCGGCACTGCAGGACGCCTTCGACCGGCCGGTATCCGCCGCGCCGCTGGCGCGACTGGCGGAAGGCCGCCGGAGCGCCTGCATCCTCATCTGCGACATCACCCGGCCGGTACCGAACGGGCTGTTCCTGCGACCGATGATCGAGACGCTGCATGCCGGCGGCATCCCGCTCGAAAAGATCACCGTGCTGGTCGCCACCGGCCTCCACCGGCCGAACGAAGGCGACGAGCTGGCCGAACTCGTCGGCGATCCCTGGGTGCTGGAGCACGTCGCGGTCGTCAATCACTTCGCCCGCAACGCCGAAGATCATGTGGACCTCGGCCCGACGACGACGCGCGGCACCCCGGTGCATATTGACCGCCGCTTCGTCGAGGCGGAGTTGCGCATCGCGACCGGCCTCGTCGAGCCGCATTTCATGGCCGGCTGGTCCGGCGGGCGCAAGGTGGTGGCACCGGGTGTCGCCGGGCACGAGACCATTCGTACTTTCCACTCTGCCCGCTTCATGGAGGACCCGCTGGCGGTGCAGTGCAATCTCGTCGGCAATCCGCTGCACGAGGAGCAACTTGAAATCGTGCGCAAGATCGGTGAGGTCTACGCGCTTAACACCATCCTCGACGAGGATCGCAACCTCGTTCATGTGACATTCGGCGACATCATCGCCAGCCATTTGGCGGCCGTAGACTTCGTGTCTTCCGCGACCCGCATCGAGTTGCCGCGCAAATACAAGACCGTGGTGACCACCTCGGCGGGCTATCCGCTCGACAAGACCTATTACCAGACGGTCAAGGGCATGGTGACGCCGCTCGACATATTGGAGCCGGGCGGCACGCTGATCATCGCCTCGGAATGCTCGGAAGGCTTCGGATCGCACGAGTTCCGCGAGGCGCAGGAGCGGCTCGTTGAACTCGGGCCGGATCGCTTTCTCGCCACCATCAGCGCCAAGACGCTGGCCGATGTCGACGAGTGGCAGACCGAGATGCAGTTGAAGCCGATGCGTGTTGGGCGGATCCAGCTTTACACCACCGGCCTGACCGTGGATGAGCGCAAACTGACCGCCGTGGAGATCGTGCCTTCGCTCGCCGATGCGGTGAGCGCCAGCATCGCCCGCCATGGCGACCCGGCGGTCGCGGTGATCCCGGAGGGGCCCTATGTCGTGCCGGTCCATCGGGCATGATCCGGCGGCACGTGCATCTCGATGCCATTGGCGGCATCGCCGGTGATATGTTCGTCGCGTCGATGCTCGACGCTCTGCCCGAACTGCTGCCGCGCGTGATGGCGGACATCGCCGCGGTACTGCCGCCCGGCGTCGGTCAGGTCCGCCTCGTCAAAGGTCTGAGCGCCGGCATCGGCGTGCATCGGCTGGTGTGGGAAGCCGTGCCGGCACCCGCCCATACTCATCACCACGCCCACGGGCACGAACATGGACATGGCGTTTCGGACCTGGACAGCGGCACGTTTGCCGAGATGCGCGCGCGCATCGAGGCGGCGCCGCTTGCCGCCGGCACCGCCACCCGGGCGATCGGCATATTGACGGCGCTTGCCGAGGCGGAGGCGCATATCCATGGCGTGCCGATCGAGGACGTGCATTTCCACGAGATCGCCGACTGGGATTCGCTGGTCGACGTGGTGGCGGCGGGCAGCCTCATCGCCGCGCTCGACGACACCTCCTGGAGCGTGTCGGATCTGCCGCTCGGCGGCGGTACGGTGAAGACCCGTCACGGCATCATGCCGGTTCCCGCGCCTGCCACCGCGCGGCTGCTCGTTGGGTTCGCCTGGCGGGACGACGGCGTCGGGGGCGAACGTGTCACCCCGACCGGCGCCGCCATCTTGCGCCATCTCGACGCGCAGAGCCGCCGCTCGGGCGGGCAGCTGATCGCCGTCGGCGCAGGGGCGGGCACACGCGAGCTTGCCGGCCGGCCCAACATCCTGCGGGCCCTGGTGATGGTGGCAGAGGTCGCCGGCGCCGGTGCGGTCGACGAGACGGTGGCCGTGCTGTCCTTCGACATCGACGACATGACCGCGGAGGAGATCGGCGCCGCCGCTGAGCGCCTGCGCGCCCTTGACGGCGTACTGGACCTGTCGCTCGCGCCTTTGTTCGGCAAGAAGGGGCGGCCGCTGAGCGGCTTCCGCCTGCTGGTGCGGCCCGATGCGCTGGACGGTGTCGCCACGCACTGCCTCACCGAAACCTCCTCCATCGGCCTGCGCTGGCACATCGAGCATCGTCGGGTGCTGGCGCGAACCGAGCGCGGCTTCTTGGAAGAGGGGGTTCGCCTGCGGGCGAAGGAGGTGGTGCGGCCGAACGGCCACATCACCCGCAAGGCCGAAAGCGATGACCTTGCCGCCCCGTCGCTGGCGGAGCGGCGGCAGCTGGCGTGGCGGATCGAGGACGGGGCCGATGAGCGCTGAGGCGATTGAGAAGCGGCTGTTGGAGGCGCTGAAGCGGCATGATCGGCTGACCATTGCGGTCAGCGGCGGCGTCGACAGCGTCACCCTCGCCAGCGTCGCGCAGCGCCATAGATCTGCGGGAACGATCTCCATGGTGCATGCCGTCTCGCCGGCGGTGCCGCGAGCCACCACTGAGCGGCTGCGCGCCCGCGCCGCCCAAGACGGCTGGAGACTTGAGGTGGTCGGCGCCGGCGAGTTCGACGATCCGCACTATCGCTCCAATCCGGTCGACCGCTGCTATTTCTGCAAGTCGCATCTCTATGACCGCATCCGCAAATTGGTACCGGAAGGCGCCATCGCCTCGGGGGCCAATCTCGACGACCTCGGCGACTATCGGCCGGGATTGACGGCGGCAGCCGAACGCGCGGTTGTCCACCCCTTCATCGAAGCCGGAATTTCCAAGGCGGAGATCAGAGTGCTGGCGCGCCAGCATGGGCTCGACGAGGTGGCGGAGCGGCCGGCTGAGCCTTGTCTTGCCAGCCGCGTCGAGACCGGCATCGCCATCAGCGCTGAGGATCTCGCCTTCATCGAGCGGGCGGAGGCGGTCCTTGCGGCGGCACTTCCGGCACATGCGACGCTGCGCTGCCGCATCACGGCGCGCGGGGTGATGGTGGAATTGGGCGATGCGTCGCATACAAGCACTGCCGAACTGGTGCGCAATCTGTGCAGGGAGGCCGGACGCCCCTATGCCGGCCTGCGGCCCTACAAGCGAGGCAGCGCGTTCCTGGGAACGCCAAGATGATCGACCCGCCCGAGCGTCCCGATCCCGAAGACCACCGGGATCTGCATATGGACTGGATGCGCGAGGCGCGCACTGGAATGCCGGAGGCGGTTCTTTGCGATCCGAAGAGCCCCGAGCAGATCGATCGCATCGTCGCCGGCGCCGTGGCGGCGGCTCGCCCGTTGCTTCTGACGCGGCTCTATCCCGAGCGGTTCGCGCAGCTTTCGTCGAAGACGCGATCGATCCTCGATTATGAGGCTGTTTCCGCAACCGCCATAGTGCCGCCGGTCAACAGGCCGGCAGCTCTCGTTCCCGGCATCGGCATCGTCAGTGCCGGCACGTCGGACGCGCCGGTGGCAGGTGAAGCGGCACGAACACTGAATTTCTGTGGTTTTGCAGCTCCAATGATCCTGGATGTCGGCGTCGCCGGCCTCGACCGTCTGCTGATCCGCCTGCCGCAGATCCGATGCTTCAATGTCGTGATTGCGGTGGCGGGCATGGAGGGAGCGCTGTTCAGCGTGCTGGCCGGCCTGATCGAGGCGCCGGTAATCGCGGTGCCGACTTCGGTTGGCTACGGCGTCGCTTCCGGCGGCACCCTGGCGCTGCACGCGGCTTTGGGCGGCTGCGCGCCCGGCGTCGTGGCGGTCAATATCGACAACGGATTCGGCGCCGCCGCAGCCGCCATCAAGATAATGAACCGCCCGTGCCGCGTCGGCGGCACGTCGAGCGCCGCCGAGAGCAAATCGACGTCCAGGCATTCCGAGCGGGTCGATCGCTGATTGGTGTGCCTTTGTGCGTCTGACGGCGGGATGACTCACCCCGAGATGGAATAGCCACCATCCACAGGGAGTGCGGTGCCCGTCACGAAATCCGAGGCCGGACTTGCCAGGAACACGGCCACGCCCTCGTAATCCATTCCTGTTCCCCACCGGTTTGCCGGCGTCCGGGCGAGGACGCGTTCGCTCAGTCCCGGCACCTGCAGCCGGGCGGAATCGCCCATGTCGGTGTCGACCCAGCCAGGCAGAATGGCGTTGACCTGGATGCCGTCGGCGGCCCAGGCCGTGGCAAGCGATTTGGTCAACTGAACCATCCCACCTTTGCTGGCACCGTAGGCGGCCGCGAAAGGCGCTCCGAAAATCGACATCATCGAGCCGATATTGATGATCTTGCCTCGGCCCCTGTCCTTCATCACCGGATAGGCGGCCTGCGCGCATAGGAATGCCGAGGTAAGATTGACCCGCAGAACCTTATCCCAGTTCTCCAGGGTCAGATCTTCGGGGCGGTAGCGAGCGGTAATGCCCGCATTGTTGATCAGAATGTCCAGGCCGCCTGCCGCCGCCACCGTCTCTTCGACGAGGCGCTGACATTGAGCGGCCTCGGCGACATCGGCCTCCAGAAACAGGGCTTGCGCCGTGCCACCGCGAAAATGCTCCAGCGCGCCCGCGCCTTTTCGGGCATCGCGGCCGGCGATCACGACCCTGGCTCCGGCTCGGTGCAGACCGAGGGCCATGGAATGACCGATGCCGCCATTTCCGCCCGTGACGAGCGCGACGCGGCCCGACAAGTCGAACAGCGGATTGTTTGGCGGCGCTGAACCTGTGAGGGAATCGTGCATTCTCATCACTCCACCACCGCGTGACTTACGAACTTCGTGTTGAGATAGGCCTCGATTGCCTCCGAGCCGCCCTCCGAACCATAGCCGCTGTCCTTGACGCCGCCGAAGGGCGTCTCGGGCAACGCCAACCCCAAGTGGTTGATGCTCAGCATTCCGGTCTCGATGCGATTTGAAAGATCGATAACCGTGCGGGCGGACCTGGAAAAGGCATAGCTTGCCAAACCGAACGGCAGGCGATTGGCCTCCGCGACCGCACCGTCGAGCTCGGAGAACGGTATCATCAGGGCAACCGGCCCAAAAGGTTCCTCGTTCATGATGCGGGATCGGGGATCGATGTCCGAGAGAACCGTGGGCTGGAAAAAATGGCCGGCATTGCCGATGCGCTCTCCTCCGGCATGGACACGGGCGCCTCTTTCGACGGCGTCGCCGATCAGGTCCTGAACCGCTTCGACGCGCCGACCATTGACCAACGGACCCATGCGTGTTTCCGGGTCGAGCCCGTTGCCGACCTTGATGGCCTTTGCCGCAGTTGCAAAGCGCTCGACAAACGTGTCGTAAATGCTCTCCTGAATGAGGAAGCGCGTCGGCGAGACGCAGACCTGCCCCGCATTGCGAAACTTCGACCCGGACAGGATTGCCACGGCGGCCTCGACATTCGCATCCTCGCAGATGATCGCCGGGGCGTGACCGCCGAGCTCCATGGTCACCTTCTTCATATGCTGTCCCGCAAGCGCGGCAAGATGCTTGCCGATGGGGACGGATCCTGTGAACGACACTTTACGGATTATAGGATCCGGAATGAGCCGTTCGGAAATCTCGGAGGGAACGCCGTAAACCAAGTTCAGCACGCCTGGCGGCAGGCCGGCATCGGCGAGCGTGCGGACAAGTGCAGCGGGAGATGCCGGCGTTTCCTCAGCGGCCTTCACAATGATCGAGCATCCCGCAGCCAATGCGGCACCGAGCTTGCGGACCAGCTGGCTGACGGGGAAATTCCACGGCGTGAACGCCGCAACCGGCCCCACAGGCTCCTTGATGACCAGTTGCTGGACGGTGTCGGACCGGCTCGGTATCAGGCGTCCATACGCGCGCCGACCTTCCTCCGCGAACCAGTCGAGAATGTCGGCTGAAAGCGCGATCTCAAGGCGGGCCTCGCCAATGGGCTTGCCCTGCTCCTGCGTCAACAGCAGCGCCGTATCTTCCGCTCTGTCGCGCAGGAGGCTCGCCGCCCGCCGCAGGATTTTGCCGCGCTCGAACGCGGATGTCGCGCGCCAGATGCGGAAGCCCTGGTCGGCGGCTCCCAGGGCACGGTCGAGATCGTCAATCTCGGCCCGTGCAACATGTCCGATCGTCTCGCCGGTCGCCGGATCGAAAACCTCGATGGTTCGGCCGAGGGAGCCAGGTGTCCAGATGCCGGCGATGAACAGGTTCGTGTTGGAATACGCCATATCGTCCTCTTTGAAACGCTGGTACGGGCCGCCATCTCCGGCCTGAGACCGGCTATCGGGCCGAGTTGCTCTCGATGACCTCGCGCGCGATCATCTCTGCGATTGGAATTGCGGAGGTTGCTGCAGGGGAAGGCGCATTGCAGACATGCAGCATCCGTGGCGACCGAAGAAACATGAAGTCGTGCACCAGCGTGCCATCGTGCATGACGGCTTGTGCCCGGATGCCTGCTTCTCTGACCACGAGGTCGCCGAGTTCCAGCGACGGGCAGTATTTGCGGCATTCGGAGAGATAACGCGCCTTGAACAAGGAATTGCCGGCCTCCGAAAGGCCGGAGCGGAAATTTCCGGCGATTACGCGCCAGAAGCCGGGAAAGCGTGCATAGGTCAGGACATCCTTCAGATCGAACGAAAAGCGCCGATATCCTTCGCGCGCGAAACCCAGGACCGCGTTGGGGCCAACCGTCAGGGCGCCATCGATCATCGGCGTGAGGTGGATGCCGAGGAACGGCAGGTCGGGATCCGGAACCGGATAGATCAGGTGCCGCACGAGATCCCGTTTTGCGGCAACGATATCATAGTATTCGCCGCGGAACGGCACGATCTGGTAGTCGACCTTCAGGCCGGCCAGTCTTGCCAGACGATCCGACTGCAGGCCGCCGCACGCGACAAGCCGGCGGGCGCTCCAGTGCCGCTCCCCGGCTGAAACCGTAACGGCGTCCGACCCTTCCTGGATCGCATCGATCTCGGCGCCGAACTCGATCGAGCCTCCGCCCTCGAGCAGAAGCCGCCCCATGGCATCGCAGATCTGGCGATAATTGACGATGCCGGTTTCCGGCACGAACAGGGCGCCGGCACCCGACACGTTGGGCTCGCGGCGGCTCAGTTCAGCCTTGTCGATCGCTTCGACGGCGATGCCGTTTTCGCGCGCATTGTCCTGGAGGCGGCCCATCCGCGCCATCTCCTGGGTCGTTGCGGCGACCACGAGCTTGCCGCGCGTCTCGAACGGAATGCCGTGATCGCGGCAGAAGTCCTTGGTTGCCTTGGCGCCTCTTCGGCACAGATCTGCCTTCAGGCTGCCCGGCTTGTAGTAGATCCCGGCGTGGATCACACCACTATTGTGGCCGGTCTGATGCTTGGCGAGGGTACGCTCCTTTTCGATTACCACTATGGTTGCGCCCGGCCGGCGCCGGATCAACTCCAGCGCCGTTGCCAGGCCGACGATGCCGCCGCCGATGACGCAGAAATCGTGGATCATGACGCCAGGGTGTCCGCACTCGACTCGCGCTTGCCGATCGCCATTGCGAGCAGGCTGTCGCGATCAAAGCCTCTGCGCGGCCGGCATGCCGTGACCGCGCCGTCGTGCACGACCAGTATGGTTTGCGCCAGCGCCAGAAGCTCCTTGATGGAGGTGGAGATCACGATGACGGCCGCGCCGCTGGCCGCGACGCCGAGAATGATCTCATAGATCTGCCGGATGGCTCCCACGTCGACGCCCGATGTCGGCTCGACAAAGACGTAGACGCGGGCCTTTCGCTCCAGCCATTTGCCGATCACGGCCTTCTGCTGGTTGCCGCCGGAGAAATAGCGGATCGGCCGATCCGGCATCTTCGGGTGCACGCTCAGACGATCGATAATGCCTTCGGCGTAGCGCCGCTTGCCGCCATTCGAGACAAAGCCGAACCGGGCCAACCGGTCGAGCGCCGGCAGGCTGACATTCTCCGCGAGCGACAGATTCGGAAAGAGCGCCTGCTTGCGCCGTTCCTCCGGGATGAGGGCGATGCCGGCCCGCAACGCATCGGAGGGCGTGCGGATCTCGCGAACCGTGCCGTCGATGAGAATTTGTCCGCCATACGAGCACAGCCCGCCGAGACTTTTCTCGATCTGCTCCATGCCGGCGCCCACCGGGCCGGTAATGCCGAGAATCTCGCCCGCGTGGACGTCGAGGGACAGGGGCGCCAGCCGGCTGGTCGCCAGACTGTCCAGGCGCAGAACCACTTGCTCCCGGGCCAGGCCCTCATTTTCGATCTCCAGATCGGCGGCGCTACGATTGACCATCAACTGCGTGACGACGTCCTCGTCGATGTCGCCGCGCAACAGCGTGCCCGAAACCTTGCCGTCGCGCAGTATGGTGGCGCGGTCGCAAAGCTGTCGCACCTCGTTCAGACGGTGGGAGATGTAGATGATAGCAATGCCTTCCTGCTTGAAGCGCTCTATCAGGGCGAACAACATCGCACTTTCATGCGCCGAGAGCCGGGCCGTGGGCTCGTCCAGCACGATGAGCTTGTAGCGGCGGTGAAACAGTGTCGCGAGGGTAACCATCTGCATTTCGGCGGCGGTCAGGGTGGAGGCCGGCCGGTCGGGGTCGAGAGGGAGGCCGATCTGCTCCAGTATGTCGCGCGCTTCCTCACGAATGCGCCTGCGGTTGACCCAGAAGCGCCCAGGCTCGTTGCCGAGCAGGATGTTCTCGGCCACCGTAAAGCTGCCGGCCAGTTCGGCGTCCTGATAGACCGCCCCGAGCCCCAGCGCATGGGCGTCGACCGGCTTATGCACGACGATCGGATTGCCTTCGAGCAAGATGGTTCCGCTCGAATGCGTGTAGACGCCGGTGAGGATCTTGATCAGCGTCGACTTGCCCGCGCCGTTCTCTCCCAGGACCCCGTGAACCTCACCCCGCTCGAAGGCGAGCGAGATTCCTTTCAGGACCTGGACCCCCGAGAAATCCTTGCGCAGATCGCGAAGTTCGAGGAGCGGTGTGTGCATGAGCTTTCAGATGAATTTGAGGTGAATTTCTTCACGGTTGAGCAGTGCATTGGCACCGACCGCAGCGAGGAGCACGAAGCCGTTGAACAATTGGCGCGTCGCGAAGGAGACTCCGACCAGATTCATGCCCGAACCGACCATGTAAAGGAAGAACACCCCAAGCAACGTACCGAGAACGTGAGGTTTGCCCTTGCCCAAAATCGTCGCGCCGAGGAACACGGCCGCGAAGGCTTCGAGAAGATAGCCTTGGCCGCCGACCGGCTGCGCCGAGGTCGAGATCGAGGTCAGGATGACGCCGCCGATTCCGCAGAACAGCGCCGACAGCACGAACGCGGCGATGACCCAGCGATAGACCGAGATGCCGGAATAATAGGCCGCCATAGGATTGTCGCCGACAGCCGAAATGTAATGGCCGATCCTGCTGCGCACAGCTACGAGATGCCCGGCGAGGAAGACCAGCAGAAGCAGAATGACCGGAAAGGCTATCGGCCCGATGCGGCCCTGCCCGATGAACCGAAACGCCGCTTCACTGTACTCGACAGGAACCTGGTACCCCCCCGTCAGGAAGTCATTGACGCCGCCGAGCAGAAACATCACGCCCAGCGTGGTGACGATGCCCGACAAACGTCCATAGGTGACGAGGAGGCCGTTTATGAGGCCGATCAGGCAGGCCACAAGCAGGCCACCGAAGATCGCCGGCCCCATGCCGACAATGGGAATCAGCAGCGCCACGACGATCGATGTGGTCGTGACCGTGGCGCCGATCGACAGGTCGAAGCTTCCCGCGGCCACGACGTAGGTCAGGCCCATCGAGACCAGGGCACTGACGATCATCGAGAACAGGATGTTGTTGAAGTTCGACACCGTTGCGAAGTACGGGGACATGAAGGCGAAGAGAACGCCGACAAGAACAATCACGATGATCGTTCCCCAAACGCGCAGCAGAGTGAGCATCGGATGGGTGGTCGCTCGCGCATCCGGCCTCACGGCCGGAGACGCCACGCTTGATGAGGATGCGTTCAAGATGATTTCTCCCCGGCCGACCTGGCCGTCACTTCAGGGGCTTCAGCCGCCATAGGCCTTCAGGAGCGCGATGGCCTTCTGGTCCATCTCCTTCAACTCGGCCAGCGCCTTGGGAGCCTCGGCCTTGGTGATCGAAGTGACCGGAACATGATAGGTGTCGTTGGGCACCTTCTGACCCTGCCCAAGCGCCAGCGCGAGTTCCGCGACGCGATCACCCGCCGTGTGGTAGGGCGTGTCGGTCGAAAACTCGATAGGGCTGTCGGGCGAGGACATTTCGCCCAGAAGCTGATCCGAGAAATAGTGGTTCAGGAGGCGAACCTTGCGGCCCGATTGCGTCAGCGCCTGCGACGCGCCGAGCGTGAGCGGCCACCACCAGGACACGATCGCCTGGAGGCTTTGGGGATCCGGGTTCGCCTGAAGAAGCGACAAGGCATTCTCGCGGCCCTTGGAGATCTGGTCGCTGGTCGAGACGCTGCCATTCATAAACGGAAGCATCTTCATGCGCGGCTCGAACTTGGTCATGAGCGAGAGCATGTCGACTTCCATGTCGAACGGCGTGTAGAAGCCGCGATTCTCCGCGGTCTGAACGATGGAACCCTGACGGTTCAGCACGTTCTGCAGGTAATAGCCCATCGTCATGGCCGTTCCCCAGGTATCTTCGGCGATGCCGGGGGAGTCCTTGACGGGAACCATGAAGCCGACGGTCTTGATGCCGCGGCGCTGGGCATCCTCGACGATATAGGCCGTCTCGGACTCCTGCGAATAGATGCCGAGGATGAGAACGTCGATGCCGCGATCGAGGAGCTGGCGGGCGGAGGCCTGCTCGCTCTGCTTCGACGGCTCGCCGCGCACCGTGACGATCTCGCCGCCATTGTCGAGCACGGTCTGGACGATGCGCCAGCAGCCGCGGCGCCAGGGCTGGTTGAACGGGCCATAATTCAGCCCGAGCCCGACTTTGACCTTCTTGCCGTTCGAGACGAACTTCGGCAGGGACTCTGCCGCAAGGGTCGGGCGAACGCTGCCGAGCGTCACGGACCCGGCGGCTGCGGCCGCACCGAGCCCGGCCAAGAGCTGCCGGCGGCTCAAGCCGACCCACTCACGCATTTCTTCCTTGAACAACGGTCCCATTACTTCCTCCTGATGTCGCCGCTTGGCGGCGAATGTCGTTTTGATTGGCCTGCGATACTGCTCGGCCCGACTTGCGGACCACTATCGATCGTGCTATTTGAGTTGTCAACAATCTTGTGGAACAATCCTGGCGCCAATTTGAGGCCTGTCTAAATGCCGCTTCGCACGGTATTTTCCGGGCTCAATTCCAGGGCGGGAGGAAAAATGTCGCCATCGCACGGTCTTCGGAAGACGCGACCAAGCCTGGGCGGGGACGACAAGACGTCGACCGTCGTTGCCTCTCTTCGTCATGAAATTGCGTTCGGGCGCCTGAAGCCGCGCGAGCGGCTTGTGGAGGAAGAGATCAGCGAACGTTTTTCGGTCGGCCGTCACGTCGTCCGCAGTGCGCTGGAGGAGCTCGACAGGCTTGGGTTCGTGCGTCGCAGGCCCAATCGTGGCGCGGTCGTAAGCGACTACTCGACCGAGGAGGTCGACGAACTTTATGAGATGAGGACCCTGCTCCAGAGGGAGGCCGCCGTTCGGATTCTGCTGCCATCGCCGCTCGATCTCGTTGAACAATTGACCGAGATCAACGCCCGCTATCTGCAATACAGCGAGGCCGGAGAACTCGACCTCGCTTCGGCCGCCAACGATCTCTTCCATCAGACCGTCTTCGGCGCCTGCAATAACCGCTACTTGGCCGAATCGATTCAGGAATACTGGATCAAGACGGCGGCCATACACAGCTACGCCATCGCCAGTCCGGTTCTGTCGAAAAAGTCCCGCGACGAGCACTCCGGCATCATCGACGCGATGGCTCGCGGAGACCGACCCCTGCTCGTGCGTCTGTGCATCGAGCACATGCTGCCAGCCCTGGAGGCCTACAAGGCCGCCCATGGAGGCTGGCTCAATAAAAACCTGACGCGTTGAACCAATAAAAACAAGAAGACGCCGATTTTTTGGCGGGAGGATACACTTGAATCAGACGGCACCCGAAGATGTCGGGCAGTACGACTACATTATTGTCGGCGCGGGATCGGCCGGCTGCGTGCTCGCCAACCGCTTGACCGCGTCCGGCCGCCACAAGGTTCTGTTGCTTGAGGCGGGCGGCAGGGACGACAGCGTATGGATTCATATTCCGATTGGTTATGCGAAGCTGTTCGCCGACACGCGCTACAACTGGATGTACCAGACCGAGCCGGAACCGGAACTGAACGGCCGAAATATCTTCCAGCCCCGCGGCAAGGTTCTCGGCGGATCGAGCTCGATCAATGGGCTCATCTATATACGGGGACAGAAGGAAGACTTCGACCTGTGGCGCCAGCTCGGCAACACGGGATGGTCGTTCGATGACGTGCTGCCATACTTCAAGCGTTCGGAAGATCAGGAGAACGGCGCCGACGCGTTTCATGGCGTAGGAGGCCCGCTCTCCGTCTCCAACCAGCGCGATCGGCACGAACTGTGCGAGGCCTTCATCCGGGCCGGAATGGAACGCGGCCTGCCGCGCAACGAGGACTTCAACGGCGAAAGCCAGGAGGGGGTGGGGTACTTCCAGACCACCTCGCGCAATGGCCGCCGGTGCAGCACCGCCGTGGCCTATCTGCGTCCGGCCATGCGCCGCGCCAATCTGCGGGTCGTTACCCGAGCCTTCGCACAGCGGGTGGTCTTCGACGGCACCGTAGCGACCGGCGTAGAATTCCTGCATGAAGGGCGACTGAAGCGCGCGCGCGCCGGGCAGGAGGTGATCCTTTCGGCTGGCGCCATCAACTCGCCGCAACTTCTGGAGCTGTCCGGCTATGGACAGGCTGCGCGATTGAAGGATTTTGGACTTCCGGTGGTGCACGACGCGCCGGGCGTGGGCGAGAACTTACAGGACCATCTGCAGATACGGATGGTGTTCCGCTCGAAGAAACCCGTTACTGTCAACGATCAGTACAATAATATCTTTCGGCGCGCCGGCATCGGCTTGCGCTACGCCCTGCAGCGCAGGGGGCCTCTCGCAGTAAGCGCCGGCTATGCATCGGCATTCTACCGCTCGAACGAGCGTGTCGCCACGCCCGACATCCAGGTGCATTTCATCCTGTTCTCCACCGACAAGATGGGGCAGAAGCTGCATCCCTTTTCCGGCTTCACCGCATCGGTCTGCCAGCTTCGGCCGGAGAGCCGCGGCGATATCCACATCAAGAGCGCCGACCCGGCGCAACCGCCGGCGATCAGGGTCAATTACTTGTCGACCGAGGAGGATCGCCGCGCGAATGTGGACGGGTTGAAACGGCTGCGCGCGATCATAGAAGCGCCGGCCATGGCGCCCTATCTCGAAGAGGAGCTGGAGCCGGGTCTGTCCTGCGCCAGCGATGCCGACCTGCTCGCCTACTGCCGGGCCCGGAGCGGCTCGATTTACCACCCGGCCAGCACCTGCATCATGGGAAGCGACCCTCTCTCGGTCGTCACGCCGGACCTCAAGGTTCGCGGCGTGCAGGGCCTGCGGGTCGTCGACGCCTCGATCATGCCGCGGCTTATCTCCGGCAACTGCAACGCGGCCATCGTCATGATCGGAGAAAAAGGAGCCGATCTCATCCTGGAAGACGCCCGCTGATATCGCCGCCATGCGCGCGATCGCGGATGGCCTCGTTACTGCCAACTCAAAAAATGAGGGAGAAAATGTCCGAAATTCGTCTCTACATGTTCCAGTCCGGCTGGGTCCGCCAGCGCGAAGTCAACATCAAGATGGGCGCCAGCCAGGATGAGTTCATCACGCCCATCCCCTGGTACCTCATCACCCACCCCAAGGGCAACGTCATCATCGACGGCGGCACCGCCGTCGAAGCGGCAACGGACCCGAGAGGACATTGGGGCGCCGTAACCGACATCTACTGGCCGCTCCTCACCGAAGAAGAGGGCTGCGTAAACCAGTTGCGCAAGCACGGTTTCAAGGTTGAAGATGTGCGTTACGTCCTGCAGTCACATCTGCACATCGATCACACCGGAGCATTCGGGCATTTCCCGAACGCGACACACATCGTTCAACGCAAGGAGTACGAATATGCCTACACGGCCGACTGGTTCTCGGCCGGTGGATATATCCGAAAGGATTTCGACAAACCGGGCATCAAATGGTTTTTCCTCGACGGCACGGCGACGGACGGTTTCGACCTTTACGGCGACGGCACCATCAAGGTGATCTTCACGCCGGGCCACGCGCCTGGCCATCAGTCCTTCCTGATCACGCTTCCGAATTCCGGAGCCACGCTTCTCACCATCGACGCCACCTACACGATGGACCATTGGAATGAGAAGTGCCTGCCAGGCTTCATGACATCGGCAATCGAAGTTGCCCATTCGGTGAAGAAGCTGCGCATGCTCGCCGAGCAGACGGGAGCAACCATCGTTCCCGGCCATGATCCCGATCTATGGCCGAGCTTTAAGCAGGCTCCCGAATTTTACGATTGAATGGCGGAGTTCGCTCGATGACGATCAGAATTATCGGATTTCCAGGCCGATACATTCAAGGCCCCGGTGCGATCTCGACGATCGGTTCCGTTTTTAGCGAGCTGGGCTTTCGCCGTCCCCTTGCCTTGGCCGATGCGCTCGTAAGAGACAAGGTTTGGGACGACGCCAGTCTCAGCCTGCGCACCGGAGGGGCGGACCCGCAGTTTGTCGAATTTCCTGGCGAATGCACCCGGGCGATCATCGGCCGGCTCGCGCAGGCCGGTCGGGAAGCCGGCGTCGATTCCGTCATTGCCTTCGGCGGCGGCAAGACCATCGATGCCGCGAAAGGGGCGGCGCGCGCGCTCGAACTGCCGATCGTGATCTGCCCCACGGTCGCCTCCAGCGACGCGCCGACCAGCCGGCTCATCGTGTTGTATGACGAGAACCATCGGCTTGTCGGCGTGGACTTCACGCGCCGCAATCCCGATGCGGTCGTGGTCGACACCGATATTATCGTGCAGGCCCCCGCCCGCCTCTTTGCGGCCGGCATCGGCGACGCCTTGAGCAAGAAGTTCGAAGCACGGCAGTGCCAGGCGTCCGGCGGGCTGAATTCCTTCGGCACTCCGGCGCTCGACACCGCCCTGCTGCTGACCGATGCGGTCTACGACCTTCTGCGAGCCTACGGTCCCGCTGCCTATGCGGCCGTGCAGCGGGGCGAGCGCACGGCGGAGGTCGAGCGGGTGGTCGAGGCGACCGTGCTTGTCAGCGGCGTCGGTTTTGAAAGCGGCGGCCTGTCGCTTGCCCACGCCTTGATCCGAGGATTGACCGCCATACCGCGGATGTCGTCCATGCTGCACGGCGAACTCGTGGCATTCGGCACGCTGGTCCAACTCGTGGTGGAAGGACACCCGGAGGCGGCGATTGCGGATTTGCTCGATACGATCGGCGCCGTCGACCTGCCGATGACGCTGTCTCAACTCGGCCAGAGCGAACGCCTGAGCGACGCCGAACTCGATCTCATCGCGAGCGCCACATTGGCCACGAACTACAGCCGGCACATGACGCCGCCTTTGACGGCGGAACGCCTTATCTCGGGACTTGCGAGCGCCGACCGCATCGGCCGCGCGCATCGAGCGGCCCGCTAGCGCGGCGCGCGTACGGGACCGATCTTCGCTTGAAGATCGGATAAATAACAGTTTTCGATGAATGAAGCATCGAATTGGACAGCCGAACGGCTGCGACAATAACGGGAGGACGACATGGAATCATACTCAAAGAACTGGTGGAAAGCACTCGAACAAGAACTGAACACCAGCCCGCAATGGCTGGAGGCCAGCCGATATGTGGAATGCCGCCTGACGCTCCGCCAGGAAAAGACCGCGGGTTCCATCACCATAACCAACGGCCGGGCCATTGTGGACGATCACCCCAGCCTGCTCGGCTCCGACATCGTCGTGAGCGGCCCCGACAGGGAATGGGAGCGCGTCGCGACCGGCAAGACCGATTGGTTCGAAGCCTTGTCGCCTAATCTCGGCGAATTGAGCCTGGAAGGCGACGCCGTCGCGGCATGGCGAAACGTGAAAGTCATGGCGCTGACGTTCGAGGCACTGGCGCGTACCGGCCGCACCGAGGCGCCCGCTGTCGCGTTCGCTCCGCCCCCGCGTCCATCCGGCAAGCCGACCACCGGGCATTACATCGACGTCGATGGAATCCGAGCCCACTACGAGGAAGCCGGCGAAGGCCAGCCGATCATCTGCTTCCACGCCGCCTCGCAGGACACGCTTATGTATCGTCATGTCCTGGACGGGCTTTCCGATCATTTTCGGGTCATTTCTGTCGATGCGGTCGGGCATGGCAAATCGCTGGAACCGAAAGAAGGACCCTTCCAAAGCCTGACCCGCCACGCCGAATTCAACGAGCGGTTGATCGAAAAGCTCGGGCTGCACAAGCCGGTCATCATCGGCTGCTCGATGGGCGGCAATATGGTGCTGGAATTGGGCGCCCGCCGTCCGGACGCCTATGCGGCCATCATATCGGCGGAAGGTGCGGACTATACGCCCACGGTGTCCTCTTTCTTCCTCGACATGCTCCTGCTCAACGGCACCCAGATTCTCGAATGCTGGGCGCGCTCGATGACCGGCAACCGCACGCCGCCCGATCGGGCGCGCGAGGTCGTCTGGCAGATATGCCGGGCCATGCCGGAAGTCATGCGCGGCGACCTCACCGGCTATGCAAACTTCGACAAGCGCAACGCTGTCGGTGCGATCGGCTGCCCGGTGCTCCTGCTTCGCGGCGATGCCGACTGGCTGGTATCGCAATCGATCGTCGAGGCAACGCAGTCCCGCATCCCCGGAAGCAAGATCGCCGTACTGGCGGGGACCGGCCATTATCCGATGATCGAGAACCCCTTCGAATTCAACGAAGCGGTCCGTGCCTTCCTGCGTGAGGCCGGAGTGGGCGCCACGTCCCATTAGATCGACCCGCCGTCGCGATGAAACCACCCGAGGCGGAGACATTCATCGCTTCCAAAAGGCTGGAGCCGATCTTCCGCGTCCTCATGGTCACGGATGGCTCCGGCGCGCACCTGAGACGGCCACGCAGCCCGGGAAAGGCCGTGGTTGCGCGTGCGAACGACGGAGCCGGCACACCGAGGGAGGAAACAAATGACCGAAACGGATAAAAAAATAAGCGACATGCATTCCGGGTACTGGCACCCGACTGCGCCTGTCCTGCTCAAGGATGTCTGGACGCTCGCCATCACCTACAAGGCCGATCCCGAGGTCATCCGCCGGTGGCTGCCGCCCGAACTGGAGCCACATCCCGACGGACGGGTCGAGATGACAATGTATTCGATCCCCGATCCGAACCAGACTTCCGGGTTCGGTGCGTTCAGCCTGACCTACATGACCCTGGAGGTGGCCGGCCTCGATGGCTACTCGGCAGAGGGAGCGGGGAAAATCCCGGGCCGCTATTGGGCAACCTATTGGAACTCGTCCCACCGGGTGCGCACCTATGCGCGGGAGTCGGTCGGTATCCCGGCCCGGCCGGGCGCCTGCTTCTGGACCCGCGACGGCGATCGGCTGACCTCGCGGCTTGAGATCGACGGCGTGACGGCCATCGAGCTCAAGGCCGATGTCACCGACGAACACGCCGCAACGGTCGGCGGATTGCTCAACTACTACACCCGCCGGATCATCCCTTCCCTCGACGGCGCAGGAGACACCGTGAACGAACTCGTGCATGTGCCGATCCCGTTCGTGGTGGAGGCCTATAAGGCAACGCCCGTCAGTCTGGATTTCCTGTTCCCGCCGGACGACCACGTCGCCGAGTTGCGGCCGATCGGGCCTGTTTCCGAAGCGGAACTGCTCTATGGCAAGGTGACGTTCACCTACTCCCAAGCGCGGCGGATCAGGAATTATCTGACCTAACGGCAGGGGAGGGTCGTGTGACGGCACGGCGTGCGAACCGTGCCGCACTCCATAGGCGTGCCGCTCGCTGTCTTAAGCGGCATCGGACATGATGCCCCGGAACTCACTTCGGCGGCCGGCTTCTCGATGCGCGGCCCGACCTCGCGCCGGGAACGACGCAATCCGTCCGAATATGATAAATCTCAAATAGAGACGGACTGCTCATAACGCCGGCCTCTATCGTATGCTGTATTATTATTTGATCCAATCATCTTGGCGATTATTTTATATGCCTCGTCAAGATCTGAAAAAAGTGCCCGGCACACCCTTTCTGGATCGCCTTTTTGCATGCCCTCATATATCAGGTCGTGCTGCTCGCCGGCAAATCGAAAACTTCCCGTCTCTTTGAGCAAATGCAGGTATGGACTAACCTGAAGCCACAAATTTTCGATGATCGCCAAAAGAGTTGGCGAATTGGCATGCCTGTATATGGTAAAATGAAAGTCGTAATTTGCTTTGACGTAGGCTTCGATATCGACAGCTTCCGTTGCGGCCGCAAGACGCGACAGGCACTGGGCAAGCTGCGCTATAAAAGCATCATCGCATCTGAGTGTAGCCCATCGAGCTGCGATGATTTCGACTTCGAGGCGGACGTTTCGGAGGTCGTCGAGGCGGTCTCGGGTTAGTTTTGGGACGCCGATGGTTCGTCCGGAGACGACGGTGAGTGCGCCGATCGAT
>JBGGNI010000160.1:0-4551 GCA_041287585.1 Xanthobacteraceae bacterium
GCCGAGGTCAGGAACAATGGCGAGAAGCCGCCCACCGCGACGCGGGTGGCCGGCAGCGAGCCGCTGAAGATGATCACGCCAAGGAGGCCGCTGCCCCATCCGTCCGTCGTCCGCTGCATGGCCCGTCCTTTTGCTATGGCGGGCGTAGCGCGGTCGGGCTGGCTGCAACAGCAACAGTCCGATACAGTTTAGCCGAACTGTATGGGGCAGGGTGCCCATACAGTCGCGGGCCATGGGCATGAAAAGCGAAGCAAGCACGCGCACCGGCGAGGTGATGGATGCGATCCGCCGAAAGGTCGCCACGCGCGCGCTGACGTCCGGCGAGAAGCTGCCCTCGATCCGCAGCTTCGCCGCCACCATGCGCGTGTCGCCGTCCACTGTCGTCGAGGCGTACGACAGGCTGGCGGCCGATGGCGTGATCCGCTCCCGGCGCGGTTCCGGCTTCTACGTCTCCGGTGGCGCACCGCCGTTTGCGCTGGCCGAGGTCGAGGCTCGACGTGATCTGGCGATCGATCCCTTGTGGGTGTCGCGCCAATCGCTCGATAGCGGTGCAGACATGCTCAAGCCCGGCTGTGGCTGGCTCCCTTCCGACTGGATGCCGAACGCTGCCATCCGCCGGGCTATCCGCAGCCTCGCCAGGGCCGACGAGCCGATACTGGCCTACTATGGCAACACGCGGGGGCCGCTTGCCCTGCGCCGGCTGCTTGCCCGCCAGTTTGCGGCGGAAGGCATCGATGCCGGTGCAGACCAGATCCTCCTCACCTCGTCGGGCACGCAGGCAATCGACCTGGTCTGTCGCTATTTGCTGCAACCCGGTGACACGGTGCTGGTGGACGATCCCTGCTACTTCAACTTCCAGGCCCTGCTGCGCGCCCATCGGGCGAAGCTCGTGAGCGTTCCGTACACGCCAACCGGACCTGACCCCTCGGCTTTCGCCGAGGTGCTGGCCGTGCATCGCCCACGCCTCTACATCACCAATTCCGCGCTCCATAACCCGACAGGCGCGACCATCTCCCCGCAGACCGCGCACCGCCTGCTGAATGCAGCAGCGGCCCATGACCTCACCATCGTTGAGGACGACATCTTCGCCGACTTCGAGCCAGAACCCTCGCCGCGCCTCGCCGCCCTCGACGGCCTGTCCCGCGTGATCCGGATCGGCAGCTTCTCCAAGACCCTGTCCGCCTCGATCCGCTGCGGCTACATAGCGGCGCGTGCCGACTGGATCGAGGCGCTGGTCGATCTTCAGGTCGCAACGAACTTCGGCGGGCCGAGCCCCGTCGCGGCAGAGCTGGTCTTCGACGCCGTGAGCGACGGCAGCTACCGCAAGCACTTGGACACGCTCCGCCGGCGCCTGTCGAAGGCGCGCCGCGAGGCCGAGGCGAAGCTGGCGGCGCTCGGCATCCGGCCATGGCTCATGCCACGCGGCGGCTTCTATCTCTGGTGCCGCCTGCCGGACGGTCTCGATGCCGCCGACCTTGCCCGCGCGGCGCTAGACGAGAACCTCGTGCTCGCCCCCGGCAACGTCTTCAGCCTTTCTCAATCGGCGTCCGAGTTCATGCGCTTCAACGTGGCGCAGATGGTCGACCCCCGTGTATTCGCCGTGCTCGCGCAGGTGCTGGCCGGAAGCCGGGGGAGGGCACCATCAAGCTGATCGGCCAGCGCGCGCCAGCCCGTGCGCCACCAGCCGATCGATAATTTCGGGATAGCTGACGCCGCTTGCCGCCATCGCCTTGGAATACATGCTGATATCGGTGAAACCGGGAATGGTGTTGAGCTCGTTGATGAGGATGCGCATGTCCGGGGTCACGAAGAAATCGACGCGCGCCATGGCATCGCAGCCGACCGCGCGGAAGGCCTTTGCCGCCATCGCGCGGATGCTGGCTTCGATGTCTTCCGGCAGCTCTGCCGGCACCCTCAAGGCCGCGCCATCCTCATCGATATATTTGGCGTCGTAGGTGTAGAAGCCGTGGCTCTCCGCGGGAACGATCTCGCCGGGACGGGATACGAACAGGCCGCCTTGCGTATCTTCCAGCACGCTGCACTCGATCTCGCGGCCGCGAATGAATTCTTCGGCCAGCAGCTTGCCGTCGTGCCTGAAGCCCTCGTCAAGCGCGGCTGCGTAGTCCTCTTCGGTCGAAACCTTGCTCACGCCGACAGAGGAGCCCTGTCGGGCCGGCTTGACGAAGAGCGGCAGCCCGAGCGCGCGCTGCAGCTCCGCAAAGTCCGGTGCGGCGCCGTGGTGGATGGTGATGGACCGCGCGGTGGGCACGCCCGCCTCGCTCAGCAGGCGTTTGGCAATGTCCTTGTCGAGTGCGGTCGCGGAACCGAGGATGCCGCAGCCGACGAGCGGCACGCGCGCCACCTCGGCGAACCCCTGCACCGCGCCGTCCTCGCCGTGGAGGCCGTGCAGCACCGGGAATATCATGTCGATCTCCGGCAGCTCGTAGGGCGCGCCATTGGCTGGGGTCGCCAGCATGCGTCCCCGTCCGCCTGGCACCAGGCAGAGTTCCGCGCCGTTTGAGGGCTTCGCCAGCGCGCCATCCGCGAAGCTGCTCAACAGCCATTGCCCTTCGCGGGTGACGAAGACCGGAACGGCATCGTATTTCGCCGGCTCCAGCGCACGCATGACATTGGTTGCCGAAAGCACCGAAACGTCATGCTCGGCGGAGCGTCCGCCAAAGAGCACAGCGATCCGCAGTCTGTTTGAAGCCGTTGTCACGAAGCACTCCAGAGGGTCTAGTTTGAGATGGATACTCGTATACGAGATCGAGGGGCGCTAGGCTTTGTTCGCCGTCGGTCGCCCAATCTGGCACAGGAAAGCGGCCTTCACGCCTTCGCGGCCGCGATCAGGGTGGGCACGCCGACGATGGTGATGGGCCTTCCCCTCCCACAGCGAGCAATTGCAATGACAGTGCTGTTCGTTGCAATCATTCCGCCCGCTTGATTTTAGAGGAGACGCAGCATGGACCGGTTCACCGGCGGTTGCCTGTGCGGCAACCTCCGAATTGTGGCGTCGGGACTCCCATACCGGGTCGGCCTTTGTCACTGTCTCGACTGCCGCAAGCATCATGGGGCGCTTTTTCATGCGTCCGCGGTGTTCCCCCAGGATGCGGTGACGATCGATGGCGAAACACGCGACTACGCCGGGCGGTTTTTCTGTCCCCGCTGCGGCTCGCCCGTTTTCGCGCGCATCGCAGACGAAATCGAAGTGAACCTGGGATCCCTGGATGCCCCTGACCAACTGATGCCAACCTACGAAAGCTGGATCATCCGTCGCGAGTCCTGGTTGCCGCCGTTTCCGCTTACGAGACGGTACGAGCGCGATCGTGACGCCACGAGTCGCTTTGAGGAATAGGTCGCACGAACGGTGCGAAGGCGCCGGGAGATCACGCCGGCGCGTCACTCCGGAAGACCGGCCTTGCGGTAGCCTTCAACGAAATGCTCGAGCGTCGCAGCGTCGCGGAATGGCTCCGTCGTGGCCCAGTGGCGGGTTGTGAAATGCGGGTTGGCGACGAGGAACAGTTCGACCTCTGCGCGCGCCTCGTCGAGCCGGCCCAGTTGGGCAAGGCTTGCCGCCAGGAAACGGCGTGAGCTCGTACGATAAGTCTCGTCCCTGCGCAGTGTCTCGACAGCGGCTTCGTATTCGCCGGCGGCATACTGCGCCTGGCCGAGCGTCAGATAGTACCAGCTTGCCGGGAACGGGTTCTGCCGGAACGCCTTGCGAATGTGCTCAAGGCCCTCCTCGACCCGCCCGGCCAGGACCGCGATGTCGGATAATGCCGCCCAGGCGTCGGCCTCGTTGGGGTCGAGCTCGATCGCCTTGGCGAATTCAGCATCCGCTTCGGCGAAGCTACGCTCATAGGCAAGCAGGTAAGCCAGGACCCAATGAGAGCCAGCGTCGTCGGGATCGATCGCGACAGCTTTGCGGGCCAGTTCCAAAGCAACGCTGCGGGAAGATTCAGTTGGTCCCCCGGAATGCACCCATCCCATCCAGTGATTCATGGCAAGCCAGCGATAGGCCTCGGCATATCCCGGATCGAGCGAAACCGCGCGCGTCAGCATCAGATGCGCTTCCTGCGCCGCCTGCGGCGAATCATCCATCAGTTTGCGCGCCCGCACGCAGAGATCGTAGGCCTCGAGATTTTTGGGCCGGTTGCGCGGCGGCGGTGCGCGCAGCCGGCCGAGCAGCGCTTCCACGATCTTGCCGGTGACCTCGTCCTGAACGGCAAAGATGTCCTCCAGGCTGCGATCGAAGCGTTCCGCCCATAGGTGATCGCCACTCGCCGCGTCGACCAGCTGTGCGTTGATGCGCACGCGCCCCGCGGCGCGTCTTGCGCTCCCCTCCAGCAGGTAGCGCACGCCAAGGTCCTGTGCGATCTCGCGCACGTCCATCGCCTTTCCCTTGTAGGCAAAGGCCGAGTTGCGGGCGATGACGAACAGGCCGGAGATCCTGGACAAGTCGGTGATCAGGTCTTCGGTCAACCCATCCGCGAAGGGCTCCTGCTCGGGATCGTTGCTGACGTTGGCGAACGGCAGCACCGCTATCGATGG
>JBGGNI010000161.1:0-43187 GCA_041287585.1 Xanthobacteraceae bacterium
GCCCTTCTTGCCGGCGTCGCCCTGCTGGCCCTCACTGTCGGCCCGGTGGCTGCCGCCGATCTTTCTAAGCCCTATCCGGTGAAGGCCCCCATCATTGCGGTGCCGACCTTCAGCTGGACCGGTTTCTATCTGGGCGCCAACATCGGCTACGCTTTCGCTGATGCCGACGCCGAGTATGAGGGCTACACCGATAGCTTCTCGACCGAGGGCTTCATCGGCGGCGTGCAGATCGGCTATAACTACCAGTTCGACAACAAGGTCGTGCTCGGCGTCGAAGCCGATATTGAGTTCGGCAATCCGGACGATAATCTTTCGTTCGAAGTCCCGCTGGTCCTGAACAGCTGGGACAGCGCGTCGTATGAGATCGATTACTTCGCCTCGGTCCGCGCTCGCCTCGGCTATGCCTTCGATCATTGGCTGCCTTACGTCACCGGCGGTGTCGCGTTCGGCAAGGGCAAGGGCATTGGTTACGATCTGGGCGGCAACAATCCGACCGTCGACGGCAAGGACTCCCCGGTTCATGTCGGCTGGGTGATCGGCGCCGGTCTCGAATACGCCATCACCGACAATTGGACGGTGCGCGGCGAGTACCTCTATTACGATCTTGGCTCGGAAGATTATTCCGACACCATCCTCGGCGTACCGGTTACCGGCACCGTGGACCTCAAGATCCAGACCGTTCGGCTGGGCGTGAACTACAAGTTCTGAGCCTTAAGCCTCGATCGGTACTGACATCGCTTTACATGGCCCGGTCTTGTCCGGGCCATGTTCGTTTCTGCGGCCGTTTCAGCTTGCCTGTGCCGCCGCTCGCCGCTCCGGATACATTCTCCCAGATGGCGCCGCGCGTCTGCCCTCCTCGGTACATCTTGCGCCGGGTCGAAGCACCGGCATAGGGTGCGGCAAACACCTGAAGGGGGGCACCATGACGGCCAGGCGATTCGAACGACACGCGCAGCGTGCGGCTTCATGGTCGTGTCGCATCGGGCTGCTCGTCGCCGCCGTGTTGACTGCCGGGCCTGCCGCTGCGGCAACCTGCGGCAATGATGGCAGCGGCTTCAATGCCTGGGTGGGCACCTTCAAGCAGGAAGCGGCCGGCCAGGGCATTTCGCCTGCTGCGCTTACCGCACTCAACGGGCTCAGCTACGACACCGGCGTCATCCGGCTGGATCGCAACCAGAAGCATTTCGCCCAGAGCTTCGAGCAGTTCGCCTCCGGCCGCATCACCGCCGGCCGGCTCGCCAAGGGGCGTGCGCTGCTGAAGAGCCAGGCCGGCATGCTGGCGCGCATCGAACAGCAGTTCGGCGTTCCCGGCCCGATCCTGATCGCAATCTGGGGCCTGGAGACCGACTATGGGGTCAACCAGGGCAACAAGCCGATCTTCGGCTCGCTTGCGACGCTGGCGTATGATTGCCGCCGCTCGCCTTTCTTCACCAGCCAGTTGCTCGACGCGCTGCGCGTGCTTCAGCGCGGCGACCTGTCGCTCGGCGAGATGCGTGGCGCCTGGGCGGGCGAACTCGGCCAGACCCAGTTCATGCCGACCTCCTATCTGCGCTTCGCGGTCGATTTCGACGGCAATGGCCGGCGCGACCTGATCCGCAGTTCCTCCGACGTCCTCGCCTCCACCGCCAATTATCTGCGCGGCTATGGCTGGAGCCGCGGCGGCGGCTGGAACGAGGGCAGCGGCAATTTCCAGGCGCTGCTCGGCTGGAACAAGGCGCAGGTCTACGCCAAGACCATCGCCTTGTTCGCCACCAAGCTCACGCAGTAGCAGCGCCTTACGTCCGTCACGGCGCCAGCAGCAGTCACGGCGCCAGCAGGACTTGGCGGCAGGCCGGCGGCAGATCGGACAGCATCATCGGCGGCGCGGGCTTGGGCGGCACCTTCGGCGGCGGCGCGGGCTTGGGGTGCAGCACCGCGTCGGAGAACCACCAGTCCAGTTCCTTGCCGCAGCCCTCGCCCTCCACCACAGCATCCTGCGGCCGGCATTCGGGGCTGCCGGCCGGGCAGCCGATGCGCACATGCATGTGGTAGTCGTGCCCCCAATAGGGCCGCACCTTCTGCAACCAGGCGCGATCGCGCCCGGCATCGCGGCACAACGCCTTCTTGATGGCGGCGTTCACCAGCACCCGCTCCACCGCCGGGTCCTGCGCCGCCGCCCTGATTACCGCCACATGCGCCGGCGTCCACACTTTGGCATCGACGTCGCGCCGGTCCGGCCGCACGATCATGGTGGCGGAGATCTCCTCCCGCTCCGCCCGGCTCAGTTCGCGCGTCGGCATCGGCGTCAGCCAGATGTCGGCGTCGAGGCCGATCTGGTGCGAGGCGTGCCCGGTCAGCATCGGCCCGCCGCGCGGCTGCGCCATGTCGCCCACCAGTATGCCGGGCCAGGTCGAGACCTGCGGCACCCGCGCGGCCAAGCGCTCCAGGAAGGCGCGGATGTCGGGATGACCCCAATTGCGGTTGCGCGACAGCCGCATGACCTGCCAGTTCGCCCCGTTCACCGGCAGCGCCACGCCGCCGGCAAGGCAGCCCTTGGAGTAAAAGCCGATCGCCTGCGGCGCCAGCGCTGCCGGTGCCTTCGCCGCGCCGAACAATTGCTTGGCCGGCGTGCCTGCCAACACCGCCGCATTCTGCGCCAGAGCCGGCCCGCAGCCGGCAAACAGCGCTGCGCCGAGCAGGAGGCAGGCCGGATCGAGCCAATGCCGCCTCATGGCGTTTCCTGCGCCATCACCACGAAATCCGGCTGGGAGCGGGTGCCGGAATGCGCGGGAAGGTCGGTCAGCAGCATCACCGAGCCCGGTGCCAGCAGGGCCGAAAGCCGCGTGTTCACCGCCCCGCTTACGCTGATGCGGTCGATCGCGTCGGTCGGCTTGGCCCCCGGCGCGCCGCCGCCCTCATAGCTTAGCGCGGTCCAGGTCGCGCTGCCGGCAAGCGATTTGAGCACAAAGACCACATTGCCGAGCGGGGTTGCGGCGTCGCGGATGGTCACCGGGGCCTGAAACGCGACATCGCCATTCTGCAGCACGATGAGCGAAGCATCGGCGCGGCTGATCACCACCGAGACCGCGGGCTGCGCCGGGGCCGGCGCGGCGGCCGCGCCGGCAGCAGCGTTCGCCTTTGCCACGGCGGCGCGTGCTGCTGCGTCGACATCGGCCGGCAGAACCAGCCCCGGATGCAGAACATCGACCGGCAAGGCATGGGCGTCGGCAATGATCACCGGCGTACCGTCATGGGTAACGGTGAAGAGCAGCTTGGCGAAAGCCAGCGGCAGGTGCACGCAGCCGTGCGAGGACGGATAGCCAGGCAGACCCCCGGCATGCAGCGCGACGCCGGACCAGGTGAGCCGCTCGGTAAACGGCATCGGCGCATTGTCATAGACCGAGGAATGATGGTCCTTGTCCTTCTGCAGAATGGTGAACACGCCGACAGGCGTCTCATGCCCGGCCTTGCCGGTGGAGCAGGTCGCCACGCCGATCCGCACGCCGTTGCGGTAGACATAGGCCCGCTGGTCCGGCAGCGAGACGAGAATGGCGACAAAGCCCTCCGGCGCCCGCTCCGGGTACCAGACATATTGCCCCGGCTTCATCGCCGCGACATTGACGAGGTCCGGATCGTCGGCAGCCCGCGCCGGCAGCATCGCCGCCACCGCAGCCAGGGCGCCGGTCGAGCCGATCAGCCGCAAGGCGGCGCGGCGGTCGGGTCGGCGGGGTGGATGAGGCTCTGGCATAAGGGGCTCCGCGGCGAGACGTCGGCAGCGATACTGCTCAGGCGCGCTGAGTCTGGCAACGGCCGGCGGACGAAAACGACTGACTTAGAGGAACTGCACGGGTGCGGGCGGCGTTCTCTCTGCAAGGCCGCAGTAACGGCCAGCGAAAATTGAACCCGGAGGCTATAATGTCAAACAATGTGCAGCATAATCTCGAATCGAGCGAGACCACGACGCTGATCGGCAGCGACAAGGTTGAGGGCACGCACGTCTATCGCCCCAACGGCGATCGCATCGGATCGATCGCCCGCGTGATGATCGACAAGATGACCGGCCAGACCGCCTATGCGGTGATGAGTTTCGGAGGCTTTCTCGGCTTCGGCGAGGATTACTATCCCCTGCCCTGGTCGTTGCTGAAATACGACGAAAACCTCGACGGCTATGTCGTCGACCTCTCGGAAGAGCAGTTCACCGGCGCGCCGAAACAGGCCAGCCCGGACGACCGCACCTGGACCGATCGGGACTGGGGGCGCGCTGTCGACGACTACTACCAGGTGCCGCGCTACGTGATCTGACGTCGGCCCGGAGCGCGCCGACAAGCGCGCGCTCCGGCGCCAGCGCGGCTCGACGATCAGGCGACCGCCGTCTGATCGTCGATGGCTGCACCCGGCGCGTTTTTCTTGATCGATTCGATGGCGTTCAGGGCTGAGGCCTTGGCCTTGTAGCCCTCGGACGAGAACATCGCTTCGCCGTTCGAAGCCCGGAACCGAAACCGGAATTCGCCCGCCTTGTCCTTATAGACCTCGAACTTGTACATGGCGTTCCTCCCATTGGGATTGTTATGCCGCCATGACAGCACAAAACGGCCCTTCGGCCTAGAACGCCGGCTTGCCTCAGTCATCCACCTTAAGCGCGGCGATGAAGGCTTCCTGCGGAATCTCGACACGGCCGAACTGCCGCATCTTCTTCTTGCCTTCCTTCTGCTTCTCCAGAAGCTTGCGCTTGCGGGTGATGTCGCCGCCATAGCACTTGGCGGTCACGTCCTTGCGCAGCGCACGGATGGTCTCGCGGGCGATGATCTTGGCACCGATGGAGGCCTGGATCGGGATCTGGAACAGATGCTGCGGGATCAGGTCCTTGAGCTTTTCGCACATGGCCCGGCCGCGATATTCGGCACGGGTGCGGTGCACCAGCATGGAGAGCGCGTCCACCGGCTCGGCATTCACCAGGATCGACATCTTGACGAGGTCGCCGATGCGATAGTCGGTGATCTGGTAGTCGAACGAGGCATAGCCCTTGGAGATCGACTTCAGCCGGTCGTAGAAATCGAACACCACCTCGTTCAGCGGCAGATCATAGGTCACCATGGCGCGCGAGCCGACATAGGTCAGTTCGATCTGCGTGCCGCGGCGGTCCTGGCACAGCTTCAGCACGCTGCCGAGATAGTCGTCCGGCGTCAGGATGGTGGCGCGGATCCAGGGTTCGCGAATCTCCTTGATCTTCACGACGTCCGGCATGTCGGCCGGATTGTGCATCTCGATCACGTCGCCATTGTTCATCTCGATCTCGTAGATCACCGATGGCGCCGTGGCGATGAGGTCGAGATTGAACTCGCGCTCCAGCCGCTCCTGGATGATTTCCAGGTGCAGCAGGCCGAGAAAGCCGCAGCGGAAGCCGAAGCCCAGTGCGGCCGACGTCTCCATCTCGAACGAGAAGCTGGCGTCGTTCAGGCGCAGCTTGCCCATCGCGGCGCGCAGATCCTCGAAATCGGCGGCATCCACCGGGAACAGGCCGCAGAACACCACCGGCTGCGCCGGCTTGAAGCCCGGCAGAGCCTCAGCCGTCGGGCGCTTTTCCTCGGTGATGGTATCGCCGACGCGGGTGTCCGCCACTTCCTTGATCGAACCGGTGAGAAAGCCGATCTCGCCCGGCCCGAGCTCCGGCATGGCGGTGAGCTTGGGGGTGAACACGCCGACGCGGTCCACCTCATAGGCCGCCTCGGTGCGCATCATCTTAATGCGCTGACCCTTTTTCATCACGCCGTCGACGATGCGCACCAGCACCACCACGCCGAGATAGACGTCGTACCAGCTATCCACCAGCAACGCCTTCAGGGGCGCCTCGCGGTCGCCCTTGGGCGGCGGCAGCCGGGTTACGATGGCTTCCAGCACGTCCGGAATGCCGAGGCCGGTCTTGGCGGAAATCAGAATGGCGTCCGAGGCATCGAGACCGATCACGTCTTCGATCTGCGCCTTCACCTTGTCGGGCTCGGCCGCCGGCAGGTCGACCTTGTTGAGCACCGGGACGATTTCGTGGTTGTTCTCGATGGCCTGGTAGACGTTCGCCAGCGTCTGCGCCTCCACGCCCTGCGATGCGTCCACCACCAGCAGCGAGCCCTCGACGGCGGCAAGCGAGCGGTTCACCTCATAGGCGAAGTCGACATGGCCGGGCGTGTCGATGAGGTTGAGAATGTAATCCTTGCCGTCCTTGGCCTTGTAGGCCAGCCGCACGGTCTGCGCCTTGATGGTGATGCCGCGCTCGCGCTCGATGTCCATGCTGTCGAGCACCTGCTCGGACATTTCGCGCTCGGTCAGCCCGCCGGTCGACTGGATAAGCCGGTCGGCGAGCGTCGACTTGCCATGGTCGATATGGGCGACGATGGAAAAGTTGCGGATGTTGTCGATCGGGGCGCTGCTCATAGCGCGCGAGATAGCACCCGCTCGGGGGTGCCACAAGCCAAGCGGCCGCAAAGCGCCGGTTGGCGTGGCGGCCTTGCGCTGCATTGCATCATCCATCACATTCCGCCCGCCTTGCCGAGGAGACCCACGCCCGTGCCGAATGCCGCCAAGACCCCTGAACTCAAGATCGCCGTGGTCCCCGTCACGCCCTATCAGCAGAACTGCTCCATCGTCTGGGACGAGGCGACCAAGATCGGCGCGGTGGTCGATCCGGGCGGCGACCTGCCGCGCATTCTCGCAGCGCTGGAAGAGCTTGAGGTCACGGCCGACAAGATCGTGCTCACCCACGGGCACATCGACCACGCCGGCGGCGCCACCGAGCTGGCCGAGACGCTGAAAGTGACCATCGAGGGGCCGCACCAGGCCGATGCGCAGCTGTTGCTCGATTTGAAGAGCGCAGGCGAGCGCACCGGCGTGCCGGGGCGGCCGGTGCTGCCGAACCGCTGGCTGGCGGAAGGCGACGTGGTCGACATCGGCGGCTTTCCCTTCGACGTGCTTCATGTCCCCGGCCACACGCCGGGCCATATCGTGCTGGTGCACACGCCGTCCCAGTTCGCCATCGTCGGCGACACGCTGTTCCGCGGTTCGGTCGGGCGCACCGATTTTGCCTATGGCGACCATGATCTGCTGGTCGCCGGCATCAAGGCCAAGCTGCTGCCGCTGGGCGACGCCGTCACCATACTGCCCGGCCACGGCAGCGCCTCGACCATCGGCGAAGAAAAGGCCGACAACCCGTTTCTGCGCTGATTCGCATCATGACCGGTTCCGCACCACCCCTTGAGCAGACCATGCACCCGGTGCTGCGCCGGGTTCTTTATGTCATCACCTATGAGGTGTTCGCGGTGGTGCTCGCCACGCTGGGCCTGTCGGCCTTCACCGGCCAGCCGCTGGGCCACACCGGCGTCATCACCGTCATCGTGTCGACCATCGCGGTGGCGTGGAACTTCGTCTTCAACACGCTGTTCGAGGCTTGGGAATCCCGCCAAAGCGTGCGCGGCCGCAGCTTTGCGCGGCGCGCGGCGCATGCGGTGGGGTTCGAGCTCGGCCTCACGGCCGCCATCGTGCCGCTGTTCGCCTGGTGGCTGGACGTCAGCTATCTCGAAGCGCTGCTCTACGACATCACGCTGCTGGTGTTCTTCCTGTTCTACACCTTCGCGTTCAATTTCGGCTTCGATCGCGTGTTCGGCCTGCCGGTCTCGGCCCGCTGAACGCGGCTCGCCGCCATGTGAATGGCGCTGGGGCCGGCCATCGCCGATCATCGCTGCGGTCCCAACAAAACCGGAGCCTGTCGCATGGTCCGTTTATCGGTCGCGGTCGTCCTCTGCGCGCTCGCCACAGTGCCCGCCCTCGCCGAGGCCGACCGCTGCCCCAAGCTGGTGGCGGAGGCGCCGGCCCGCATCATACCGGCAGCGTTCCGTCTCGCCGCCCTGGCGCCGCAGCAGGTCAGCCTCACCTATGTCGGCCATTCGACCTTCCTGATCGAGACCGCGGCAGGCGTTACCGTCGCCACCGACTACAACGACAATGTGCGGCCGGACGTGGTGCCCCGCGTCGCCACCATGAACCGCGCTCACAGCACCCATTTCAGCTTCAACCCCGACCCCGGCATCGAACATGTGCTCAAGGGCTGGGGCGAACCCGGCAAGCCGGCCCGGCACGACCTCGATGTCGGCGACCTGTGGATCGGCAATCTGCCCACCAACATCCGCGACTATGGCGGCGGCACCCAGCTCAACGGCAACTCGATCTTCGTCTTCCGCGCCGCGGACCTGTGCATCGCCCATCTCGGCCATTTGCACCACACGCTGACGCAGGACGACCTTGCCATGCTCGGCCGCATCGACATCGTGTTGGCACCGGTCGACGGCAGCTACACGCTCGACGTCGACGGGATGATGGAGGTGCTGCTGGCGCTGGAAGCACCGCTGGTGATTCCGATGCACTATTTCAACAGCGGAACGCTCAATCGCTTCCTGGAGCGGCTCGGCAGCCACTATGCGGTGGAGCGCAGCGACGGCCCGCAACTGGTGGTCTCGCGCGCCAGCCTGCCGACCAAGCCCACCGTCATCGTCCTGCCGGGAAGGTGATCACCTGGCCGCGATCGGTGGCCATGGGCGGCCGCGAGCGCAGCCAGATCGTGGCGTCCGCCGGCGGCATCGGCCGCCCGAACAGGTAGCCCTGGGCGAAATCGCAGCCGAGCCCGCGCAGCGTATCCGCCTGCGCCTGGGTCTCGATGCCCTCCGCCAGCACCAGCATGCCGAGATCGTGGCCGAGATTGATCACCGCACGGACGATGGCGAGGTCGGCATCGCTGCGGTTCATCTCGACAATGAAGGCGCGGTCGATCTTGATCTTGTCGATCGGCAGCCGGCGCAGATGGTTCAGCGAGGCATATCCGGTGCCGAAATCATCCAGAGCAATGCCGAAGCCGAGCGCGCGCAGCGACTGCAGCACCCCGCTCACCTCCGCGCCGCCGCGGCCGAGCGTCAGCGTTTCCGGCACCTCGAACTCGAAGCGCGCCGGCTCCAGCCGGTAGCGCTCGGCCGTCGCGGAGAACTGCGCGCCGAGCTCCCGGTTGCGCAACTGGCCGCTGCCGAGATTGATGGCGATCCGTCCGGGTTCCTGCCCCGCATCCAGCCAGGCGCGGACCTGGCGGCAGGACAGCTCCAGAACCACGCGGCCGATCGCGTCCATCAGGCCGGCGCCCTCGGCGGCCGGCAGGAAAAGATCCGGCCGCAGCAGCCCGCGCTGCGGGTGCCGCCAGCGCACCAGCGCCTCGAAGCCGGCCAGCCGCATGTCGCCCAGGGTGACCAGAGGCTGGAAATGCACTTCGAACTCGCCGCGCTCCAGGCCGCGGCGCAGATCGTCGATCAGTTCGCGGCGCTGGTCCACCGCCTGGCGCATGGACGGCTCGAAATAGCGGAAGCCGTCGCCGCCTTCCGCCTTCGCCGCATAGAGCGCGAGATCGGCATTGCGCTGCACCGCTTCCGGCGTGTCGCCGTCGGCGGGCCATAGAGCGGCGCCGACGCTGGCGAAGATGGTCACCGTTTCCAGCCCGCCATGGCCCGGCAAGTCCTTTTCGATGGGCTGGGCCAGCCGCAGCAGGATCTGCGCGGCGCGTCGGCGCAGTTCGTCCCGGTCGGCGATGCCCGGCAGCATCACCGCGAATTCGTCGCCGCCGAGCCGGGCGCAGAGGTCGTCCGGCCGCACCAGCGAGCGCAGCCGGGCGCCGATCTCGCGCAGTACCGAGTCGCCCGCCGCGTGGCCGAAGGTGTCGTTCACCTCCTTGAAACCGTCGAGGTCGATGGTCAGCACGCCGCCCTGCGACGAAGCGGACGCCGCCATGGCAGCGGCCAGCCGGTCGGTGAAATAGCCGCGATTGGCGAGGCCCGTCACCGTGTCGTGGATGGCGAGATAATCGATGCGCTCCCGCGCTTTGACCTGATCCGTCACGTCGCGCTCATTGACCAGCAGGCACGGCCGGCCGCTGACCGGATCGGAGGTGCTGCGCGCATCGAGCGCGTGCCAGCGCTCGCCATCGGCGGTTGAGACGCGGAACACGCCGGAGACGAGCTGGCCGCGAAAGGCATCGCTTTCCCCGGTCCGGTGCATGGACGCCTGCTCCCAGACCCGCCAGCCTTCGGACGGATCGGCGAAGCTGAGCACGAAAGCGTGGTGGCTGGCCGGGTAGGTGCGGGCCGCTGCCGGATTGCGGAACAGCACCTCGCCGGTCTCGTCATAGAGCGTCACCTTCACCACGGTGTGGCGCAACGCCTCCACGCCGCGGCGCTCCTCGGCCGGGACGTCCGGCTCGGCAGCCTCGGACATCATGCCGATTCGGCCGTCGGCGAGCACGACCCCGGTTATCAGGCAGTCCACCGTGACCGACTGGCCTTTGGGATAGAAGGTCCAGCGCTCGGCGACCACCTCGCCGCGGCTTATGCGGTCGATGGTGTCCTGGAGGCGCTTCTTGATCGCCGGCGAATGGGGCGTGAAGTCCCGGCTGAACAGTTCTTCTTGCGATTCCGCGCTCCAAAGCGCCAGTGCCGCGGCGTTGGCGTAGACTTTGCGCTTGCTCGCGACATCCAGAACCCAGACCGGCCGACGAAGCAGGTCAAGGCTACCGTCACCGAAGTGCGGCAGCGACGATGCGGGATGAGGCTCGACGATCATATCCGGGGGTGTCAGTGCGCCGTGGCGAATATTTCAAAACCGACGTCATAATTCAAGCTGGTATATCACGGCGCGCCGGTGCGTAGGCGGAGGCATCGACCAGCGCCGGCCGGCCCGGCAGATCGAGCGCACTGACCCGCGGCGCGCCCTCGGCAATCACGCGGCCGCGGCGCACGACGAACAGCCGCGCCGCCTTCAGGCGGATGGCCTCGATCGGGTCGGCGGCCTGCAGCACCACGAAATCGGCGTGGCAACCCGGCGCCAGCCCATAATGCTCCAGCCCCATTACAGCGGCAGCGTTGGTCGTCACCGCCTCGAAGCACCAGGACATGGCCTCGCGCGCGGTCATTTGGCCGACATGCAGCGCCATGTGCGCAACCTCCAGCATGTCGCCGGAGCCGAGCGAGTACCACGGATCCATAACGCAATCGTGGCCGAAGGCGACGTTAAGCCCGGCCGCACGCAGTTCCGGCACCCGTGTCTGGCCGCGGCGCTTGGGATAGGTGTCGTGCCGGCCCTGAAGCGTGATGTTGATCAGCGGGTTGGCGATGACGTGCAGCCGCGCCTCCGCCATCAGCGGGATGAGCTTGGAGACATAGTAATTGTCCATGCTGTGCATGGAGGTGAGGTGCGAGCCGGTCGCCCGTCCCTGAAGCCCGTGCCGCACCGTCTCGCAGGCCAGCGTCTCGACGTGGCGGGAAAGCGGATCGTCGGTCTCGTCGCAATGCAGATCGAGGCGCAGCCCCCGCTCGGCGGCGATCGCGCACAGCGCGCGCACCGAGGCGGCGCCCTCCTCCATGGTACGCTCGAAGTGCGGAATGCCGCCGACCACATCCACCCCCATGTCGAGCGCGCGGGCCAGATTTTTCGGCGCGCCGGGAGAACGGAAATAGCCGTCCTGCGGGAAGGCGACCAGTTGCAGGTCGAGATACGGCTTCACCCGCGCCTTGACGTCGAGCAGCGCCTCGACGGCCAGCAGCCGGTCGTCGCACACATCCACATGGCTGCGCACCGCCAGCAGGCCCTGGCTCACGGCGAGGTCGCAATAGCGCAGCGCCCGCTCGACCACCGCCTCCTGCGTCAGCTGCGGCTTGAGTTCGCCCCACAGCGCGATGCCCTCCAGCAGCGTGCCGGAGACGTTCAGCCGCGGCAGGCCGAGCGAGAGCGTCGCATCCATGTGGAAATGGCAGTCGACGAAGGGCGGTGCCACCAGCCGGCCCTGCGCCTCGATAACCCGCGCCGCCTCGGCATCGATGCCGGGCTCGACGGCAAGGATGCGGCCGTCCCGGCAGCCTATGTCGACGCCGCGGCGCCCGTCCGGCAGCACCGCCCCGCGCACCAAAAGATCCAAGCTCATCGCAGCCCTTTGAAATACGGCTTCATCAGCGCCCGCGGATAGTCGGCACGCCGGGCCACCAGCACAAGGGCGGCGATGGAGAAGATATAGGGCAGCATCAGAAACACCTGGCTCGGCACCGTGCCGCCGGCGATGGTCTGGATGCGCAACTGGTAGGCATCGAGCGCCCCGAACAGCAGCGCGCCGGCAAGCGCCTTGCCCGGCCGCCAGGAGGCGAACACGGTGAGCGCGATGCACACCCAGCCGCGTCCGTTGATCATGCCGAAATAGAAGGCGTTGAAGGCCGACAGCGTGAGGAAGGCCCCGCCCAGCGCCATCAGCGCCGAGCCGGCCATCACCGCACCGATGCGCAGCATGACCACGGAAAGCCCCTGCGCTTCCACCGCCTCCGGATTGTCCCCCACCGCCCGCAAGGCGAGGCCGAGCGGCGTGCGGGCGAGCACGAAGGCCACCAGCCCCACGCAGACGAAGGCCAGCACCGTGAAGGCGCTCTGCTGGGCGAGGATCGGCCCGATAAAGGGCAGGTCCCCCAGCACCGGCACGTCGAGCGGAGGAAACGCCTCGATGCGCGGCGGCGTCGAGACATTGGGAAAGGCGACGCGGTAGCCGAAATAGGTGACCGATGTCGCGAGCAGCGTGATGCCGATGCCGGTGACATGCTGCGACAGGCCGAGCGGCACGGTGAGCAGGCCGTGCAGCAGGCCGAAGCCGGCGCCGGTGAGCGCCGCCACCGCCACGCCGCCCCACAGCGGAGCGCCGAGATAGACGGCGAGCCAGCCGGACATGGCACCGGCGACGAAAATGCCCTCGATACCGAGATTGAGCACGCCGGCCCGCTCGCACAGCAGCGCGCCGAGCACGCCGAAGATCAGCGGCGTGCCGATGCGGATCGCCGCCGCCCAGAAGTTGGCCTGCAAGAGAATGTCGAGCGCCGCCCACATCACGCCGCCTCCCGCCGCACCAGGACGAGGCGAAAGCGCGTCAGCAGCCCGCCCACCAGCACGCTCAACAGCGCCAAGGCGACGACGAGATCGGCCAGATAGCTGGAAACGCCGATGGCGCGGCTCATGCTGTCGGCACCGACGAACACGCCCGCGACGAAGATCGCCGCCGGCACCACGCCGAGCGGGGAGAGATTGGCCAGCGTCGCCACCACGATGCCGGCATAGCCGAAGCCCGGCGACAGATCGGAGGTCAGGTAGCCTTTCAGCCCCGCCACCTCGCTCGCCCCGGCAAGGCCCGCCAGCCCGCCGGAGATCGCCCCCACCAGCGCCATGGCGAGCCCGACCGGCAGGCCGGCATAGCGCGCCGCCCGTGCGTTCTCCCCCACGGCGCGGATGCGGAAACCCCAGACGGTACGGCTCAGCACCACATGCAGCACCACGGCGACGACGAGCGCCAGCACCAGCCCGGCATGCAGCCGCAGCCCCTCCACCAGCTTGGGCAGCGTGGCTTCGTCGAGCATCGGCGACGATTGCGGCCAGCCCAGCGCCATGTCGTCCTTCATCGGGCCTTCGAGCATCATCTGCACGAACAGCAGCACGATGAAATTGGTGAGCAGCGTCACCACCACCTCGTCGGCACCGAAGCGCATCTTGAACAGCACCGGCACCAGCAGCAGCGCGGCGCCGGCGAGGGCTGCCCCCAGCAGCACCAGCGGCACCAGCACCGCGGGCGGCGCCGCGATGGCGCCGGAGCCGATCGCCACCGCCGCCAGCGCTCCGGCATAAAGCTGGCCTTCGGCGCCGATGTTCCACAGCCTCGCCCGGAAGGCGACGGCGGCTGCAAGTCCGGTGAAGATCAGCGGCGTTGCCCGCGTCAGCGTCTCGGCGAGGGCGAAGCCGCTGCCGGCGGCGCCTTCCGCCATCAAGGCGAAGGCCGCGAAGATGGGCGCGCCGGAAATCGCCAGCGCCACGGCGGTGAGCATCAGCGCGGCAAACGCCGCGCCGACCGAGACCGCCGCGGTGAGCCACGCCGGCGTACGCTCGCGCGGAACGAAACGGATCATGCCGCCTCCCCCGCTCGATGTCCGGCCATCATCAGGCCGACGGTGCGCACGTCGAGCGTGGCGGCGTCCAGCGCGTCGGACACCTCGCCGGCATGCATCACCGCGATGCGGTCGGCGAGCGCGAACAGTTCGTCGAGATCTTCGGAGATCAGCAGCACGCCGGCGCCGCGGGCCTTGGCGGCGAGCAGGCGGCGGTGCACGTCGATGGTGGCGCCGATGTCGAGCCCGCGCGTCGGCTGGTGCGCCAGTATCAGCCGCGGCCCGCTTTCCAGCACGCGGGCCAGCACCACTTTCTGCATATTGCCGCCGGAAAGCGCGCGGATGGCGGCGTCCGGCCCCGGACAGCGCACATCATAGGCGCGGATCGCCGCCTTGGCGCGGGCCCGGATGGCGGCGCGGCGCAGAAAGCCGCCGCGCTGGTTCTGGTGCGCGGCCACGGTCTCCAGCACGAAGTTCTCCGCGACGCTGAGCGCGCCGATGGTGCCGTCGCGGTGGCGGTCTTCCGGAATGCGCCCGACGCCGGCGGCGATGCGGCCGGCGGGATCGGCGCCGCGCACCTTCTGCCAGGCGATTTCCACCGTGCCGGCGACTGGTGCGGCAAGCCCGGCCACCAGCGCCGCCAGCGCGCCCTGCCCGTTGCCGGAGACGCCGGCAATGCCGACGATCTCACCCTCGCGCACCTCCAGGCTGGCGCGCTGCAGCCGGTCGCGCTCGCCGGACCTGCCGACATCGACATCGACCAGCCGCAGCACCGCATTGCCGGGGGTCGAGGCCGCCCGCTGGCGCACCGGCATCGGCCGGCCGACCATCAGTTCGGCCAGACTGGCGCGGTCGGTGCCCGCGCTCGGCCGGTCGGCGACCTTGGCGCCGGCGCGCAGCACCACGACGCGCTCGCACAGCGCCAGCACCTCGTGCAGCTTGTGGCTGATGAAGATCACCGCCAGCCCGCGCGCCGCCAGAAGACGCACGGTGGCGAACAGCCCTTCCGCTTCCTGCGGCGTCAGCACCGCGGTGGGCTCGTCGAGGATCAGCACCCGGACGTCGCGATACAGCGCCTTGATAATCTCGACACGCTGCTGCTCTCCCACCGAGAGCCGCCCCACCGGCACGTCGAGATCGGTCTGCAGGCCGGATTCGTCGATCAGACGTTCCACCTTCGCCCGCGCCGTCCGGGAATGCAGGCCGAGGCGCCAGAGCGGCACGGTGCCGAGCACGATGTTCTCGAACCCGGTGAGGTTCTCGGCGAGCGCGAAGTGCTGGTGCACCATGCCGATGCCGGCCTTCAGCGCCGCCTGCGCCGAGCCGCCCGGCAGCGGCGCCAATAGGCCCTGCGCGTCGGCGACATGGATGGAGCCCTCGTCGGCCACATAATGGCCGAACAGGATGCTCATCAGCGTGGTCTTGCCCGCGCCGTTCTCGCCGAGCAGCGCGACGATCTCGCCGGCCCGCACGTCGAGGTCGATGGCATCGTTAGCGGTCAGCGGACCGAAACGCTTGGTGATGCCGGAAAGGGAGAGGACCAGGGGGCGATGATCGTGCTCCATCCGGGTGACCGTCAGAGCGTGGATTTCGGCTCGGCGTCGTTCACATTGACGCGGAACAGCCCGTCCTTGATCTCCTTCTCCTTGGCCAGCACCAATTCGATCACCTCCGGGGGCACCAGCTTGGGGTCGAGTGGGGCAAGGCTGGCGCCGCCTTCGGCCATATAGCTGTACGGGCCGTAATCGGCCGCCACGAAGCTGCCGTCGATCACCGCCGCCACTGCCCTGTCGATGCTCGGCTCCATCTGCCACAGCGCCGAGGCGAGGATGGTTCCGGGATACTGCGCGGCGGTGTCGATGACATTGCCGATGGCCTTGACGCCGCGCTCCTTGGCGGCGTCGGAGACGCCGAACCGCTCGGCATAGAGCACGTCCGCGCCCTTATCGATCTGGGCGAAGGCGGCCTCCTTGGCCTTGGGCGGGTCGTACCAGCTGTTGATGAAGGTGACGATGAACTTCACCTTCGGGTTCACCGACAGCGCACCCTCCATGAAGGCCTGCATCAGCCGGTTGACCTCGGGAATCGCATAGCCGCCGACCAGGCCGATGATGTTCGACTTGGTGGCCTTGCCGGCCACCATGCCGGTGAGGAAGGAGGGTTCGTGGATGAAATTGTCGAACACCGAGAAGTTCGGCTTGGTGGGGCCGAAGGATGAGCCCATGAGATAGGCGGTCTTGGGATAGTCCGCCGCCACCTTGCGGGCCGGGCGCTCCACCGCGAACACCTCGCCCACCACAAGGTCGGCGCCTTCCTGCGAATATTGCCGCATCACCCGCTCATAGTCGGTGTTGGCGACGTTCTCGGACCATTTATAGGTGATGTCGCCGCGCGCCTCGGCGGCCTTCAGCGCCTTGTGGATGCGCGACACCCATTGCTGCTCCACCGGCACCGTGTAGATCGCCGCCACCTTGATCGGCTTGGCCTTTGCCGCCAGCGCCTCGCCGCCGAGCGCGGCCAGCGCCGCGGCCGCGGCACCCAGCGCCAGGATGCGGCGACGGTCGAGAGCGTCTGCCGAAAAAAGCGTCACCGGGTAGGTTGGCGTGCGCAGCATGTCAGATCTCCCTGGATATTGCGGCCTGCCGCGAGGCGGCAACCGGAGAAGACGAAAACCTATGCGAGCGGCGTGCCACCCTGCCCCTTCGTCAAACCCTTGACCAGACGGCGGCGAGGTAGGCCCGGATAAAATCCGGCATCGCCTCGGTGACATCGCCCGGCCCGCGCACGATCACCGGCTCGTCGAGTTCGGGCCGCTCTTCAGAGGCGATGTGCGCGCGGATGCGGGCGGCGAGGCTTTCCGCGTCCTCGCGCGCCGACAGCAGGCGCATCAGCGCGATGCGCGGCCCGGCGAACACCGCGTCCCAGTCCTCCGCCGGTGTGACATCGGCGCGGCCTATCCCGGTCTCCTCGGTGAGTTCGCGCATCACGCTGCCGGCGAGATCGACCCTGCCGTCGTCCCGCACATCCACCGGTTCCGGCGTGCCGGCGGCGAAGTAGATGTGGCCGGGATTGGCGGTCCAGGGCGCCATGCGGCCCAGCACGAAGGCGCCGTCCGCCGCACGCAGCGCCCCCATGGCAAAACCGTTGCGCACCGCGGGATCGGGAAACCCGGTGCCGCGCCACCACAGGAAGGAGGCGAAGTCGGTCTCGCAATAAGCGCCGGTGAGCACCCCATCCGCCACCGCATGGCGCGCCAGCAGCAGAAGGCGGCCGTTCCACAAGGCCGGATTGTCGGCCTGCATCCGGGCGAAATGCGCGTCGATCTCGCCGCGGTGGCGCACCGCGAACGCCCAGGGCGCCGGGTCGAACACGACGTCAAGCCGGTGCAGCGGGGCGACGGTCGGAACGTGCGACATCACACGGCATCAGACATGGATGGTGCCTTCCGAGACGATGACGGCGCCGCCACCGATGGTGACCCGCCCCAGCGTGCCGCGCGCCACCTCCAGCCCCAGCCGCACCAGGCCGGGGCGGCCCATCTCCACGCCCTGCAGGATGTCGAAGGCATGGAAGCCGTCCGCCAGATTCTCGCCGCTCATCAGCACGGCGGCGAGCGCGGCGGCGGCCGAGCCGGTCGCCGGGTCTTCGTCGATGCCCATATTGGCCGCCATCATCCGCGCCCGCAGGTCGCCCTCGCCATCCTCGTCGCGGCAGAACAAATAGACCGATTCCGCCTCGCCGCCGAAGGCGCCGATCAGCCGCCCGGCGCTGGGGCTGACGCGGGCCAGCGCCGAGCGCGAGGCCAGCGGCACGCACACGAAGGGCACGCCGGCGGTGGCGACCACCGGGCGATAATCGTCGAAGCCGATATCCTCAACATCCAGCCCCAGCGCGCCGGCGCACGCCTCCACCGAGAACGGCGGCGTGTCCAGAATCTCCGGCAGCCGCGGCACATCGAAGGTGGCGTTGCCGAAACGCGGCCCCTTCACCGCGACATGGCAGGACACCGGCCCGACGCCTTCGGTGAGCACGAAGTCCGTGCTGGTCGGCACCTTGTCCAGAATGGCGAGCAGCACCGCGGTGCCCACGGTCGGGTGGCCGGCGAACGGCAGTTCGTGATTAACGGTGAAGATGCGCAGCCCCGCCCGCCGGCCCGGCTCGGCAGGGCGCTGCACGAAGACCGTTTCCGAGAGGCTGAACTCGCGGGCGATGGCCTGCATGCGGTTGCCGTCCAGCCCTTCGGCGTCCAGCACCACGGCGAGCGGGTTGCCGGACAGCGCCCGGTCGGTGAACACGTCGAGCGTGTAGAAGCGGCGGGGCTTGGCGGCGGCGGACATGGGCACGGACATGGGCTCAGAGCTTTTCCGGTGCGAAACGGTGGGTGGGAGTGACGAATTCATCCTGTGCGGCGATGGTGAGAATCTCGCGCGAACCCGCCGCTGCCGTTCGGGCAAGCAAACCGTAGGCCGAGGAGGCGGCCATGGACAGCGCCTGCGCCGTGCTGCCGCTGGTTTTCCAGTGCACGAAGAACAAAGCGGCGATGGCGTCGCCCGCACCGTCCGAACGGATGTCGAGCCTGGGCGTGCGCACCCGGAAGCGGCCGTCCGGGCCGGAGGCCATCAGGTCGATGCAATCGGCCGGGGTGTCCTCGCAGCGCAGGCTGGTGACCAGGATGACGCGCGGCCCGGCGGCATGGAGAATGTCGCAGGCAATTGCCGCTTCCGGCAGCGAGCGGCTCGGCCGGCCGGACAGCAAGTCGAGCTCGAAATGATTGGGGGTGATCAGGTCCGCCATCGGCACCGCCCGCGCGCTTAGGAAATCGGCGACCCCCGGCCGCACGAACTCGCCGCGCCCGACATCGCCGATCACCGGATCGCAGCAATAGTGCGCCCCGGCATTCGCCGCCTTCACCCGCGCCGCGGCATCGACGATGGCCTCGCCGATTTCCGCCGAGCCCATATAGCCGGACAGCACGCCGTCGCAGGCCGGCAGCACGCCGCGCTCGTCCAAGCCGTCGACCAGATCGCGGATCAGATCGGCGCCGAACACCTCGCCGCGCCAGGAGCCATAGCCGGTATGGTTGGAGAACTGCACGGTGTGGATGCCCCAGACATCGTGCCCGAGCCGTTGCATCGGGAACATGGCGGAGGCGTTGCCCACATGACCATAGGCAACCCAAGACTGCACCGACAGAATATTCATCACCCGCCCCGCTGAACCCCGACGATCCCCGCTTCGCGCCGGCAAAGCAAGGCCCGCACGCGATTTCAAGGACGCGCCAGATCGCGCCGCAGAAAATCGTGCAGCCGGTCGGCGGCTACCGTCTTTGTGTGGGCGTGGCGCAGCAGGCTGAGGTCGAGATCGCGCAGCGGCGGCAGCCCCTCGGCCTCGCCGATGATGCACAGCGACGGCGGCACGCTGCACTCCGCCAGCGCCGCCACCGCCAGCCCGGCGCGCACCACGGCGGTAACCCCGAACAGGCTGGCGCTCGAATAGGCCGGCCGGAACGCCCGCTCCACCTCGCCCAGCGCCCGCAGCACCTGCAGGCGGGTGGCGCACCCGGTCTCGAACAGCGCGATCGGCAGCGGGTCGCGCTCCCAGGCCGCGTGCTCCGGTGCGCCGACCCACACCAGCCGCTCGCGCCGCAGCACCTCGAACGGCTGGTCCGGGAGGCGGCTTACCAGCGCGATGTCGAGTTCTCCGGCTTCGACGGCCCGGACCAGGATGTAAGACGGCTCGCACACCAGATGCACGTTCATCAGCGGGTGGGCGGCGCCGAAACGAGCCAGCACCGGCGGCAGCAGATAGGCGGCATAGTCGTCCGGCACGCCGAGCCGCACCGCGCCGGTCTCCTCCGGCCGCGTCACGCTGGCATAGGCCTCGTCGGCCAGCCGCAGCAGGCGCCGCGCATAGGTCAGGAACGGCTCGCCGGCCGGGCTCGCCACCACGGAGCGCGGTCCGCGCACCAGCAACTCCTTGCCCACCGCCTGCTCCAGCCGCTGCATCTGCATGCTGAGCGCCGACTGGCTGCGGCCGATTCGCGGTGCGGCATGGGAAAAGCCGCCGCACTCGACGACGGCGACGAAGGTGCGCAGGAGATCGAGATCGAAGGGCACGGCCATATCGCTATCAGCCTAGCAAATACCTATCCTCAAATCTATTCGTTTGTCTGAACGCGTTGCCATGGTCATTGTCGCGCCGAACCGCTTCAGGGAGCCGCCGCATGGCCGCCGATTCCGTCCGCTTTCCGGTCGCCCGCCTCACGCTGGCGATGAGCATCTTCGGCACCATCGGGGTGTTCTCGAACAATGCCGGGCTCGACGCCGTCACCACCATGTTCTGGCGCTGCCTGTTCGCCAGCGGGTTCCTCGGCGTCTGGTGCCTGCTGCGCGGCTATCTGCCGGACCGCACGCTGACACGGGCCGGCCTGGCGCGCGCGGCGCTGGGCGGGGTGTGCAACATGCTCAGCGGCGCGCTCTACATTGCCGCCTTCGCCACCGTCTCCATCGGCACCGCGACCATCGTCTATCATGTGGCGCCGTTTTTCGTGGTGCTGCTCGGCGTTGTATTCTTGAAGGAACGCGTAACGCCCACCCAGATCGTCTGGATGATCGGCGCCTTTTTCGGCATCGCGCTGGCGAGCGGCTTGATCAGCGTCGGGGACGCGCTCCAACCCGGCTGGATGCTCGGCATCGGCGCCGCGCTCGGTGCCGGCCTGCTCTATGCCATCGCCACCATTCTCACCAAGGACCTCGGCCACCAGCGCGCCGAGGTGACGACCTTATGTCAAACCATCGTCGGCATCGCCTTGATGGCCCCGTTCGCCGATTTCGCCGCGCCAATGTCCGCCGCCGGCTGGGGCTGGATCGCCGGGCTGGGCATCATCCACACCGGCATCGCCTATGTGCTGATGTACAGCGCCTATCCGGCGCTCTCGACGCCGGTGATCGGCGTGCTCAGCTTTGTCTATCCGCTGGTCGCGCTGCTGGCGGACTGGGCGCTTTATGACGGCCCGCTCGGCTTCCCGCAGCTTGCGGGGCTGCTGCTGGTCACCCTCGGCACGCTCGGCGTGCGGCTCGGCTGGGGCCTGCCATGGCCCCGTCGCCTTGGCCGGCACGCCGCTCGCTCTTGCCTCCCGAAAGGCGCCGTGCGACAGCCATCGCCATGACGGAGATGCTCTCAGCCCTCGCCCTTGCCGATGCGGTGCATGCCGGCCGCCTCACCCCCGCGGCCGTGGCCGAGCGTTGCGCCGAGGCTATTGCCGCCCATGAGGGCGACGTCGCCGCTTTTGCCGCGCTGGATCTGCCGCGGCTGCATGCGGCGGCGCAAGACCCCGCTCTGGCGCAGCGGGCGTTGGCCGGCCTGCCGGTGGGTGTGAAGGACATTATCGACACCCATGATTTCGCCACCGAGTACGGCTCGGTGATCTATGCCGGGCGCCGCCCCTGCGCGGATGCCACGGCGGTGAGCCTGCTGCGCCGAGCCGGCGGGCTGATCGCCGGCAAGACCCACACCACCGAGTTCGCCTTCCTGCGCCCGACGCCGACGCGCAACCCGCGCCGCCTCAGCCATACGCCGGGCGGCTCCTCGGCCGGCTCGGCGGCGGCGGTCGCCGCCGGCATGCTGCCGCTGGCGCTGGGCACCCAGACCGCAGGCTCCACCATTCGCCCGGCATCGTTCTGCGGCGTCGCCGGCTACAAGCCGTCGTTCCGGCTGATACCCACCGTGGGCACCAAGGTGTTCTCCTGGTCGCTGGACACGCTCGGTCTGTTCGCCGCCCATGTCGCTGACGCCGCCTTCGCCGCCTCGGCGATGACCGGTCGCGACCTCATGCTCGGACACGAGATTGCCGCACCGCATTTCGCCCTGGTGCACACCGCCCGCGCCGGCGAGGCTTCGCCGGACGCGCAGGCGGCGCTGGAAGCGGCCGCCCGCGCGGCCGAGCGCGCGGGTGCGAAAGTGACGACGCTCGCTTTGCCGGACGCGGTCGAGGCCGGCGATACGGCGCACGGCGTGATCCAGTATTATGAGGCAGCGCTTGCCTGTGCCGACGACTGGGACCGCCACCGTGCCGCGATGTCGCCGCAGCTCGGCGACTATCTCGACGCCGCCCGTACCGTGACGCCGGACGCCTACGACGCCGCCCGGCGCAAGGCCCGGCAGGCCCGCCACGCCAGCGCCGATCTGTTCGGTGCCTTCGACGCGGTGCTGACCTTCTCCGCCCCCGGCGAGGCGCCGGCGGGTTACGCCACCACCGGACAGGCGATCTTCAACCGGCTGTGGACCCTGCTCGGCTCGCCCTGCATCAATGTGCCTGGCCTGCGCGGCGCCACCGGGCTGCCGATCGGCGTGCAGGTGGTCGGCCGCTTCGGCCGCGACCGCGCCGCACTGGAGGCTGCCCGCTTCCTGGAACGCGCCATCGCCGACGCGTGAACGTCGCGGAGGGACGGCGCCTTACTCCGCCGCCACCGCCTTCAGCGAAACCGGGTCATAGTTCAGCACCGGCGCGAGCCAGCGCTCCGTGACCTCGACGCTCATGCCCTTGCGCGCCGCATAGTCTTCCACCTGGTCGCGCTCGATGCGCCCGACGCCGAAATAGGCGGCCTCCGGGTGGGCGAAATACAGCCCCGACACCGCCGCACCCGGCCACATGGCAAAGCTTTCGGTGAGCTCGACTCCGATCTCAGCGGTGGCGTCCAGCAGCTTGAAAAGAGTCGCCTTCTCGGTGTGGTCCGGCTGTGCCGGATAGCCCGGTGCCGGGCGGATGCCGCGATAGGTTTCCTGAATCAGATTCTCATTCTCAAGCGCTTCATCCGGCGCATAAGCCCAGAACTCCTTGCGCACCCGCTCGTGCATGCGCTCCGCAAGCGCTTCGGCAAAACGATCGGCCAGCGCCTTGAGAAGAATCGCCGAATAGTCGTCGTGCGCGGCCTTGAAGGCGTCGGTGCGGGCCTGCTCGCCGAAGCCGGTGGCGACGCAGAAGCCGCCGATATAGTCGCGCACGCCGCTCGCAGCCGGCGCGATGAAATCGGACAGCGCAATGTTGGCCCGCCCCTCGCGCTTGGCCATCTGCTGGCGCAGCGTGTGCAGCCGGGCCAGCGGCTCGGTGTCCTGCGCGCCGGCATAGAGCACGATGTCGTCCTGCACCGCATTGGCCGGCCAGAAGCCGATCACCGCGCGGGCGGTGATCCACTTCTCGGCGACGATGCGCGCCAGCATGCGCTGGGCGTCGTCGAACAGTGCGCGTGCGGCGATGCCGACCTTCGAGTCGTCGAGGATGCGCGGATACTGGCCGGCGAGCTCCCAGGACTGGAAGAACGGCGTCCAGTCGATATAGGGCACCAGCTCGGCGAGGTCGTACTCCTGGAACACCCGGGTGCCGAGGAAGGTCGGCACCGGCGGCTGGTAGCCGGAGAAGTCGAGCGCCAGGGCATTGGCGCGGGCATCCTCCAGCCGCACCCGAACCTTGTTGCGGTCGGCACGGGCGTGGCCGTCGGCAAGCTTGACGTATTCGGCGCGCACGCCGGCGACGAAGTCGTCCCGCAGATTGTCGTTCAACAGGCTGGAGACCACACCGACCGCGCGGCTGGCATCGGTGACATAGACCGCCGGCCCGCGCAGATATTGCGGGGCGATCTTCACCGCCGTGTGCACGCGCGAGGTCGTCGCGCCGCCGATCAGCAGCGGCACGGAAAAGCCCTCGCGCTCCATCTCGGCGGCGACGTGCACCATCTCGTCCAGCGAAGGGGTGATGAGGCCGGACAGTCCGATGACATCGACCTTTTCCGCCCGCGCCACCTCAAGAATCTTCGCAGTCGGCACCATGACGCCGAGATCGATGACCTGGTAATTGTTGCACTGCAGCACAACGCCGACGATGTTCTTGCCGATGTCGTGCACGTCGCCCTTCACCGTCGCCATCAGGATCTTGCCGGCGGAGGAATCCTCGGTGATGCCGTTGTCGAGCTTCTCCTGCTCCATGAAGGGCATGAGATAGGCCACCGCCTGCTTCATCACGCGGGCGGACTTCACCACCTGCGGCAGGAACATCTTGCCGGCGCCAAACAGGTCGCCCACCACGTTCATGCCGGCCATCAGCGGGCCTTCGATGACGTGCAGCGGACGCGCCACGCCGAGCCGCGCCTCCTCGGTGTCGACCTCGACGAAATCGGTGAGGCCGTTGACCAGCGCGTGCTCGATCCGCTTGGCCACCGGCCAGGTGCGCCAGGTGAGATCGGCTTCCTTGCGCTCGCGCCCGCCGCCCTTGAAGCGCTGGGCCAGCGCCAGCAGCCGGTCGGTGCCGTCGTCGCGCCGGTTCAGCACCACGTCCTCGCAGGCCTCGCGCAGCTCCGGCTCGATCTCGCTGTAGAGCGCGAGCTGGCCGGCATTGACGATGCCCATATCCATGCCGGCGGCGATGGCGTGGTAGAGAAACACCGCGTGCATGGCCTCGCGCACCGGCTCATTGCCGCGGAACGAGAAGGAGAGGTTCGACACGCCGCCGGAAATATGGGCGTACGGCAATTGCTGGCGGATGGCGCGCGTCGCCTCGATGAAGGCGACGCCATAGCCGGCATGCTCCTCGATGCCGGTCGCCACCGCGAAGATGTTCGGGTCGAAGATAATGTCCTCGGGCGGGAAGCCGACCTCGTCGACCAGGATGCGGTAGGCCCGCGAGCAGATCTGCACCTTGCGCTCATAGGTGTCGGCCTGGCCCTGCTCGTCGAACGCCATCACCACCACGGCCGCACCATAGGCGCGCACCAGCCGGGCATAGTGGCGGAATGCGTCCTCGCCCTCCTTCATGGAGATGGAATTGACGATGCCCTTGCCCTGAATGCACTTCAGCCCGGCCTCGATGACGCTCCATTTGGAGCTGTCGACCATGATCGGCACACGGGCGATGTCCGGCTCGGCGGCGAGCAAATTGAGGAAGGTCACCATGGCCTTTTCGGAATCGAGCAGGCCCTCGTCCATATTGACGTCGATGACCTGCGCGCCGTTCTCCACCTGGTCGCGCGCCACCGCCAGCGCCGCGGTGTAGTCGCCATTGGTGATGAGCTTGCGGAAGCGCGCCGAGCCGGTGACGTTGGTGCGCTCGCCGACATTCACGAACGGAATCTGCGGCGTCAGTTCGAACGGCTCCAGGCCGGAGAGGCGCAGACGCGGCTCGATTTCGGGCACCACGCGCGGCTTGTGCGGCGCCACCGCCTGGGCGAGCGCGCGAATATGGTCCGGCGTGGTGCCGCAGCAGCCGCCGACCACATTGACGAGGCCGGAAGCTGCGAACTCGCCGACCAGCTTGGCCATCGCCGCCGGGCTCTCGTCGTACAGGCCGAACTCATTGGGCAAGCCGGCATTAGGATAGGCGCACACCAGCGTGTCGGCGATCCGCGACAGCGAATCGATATGGGCGCGCATCTCCTTGGCGCCGAGCGCGCAATTGAGGCCGATGGAGAACGGCGCGGCGTGGCGCAGCGAATACCAGAACGCCTCCGGCGTCTGGCCGGACAGCGTGCGGCCGGAGAGGTCGGTAATGGTGCCGGAGATCATCACCGGCACGCGCAGCCCGCGCTCGGCAAACAGCTTCTCGATGGCGAACACCGCCGCCTTGGCGTTCAGCGTGTCGAAGATGGTCTCGACCAGCAGCAGGTCGGCACCGCCGTCGAGCAGCGCCGCGGCTTGCTCGCCATAGGCGACCGCCAGTTCGTCGAAAGAGGTGGCGCGATAGCCGGGGTCGTTAACGTCCGGCGAGATCGAGGCGGTGCGGTTGGTGGGGCCGATGGCGCCGGCGACGAAACGGCGGCGGCCGTCCTTGGCTTCCGCCAGGCGCGCGGCGTCCTTGGCGAGACGGGCGCCCTCGAAATTCAGCTCATAGACCAGGCTTTCCATGCCGTAATCGGCCATGGCGATGGTGGTGCCGGAGAAGGTGTTGGTCTCCACGATGTCGGCACCCGCCAGAAAATAGGCGAGATGGATGTCCCGCACAGACTCGGGAGCCGTGAGGTTGAGCAGGTCGTTATTGCCCTTGAGATCGCGATTCCAGCTCTTGAACCGCTCGCCGCGATAGCCGGCCTCGTCCAGCTTCAATTGCTGGATCATCGTGCCCATGGCGCCGTCGAGCACGAGAATGCGCTTTGCGGCGGCGTCGCGCAGGGCAATGAGGGTTTCGGTCGGCTGGGCGGTCATGGGGCACTCATCTTGTCACGCGCAGGTAGCGCCCGGCGTGACAGCTGGAGACGGAACGATTGTAATCAATGGTCTTTTTCAAGACGGTCGAGACGTTTCTCGATGGCTGAAAGTCGATCGTCGAACTGGGCCGCCGCGTAGCTGCCGAGCACGGACTCGCCGTGCACCGCAGATTTCAGGCCGCCGAGTTCCTTGTCGAGAGCTTGGAAGCGCAGGGCATGCTCTTTGAATCCACCTTGCATTTCCAGCCGGATTTCCCGCAGCAACTTGAAAATAGAATTATCCGGTTCGCTCATCTCATCGTCTCCGCGAATGCCCCTACTATATGGCATCGCACCACGATTTGCTCACGCCGCCGCCTGCCCCGCTGCCTCCGCCGGCGGGCGGATGCCGAGCAGATGGCAGACGGCATAGACGAGGTCCGCGCGGTTGAGCGTGTAGAAGTGGAATTCGGTCACGCCGCGGTCGACCATGTCGAACACCTGCTCGGCCGCCACCGCCGCCGCGATCAGCTTGCGGGTCTCGGCATCGTTGTCGAGCCCCTCGAAGCGCCCGGCGAGCCAGGACGGCATGTAGGTGCCGGTCTTGTCGGCGAAATTCCGCGCCTGCTTGAAGTTGCTCACCGGCAGAATGCCCGGCACCACCGGCACGTCGATACCGCGGGCGCGCACCTTGTCGAGGTAGCGGAAATAGATGTCGTTGTCGAAGAAGCACTGGGTGATCGCCCGCGTGGCGCCGGCATCGACCTTGGCTTCCAATATGTCGAGATCGGCGTCGAAGGACGGGCTTTCCGGGTGCTTTTCCGGGTAGGCCGAGACGGACACCTCGAAATTGGCGATGCGGCGAACCCCGGCCACCAGGTCCGCCGAGGTCCTGTAGCCCTCCGCATGCGGCTCATAGGCCTGGCCGACGCCGCCCGGCGGATCACCGCGCAGCGCCACGATGTGGCGCACGCCGGCGCTCCAATAGCCGCGCACCACCTCGTCCACCTCGGACTTGGCGGCGGCGACGCAGGTGAGGTGCGCGGCCGGGGCCAACCGCGTTTCCTTCACGATGCGCTCCACCGTGGCGTGGGTGCGCTCACGCGTCGAGCCGCCGGCGCCATAGGTGACGGAGACGAAGCGCGGCGCCAGCGGCGCCAGCCGGGTCACCGAGTTCCACAAAGTCGCTTCCATCTCCGCCGTCTTGGGCGGGAAGAACTCGAACGACACCGAAATCGGCCGCCCGCCGGGCCGGCGGCTGCGACGTTCCACTTCCGACGGCATCAGGCAAACTCCTTGTGGTCCCGGCTCTCCGCCAGCGCGAGGCGGGCGTCACGGGCAAGCCAAAGCGAAACGGTGAGCGTGCCGTCCGAACCGGCCTCGGGGGCCAGGGCACGGTGCGAGACGGGTTCGAGGCCGGCCTGCACCAGCCAGGCTTCCATCGCCTCGCGGGCGAAGCCGAGGCGGCGATGGGCGTGGGCCTCACGCAGAAATTCGAGATCGTGCGGGGCGAAATCCACCACCAGCAGCCGCCCGCCCGGCCGCAGCACCCGCGCCGCCTCGCGCAGCGCACGCGGCGTATCCTCCAGATAGTGCAGCACCTGGTGGACGATCACGACGTCGAAAGCGTCGCGCGGTAAAGCCAGATTATAGATGTCGCCCTGTCGCACCGTGCAGTTGCGCGCGCCGGCGTGCTCCAGATTGGCGCGGGCGACCGCCAGCATGTCGGCGGACAGATCGATGCCGACGCCGCGGCCGATTTCGGGCGAGAACAGCTCCAATATGCGCCCGGTGCCGGTGCCGAGGTCCAAAAGGCTGCCGATTCGCTCGCCGGCGAGCACGCCGTGGATCGCCGCCTCCACCGCCGCCTCCGGCACATGCAGGCGGCGCAAGGCGTCCCACTCGTGCGCATGGGCGCCGAAATAGGCCTGCGCGCTCGCCGCCCGCGCCGTGCGCACCGCCTCCAGCCGCTCGCGGTCGCGGCGCAGCACCGGGTCTGTGGCATCGATCAATTCGATCAGGGCGTCGGTGAGCCGGGCGCCGGGCGTCTCGGACGCGCGGCGATAGAACGCCCAGCTCGCCTCGCGGAAGCGCTCCACCAGGCCGGCTTCGGCCAGCAGCTTGAGATGACGCGAGATTCGCGGCTGCGATTGGCCGAGGATTTCGGTCAGCTCGGACACGGTCAGCTCCCCCTCGCCCATCAGCGCCAGGAGGCGCAGGCGCGTATCCTCGCCGGCGGCCTTCAGGCCGTCGAGAAGCGCCAGATAGGAGAGTGGAGCGACAGGCGGCATCGGTCACCGGAAAAACATATAAACATATCTTTATATGCGTGTCGGCCTCGGCGCAAGTCGTCTGCCCCCCTTGTGCGCCTGCCGCCGTGCAGCATTCAGAGTTAATGCATTTCTAATATTTGCGCCCGCATCCTTGCACCAGGGCGAGGTTTTTGCTCGTCCGGTGCAACCAACCCGCTTGGATAAGTGTTGCCCTGCTGCATCGGCGCGCGCCGTGTGCGCGCCTGACGTGGGCGTGATGGCGAAATGGGGCAGCGCGGTCTTGAACCCGCCTTCTTCCTGCGTCATCTCCTGGCGTCAAGTGCTCGGGAAACCATAACGCAGGCTCGATAATGGCTGTTCGCCTCCCCCTCGTCTCCGCTGCCGTGCTTGGCCTCTTCGCGATGTCCGGAACCGCGGGCGCGCAATATTATCCGGTCGAACAGGGCGGTCAGCCGGCCACCTACAGCCCGGCCCCGACCGCGGAAGTGCCGGCGGCCTATGATCCCTATGGCACGTCATCCGGCCAGGGCGCTGCCGGTGCACCGCCGCCGGGCGTGCGCGACCCTTATGCGCAGCCGCAGACCTATGGCCGCCCGGCCGCGCCGCCGGCGCCTTATGCCGCCGGTCAGCCTCTGCCGCCGCTTCAGCCGGAACAGGCCGGCTATCCGCCGGGTGCCTATTCCGGCCAGCAGCCGGCCGGCATGGCGCCGGCCTATCCGCGGCAGGCCGCGCCGCAGCCGCAGGCCGGCTATCCGGCACAGCCGAGCTACAGCGCCCCGCCGCAGGATGCGCCCGCCGTTACCGGCGCCATTCCTCCCGGTTCCGTCGATGCCGTGGGTGCCAACGGCGCCAGCATCGCCGCGCTGCCGCCGGAAGACCAGCCGGAGCAGGGCAAGCCGCGCGAGCTTCCGCCCAATCTTCGGCACCAAGTGGTCGACTACGTCACCAAGGAACCGCCGGGCACCATCATCATCGATACGCCGAACACCTATCTCTATTTGGTGCTGCCGGGCGGCAAGGCGGAACGCTACGGCATCGGCGTCGGCCGCGACGGCTTCACCTGGGCCGGCACCGAGAAGATCACCAAGAAGGCGGAATGGGCCGACTGGCGCCCGCCGGCGGAAATGATCGAGCGTCAGCCCTATCTGCCGCGCTTCATGGCTGGCGGCCCGGGCAATCCGCTCGGCGCCCGCACACTGTACCTCGGCGCCACCATCTATCGCATTCACGGCACCAACCAGCCCTCGACCATCGGCAGCTTCGTCTCGTCTGGCTGCATCCGTATGGTCAATGAGGACGTGGAGAACCTTTACGAGAAGGTGAAGGTCGGGACCAGGGTCGTGGTGCTGCCGGGCAATCCGGCACCCAAGACCGCCGCCAACACCGTGCAGCCCACCCCGGTGATTGCGCCGCAATAAGCATTCGGCGAGCCGGCATTGCGCCGGCTCAGCCGCGCCACAGGCGCTGCGCCGGCACCTTCACCTTGATGGCATCGCCGGCGCACAATTCTCCTGCCCGCTCCACCCAACCCACAAGACCGCGCAAACCCCGCGCGGCCTTGGCGAATTCCAGCTCGACCGGCGCGCCGGTCGCCGCCGCCACGGCAGCGCCGGCATGGCGGCACGGCTGGTTCTCGGCCTCCACTACCAGCGCAGCGCTGCTGGGAAAGTGCAGCCGCGTGCCCGGCGGCAGGCGGGTGAGCTGCGGCACCCCCTCGATCACCAGATTGGCGCCGATCCACCCCGGCCGAAGCTCGGCCAGGTTCAGCCGGCGCGCGATCTCGGCGATCTCGTCCGGTGCGACGATGGAGACCTGGCGGCTGTTTCGGATCGGCGTTCCACGCGGATACCACGGCACCCGCGAACAGGCGGGCCGGGCCGTGCCGGCGTGACGGTCGCCGGCCAGACCGTCGAGGCCGACCGCGATGCGCGCGGTCTCGCGGGTCTCGAAGCCCGCTCCGTCGGCGAACAGCAGCAGCGCCAAGCGCCCGGCAAACTGCCGGGCCGGCAGGTCCGGCGACACGCCGAACAGATCGGCACCCTCGTCCATCATCGGTTCGTCCGCCATTGGGCGCTGCGTCGGCCTGGTTAGAGCTGTATCATGGTATCTGCTCGTCCCGTGACGAGTCGGCTGGAACCGCGCGCGGCGCAAGGCGTTTGCGTTGCGGTGATGACCGGCCGAACCAAACCAAGGCTGATCCCATGACGTTTCAAACCAACGCGCCCGTGCCGACCCCCGGCTCGATACTCGGCGGCCATCTGACCCAGATGAAGGCCAAATGGGGCTGGTTCGTCGCCCTCGGCATCGTGCTGATCGTGGCCGGCTTCATTGCTATGGGCAATCTCGTGCTCGGCACGGTGTTCTCGGTGTTCTATGTCGGCTTCACCATGGCGGTCGCCGGCGTCGCGCAGATTTTCCACGCCTTTCAGGTCAAGGGCTGGGGCGCCTTCCTATTCTGGGTGCTGTCGGGCCTTGTCTACATGGCGGCCGGCGTGATTGCGATCAACAATCCGGTTATGGCCGCCGGCGTGCTCACGCTGGTGCTGGGCGTCTCGCTGGTCATTGCCGGCGCGTTCCGCCTCATCGCCGCCATCCAGGCCCGCCCGCACGAAGGCTGGGGCTGGCTCGCCTTCTCCAGCGTCATCACGCTGGTGCTCGGCATCGAGATCATGCTGCAATGGCCGGTGAACTCGGTGTGGGTGCTCGGGCTGTTTCTCGGCATCGATCTGCTGTTCACCGGCATGGCGGTGCTGATGCTCGGCCTGCGCCTCAAGAAGTGAGAGCAGGCGGGTGGACGTTCGAACCCCACCCGCCGTCGATTCGAAATCCGCGGCAGCGCAGCCGACAAAGACTTCGCAGCCTGTAAAGACCTGGCAGCCGGCGAACGGGGGTGCAGCCGACCCCGCACCGGCCAGCGGGCGCGATGTCCGGCTGGACCTTTTCCGCGGCCTGGCGCTGTGGCTCATCTTCCTGAACCACATCCCCACCAATGCGCTGAACTGGGTGACCACCCGCAATTTCGGCTTCAGCGACGCCACCGAGATCTTCGTCTTCATCTCCGGCTACACCGCCGCCATGGTGTATGGCCGGCAGATGGAGACGAACGGCGTCGTCGTCACCTCCGCCCGCATGCTGCGCCGGGCCTGGCAGCTCTATGTCGCCTTCATCTTCCTGTTCGTGGTCTATCTGGCCGAGATTTCCTATGTCATCGGTCGCTTCTCCAACCCGCTCTATGCGGAGGAGATGGGCGCGCTGCAGTTCCTCAGCGAGCCGGACACCGCGCTGATCGAGGCGCTACTACTGAAGTTCCGCCCGGCGAACATGGACGTGCTGCCGCTCTACATCGTGCTGATGGCGGCGTTCCCGCCGGTGCTGTGGCTCTTGAAGCGGCGCGCCGATCTGATGCTGGCGGCCTCGTTCACGCTCTACCTCTGCGCCGGCTGGTTCGGCTGGAACCTGCCGGCCTATCCGGACGAGCGGGTGTGGTTCTTCAATCCGTTCGCCTGGCAGTTCCTGTTCGTGTTCGGCGGCTGGTGCGGCATCGGCGGCACGGAGCGGCTGGCCGGGCTGATAGGCTCGCGGCTCATGCTTGCTCTCGCAGGGCTGTACCTCCTGCTCTCGCTCGTGGTGGTGATGAGCTGGTGGTGGCCGCGGCTCGACGGCATCGTGCCGGACGCCATCGGCCAATTGATCTACCCGATCAGCAAGACCGACCTCGCGCCGCTGCGGCTGCTGCATTTTCTCTCCCTCGCGCTGATCGTGGTGCGGCTGGTGCCGGAGGACCTCGCCGCGCTGCGCTCTCCCGTGCTGCGGCCGATGGTGCTGTGCGGCCAGCATTCGCTGGAGGTGTTCTGCTTCGGCGTGTTCCTTTCTTTCGCCGCACATTTCGTGCTCACTGAAATTATAAGCACGATAGCAATGCAGATTGTGCTCAGCGTCGCCGGCATCGGCATGATGGTAGGTCTCGCAGCCCTGCTGTCATGGTATGCTCGCGCCGAGCGCAGGATCGCTGCGCGCAAGAACGATTGACGAGCGCGGACAGCACGGTGGAACTGAAGCGGCTGGGTTTGGGGCTGGTGCTCGCGCTGGCGACAGCGACAGGCGAGTTGCACGCGCAAGGTGCCGCACCTTGCAGCGCGCCTCCCGCTTTGACCCAATCCGGTTTTGAGCTGCCCCGCCTGGCGCGGTCGCTGCGCGAGGGTCCGCCTTCGGTGGTGCTGGTGCTCAACAGTTCCTCGGCGGCGGGCAAGGTTGGCGATGGCAAGGCCGCGGATGTGGTGCGCCGCTTCCCGAGCTATCTGGAAGAGGCGCTGCGGGCGCGCTACCCGGCACACCCGATCAATGTCGTCACCCGCAGCGAACCCAAGCTCGACGCCGTCGATATGGTCGAGCGGCTGCCGGAACTGCTGACCGCGGTAAAGCCGGCCCTCGTGATTTGGCAGGCCGGCACCTATGACGCCATTCGCGGCGTCGAACTCGACGCGTTCGCCGATGCCGTCGGCACCGGCATCGATCTGGCGCACCAGGCCGGCGCCGACATGCTGCTGATGAGCCCGCAATTCAGCCCGCGCACCGATTTCGCCTTCGACGCGGCGCCCTACGCCTCCATGCTGCTCTGGGCCGCCCGCTCCAACGGCGCGCCGGTGTTCGACCGCTATGCGCTTATGCGCTTTTGGGACGAAGAAGGGCTCTTCGATTTCGACAGCCTGCGCGCCGAGCCGGGCCTGTTCGAGAACGTGCACCGATGCGTCGGCCGGCTGCTCGTCAATATGATCGCCGACGGTGTCACCCTGCGAACCGTCGGATCCCGCTGACATGGCGTCTTTGTTTCGTGCGCGCCGCGCCAATCCCTTGCTTGTGGCCGGCTTGCTTGCCGCTGTCGCCGTGCCGGCAGGCGCGGCATCGCTGCCCGCGATCTGCCCGGCCAGCACAGCGCTGACCCGGCTGGAGGCGCCGCTGCCGCGCCTCGCCGCGAAGCTCGCTGCCAACGAGCCGGTCGTCATCGTCGCCATCGGCTCTTCGTCCACCGCCGGCGCGGGCACCAGCGCGCCCGGCCGCGACTATCCCAGCCGATTGGAGGCGGCGCTCGCGGAGCGCTTCCCCGCGAACCGCATCCGCGTGGTCAATCGCGGCATCAATGGCCAGGACGGCCCGGAGATGCTGGCCCGCTTCGATGCCGATGTCGGCGCGCTGCAACCCACATTGGTGATCTGGCAGGGCGGCGTGAACGCGCTGTTCCGTGACAACGGCCTGGCGACGGCGGAGACCATCCTGCGCGAGGCGATCCGCCGGACGCGGGCGCTGAACGCCGATTTCCTGCTGCTCGATCCGCAATACGCGCCGCGGGTGCTGGCGGATGCCGACACCGCGCCGATGGTGGCGCTGCTGAACACGGTGGCCCGCGATGAAGGCGTGCCGGTGTTTCACCGCTTCGCCCTGATGCAGGACTGGCATCAGCGCGCCGGCCTGCCGTTCGACGCCTTCCTGGCGGCGGATAGCTTCCACATGAATGACTGGAGCTACAACTGCCTGGGACGCGATCTGGCCCAGGCGGTAGCCGGCGACATCCGCCCCGCCGCCCTGCCCGCAACGGACGCCGCCGTACGCACGGCGGCTCAGCCTGCGGTGCTGCCCGCCTCCGCCGCGCCGGTGGCGCGCACCACCGCCGCCAACTGAGCCTCTGAGCCGGAAGCCCGGCTCAGCTTTGCTTGTCGGAAAACGCGCCGCCGAATCGGGTGGCGACCGCTTTCCGGGCGGCCCGGAGGCGCTTGTCGTATTTGTCGTCGATCGGCTCGTGCAGCACGCTCTCCAGCCCTGCCAGCATAGCCCAGAGCGCGGGGATTTCCGCCTCGTCTTCCACGAGGTCGGCCAGCGCCTCGCCGTCGCCGTCGTCGACGGTGCGTGAGAGAAACTCGAACAGCACCAGCGCCACGGAACGGTCGATGTGCAGCACGATCTCTTCGGCCGGCGTCTCGGTCATGGTCGCGCTCCCCCGTTTGCCACACCATAGAACCCGGACGCGCGCCGGCCGCAAGAGCGCGCTCCACCAGCTTGCTTTCCGCGGGCCGGCGTGCTGCTGCTGCCCTGAATGACGTGGAGGTACGATTGAGCGCGGACGGGCTGAAGACGGTGCGGGATTTCGTCCGCTATGGGGTGAGCCGCTTCACCGCGGCGGGGCTGGAGTTCGGACACGGCACCACGACCGCGCTCGACGAGGCGGCGTTCATGGTGCTGGAGGCGCTCCATCTGCCGGTCGACGCACTGGAGCCCTGGCTCGATGCCCGGCTGACCGGCGAGGAACGCACGCGGCTGGCCAGCCTGATCGAGGCGCGGGTCACCACCCGCGCGCCGGCGGCCTATCTGCTGGGGCGGACCTATATAGGCGGCGTGCCGTTTCGCAGCGACGCGCGGGCCATCGTGCCGCGCTCCTTCATCGGCGAACTGATGGCCGGCGGGTTGTTCGGCGGCGAAGGCTTCACGCTGGTGGAGGATTCCGAGGCGATCGTGCGCGTGCTCGATTTGTGCACCGGCTCGGGCTGCCTCGCCATACTGGCCGCGCTGATCTTCCCCAATGCCCGCGTCGACGCCATCGATCTGTCCGCCGACGCACTGGCACTGGCGGCGGAGAACGTCGAAGAGCACGATTTGGCCGACCGGGTGAACCTGATCGAGGGCGACCTGTTCGCCCCGCTGAAGGGCCGGCTCTACGACGTCATCATCACCAACCCGCCTTATGTCGACGCCGAGGCGATGGCGGCGCTGCCGCCGGAATTCCGCCACGAGCCGGCGCTCGCCTTCGACGGCGGGCCGGACGGCCTCGACATCGTTCGCCGCATCCTCGCCCAGGCCCCCGCACACCTCACCGCCCGCGGCGGCCTCATTTGCGAGATAGGCACCGGCCGCGAATTGCTGGAGGCCGAGTACCCGCATCTGCCGTTCCTGTGGCTGGACACCGAGGACAGCGAGGGCGAGGTGTTCTGGCTGCCGGCCCGCGACATCGGCGCCGGCATGGACCTGAGGGTGATTTCCAGTACGCCGCGGTGAGGGGCGGCGGAAGGCGTGGGAAGACCACGTCGGCGCCGCTTTATCGCCATGCGGCGATGATGGATGTCGCTCTTCCGACGCACTCGCGAGCCCACACCCATGTTCCCGCGCATCGCCGCCAATTTTCTCGCCCTCTGCCTCGCCACCGCTGCGGCGCAGGCGGAGACGATCTGTACCGCCTTCGCCGACGCCGCGACTGGCACGGTGGTGAAGCGGGAGGGCACCGGTTGCGCCAACCGCGTGACGCCCGCCTCGACCTTCAAGATACCCATCGCGCTCATGGGCTATGACGCCGGCATCCTGATCGACGCCAAACGGCCGAACTGGCCGTTCAAGCCGCAATATGCCGCCTGGCGCGAGGAGTGGAAGACCGATACCGACCCGAGCTACTGGATGAAGGAATCCGTGGTCTGGTATTCTCAGGAGATCACCACCGCGCTCGGAGACGAGCGTTTCCGCCACTATGTCGACAGCTTCGACTACGGCAACCGGGACATTTCCGGCGAGCGGGGCCGGCATAACGGGCTGACCAATGCCTGGCTCAGTTCCTCGCTCGCTATCTCGCCGCTGGAGCAGATGGCCTTTCTCGGCCGAATGCTGAACGGCACGCTGCCGGTGTCCGCCCAGGCGGTGGCGATGACCGCGGCGATCACTGCGGTGGGCGCCACCGCAAATGGCTGGAAGGTGCATGGCAAGACCGGCATGGGCTTCGCGCTCGACCAGGCCGGCAAGCCAGTACGCGACCAGCCCTATGGGTGGTTCGTCGGCTGGGCGACCAAGGGCGAGCGGACCATCGTCTTCGTCCGGCTTGAGCGCGACGCGGCGCGGCAGGAAACGCCCACAAGTTGGCGTGCACGCGACGCGATGCTCGCGGCGCTGCCGCCGGTGCTGGACGCATTGAACTGAGCCGGGAAGCCGCTCACCCGCCCTTGCGCATATGCGCCAGCACCTGCGCATCGGGCCAGCAGTCCAGCGGCAACCCGCTGGCCTTCTGGTAGGCGCCGAGTGCGGCGCGGGTCTTCATGCCGGCCTTGCCGTCGATCTTCTCGGCATAGAAGCCCTGCTGCGTCATCACCTTCTGCATGAATTCGAGATCCGCGGTGCGCACCAGTTCGATCTTCGCCCAGGGCGTGGCGAACGGGCGATCGATGAGAATGCGGTCGGCGAGGTGGCCGACATACAGCACATAGAGATCGGCGAAATTATACGCCTTCAAGGCGAAGTAGTTGGCCGGCGTGAGGAAGGCCGGGCCGTAGGGGCCGGCCGGCATGATGATCGAGGCGGTCTCGCTCTGCGCCGCCGGTGACAGCCGCTGGCCAAAGGCCGGCGCCACGCCCTGGCGCAGCCAGTCGCGGATCGGGCGCTGCACGCCGGGCTCGGCCAAGGTGCAATCGAACCCCTTGGGCAGGCTGACCTCATAGGCCCAGCTCTTGCCGGCCTGCCAGCCTTTTTCCCGCAGCAGGCTCGCCGTGGCCGCCAGCGCCTCGGGCACATCGGTCCAGATATTGGCCGTGCCGTCGCCGTTAAGGTCCACGCCATAGGTAAGGTAGCCGGTCGGCAGAAACTGGGTGAGCCCCATGGCGCCGGCCCAGGAGCTCTTCATCTGCGCCCGCGTGACATGACCGTCGTCGAGTATCTTCAGCGCCGCCAGAAACTCGTCGCGGAACTGCTCCTTGCGCCGGCCGACATAGGCCTGCGTCGCCACCACGCGCAGCGTGTCGTAGCTCAGCTTGGCGCCGCCATAGGCGGTCTCGCGCGCCCAGATGGCGAGCAACACATTGCCCGGCACGCCGAAACGCTGCTCGATCGCGGCAAGCGAGGCGGCATGCTGCCGTGCCAGCGCGCGGCCCTGCGCGGCCAGCTTGCCGATGGCGGCGTCCGAGACATAGGCGGCCGGCGTCTGCACGAATTCCGCCTGACGGTCCGGCGCTTTTGGCTTGCCGGGAATGGCAAGATCCGGCAGGCCGTAGTCGGGCTCCAGACCGCGGGTCTCGCGCTCGAAGGTCGCCTTCGAAATGCCGAGCGCCTGCGCTGCCGGCCATTGCGCAGCGAGCCAGCGGTCAAAGCCGGCATCGGCTTTTGCCGGATTGTACCAGGACGCAAGTATTCCCGCGACGGCCCCCAGCAGCAGGAAGATTCGCCGGCCGAAACCCAGCGTACGTGCAGTCCATCTGTTTGCAATCATTGCCCGATATTCCTATGCTCCCTGCACATGAAACGCGGGGGCGGCCATGAGCATCAATCGCGACTTCTTCTTTTCATACGTACGCCAACATCTCTTTGCCGGCTCGCTCAACAGCTCGCAGGTCAAAGGGCTCACCGGCATTCTGGATGAGTGGGAAGGCAAGTATGCGGCGAACGACGACCGCTGGCTGGCCTACGCCCTTGCCACCACACACCACGAAACCGACCGCAAATTCCAGCCCATCAAGGAATATGGCGGGCCGAGCTATTACATGAAGATGTACGATGTGAGCGGCGCCCGCCCGACACTGGCCCGCAAGATGGGACACACCGCGGTCGGCGACGGCAAGCGCTATTTCGGCCGCGGCTTCGTGCAATTGACCTGGAAGGTCAATTACCGGAAGGCCTCGACCAAGCTCGGCTTCGATTTTGTCGCCAATCCCGATGCGGTGATGGACCCCAAGCACGCCACGCAGATCCTGTTCGTCGGCATGATCGAAGGCTGGTTCACCGGCAAGAAACTGGGCGATTATTTCTCCAAGACGGCGAAAAATTGGGTCGGCGCCCGCCGCATCATCAACGGCACCGACAAGGCCAATCTCATCGCCGACTACGGCCGCTCCTACTACGCCGCCCTGAGCTACACGCTGTAGCGGCCTCGCCTACCGCACCGCGACGACGAACAGTCGGGGAAAGCGCAGCAGCACCTTCCCGTCGAACCGCGGCGGATAGGCCTTGGCGATCCGCGCCGTGTAGTCGGCGAGGAAGCCGGCGCGCTCCGCCTCATTCAGCGGCGCCAGGAACGGGCGCAGACCCGTGGAGCGAAACCATTCGACGATGGCGCCCGGCCCGGCCAGCGGATGGTTGTAGATGCTGTGCCAGATGTCGAGCCGGCGCGCGTGCGGCCCCAGCCGATCGTAATAGGCGCCGATCTCCGGCAGTTGGTCGCGGGCGGCGCCGGCGAGCTTCTCCGCCCACGGGCCGGCAGCCGCGGTCTCGCGCATCAGGCGATGCGAGGGCTGGTCGACATTGTCCGGCATCTGCACCGCCAGCACCCCGCCCGGCGCCAGCCCGCTCAGCAGCCGCTCCAGCACGGCGAGGTGGTTCGGCACCCACTGGAAGATGGCGTTGCCGAACAGCAGGTCGGTATCCGCCGGCGGCTCCCATGTCGCGATGTCGGCCACGGCGAATTGCGCCGACGGCAGGCGCGCGCTCGCCTGCGCCACCATGGCGGGCGAGGAATCGATGCCGGTGACCTGCGCCTGCGGCCAGCGCTCCGCCAGCAGCTCGGTGGAATTGCCCGGCCCGCAGCCGATGTCGACCACACGGCCGGCACGCGCCAGCGGCACCTGCGCCAGCAGATCGCGCGGCGGCCGGGTGCGCTCGTCCTCGAACTTCAGGTACTGTGCCGGGTTCCAGTCTTCGGCCATCGCTTCTCCTCTCGCTTTTCGCTGCGAGCCGCACTTGCCTCACTCCCAAAATGGGAGCATCTTATAATGGATGCGCGTCATCAAGAAGAAGACTCTCCAAGTTTTCTGGCTGCGTCGCCCGGATGCCGAATTGCCTCTTCGGGCATGGCTCAAGGATGCCGAGCGGGCGCAGTGGCGAAACCTGCACGACATCAAAACCGATGCGCGCAGTGCCGATATGGTCGGCGACAACCGCGTCGTCTTCAACATCGGGGGCAACAAGTTTCGGCTCGTGGTGCTTTGCCTGCTGGCGAAGGGGCGGCTCTATGTCCGCTTCGTCGGCACCCATGCCGAATATGATCGCATCGACGCCGGGAAGGTTTGACATGAAGCCGATCCATACCGAACAGGAGTATGAAACAGCGGTCGCCCGCATCGACGAACTGGCAGTCCTTCCCGATGCCGAGCAAAACGAAGAGCTGGAGTTGCTCAGCATCCTCGTCGGCGCCTATGAAGCGCAATGCGTGCCAGACGTCCCGATGGAACCGCTCGCCTATCTAATGGCCTCTATGGACAATCGCGGCCTCACCCAGACAGATCTGGCTGGCGTGCTCGGCTCGTCGAGCCGCGCGGCGGAGGTGCTGGGCGGCAAGCGGGACCTGTCCAAGGCCATGATCCGCGCGCTGGTGCTGCACTGGGGGCTCGACGCCAATACTTTGATCGGCCCCCACAAGCGCGCGGCTTAACGCACTACCGCGTCAGCTTCTTATGCTTCATCCGGTGCGGGATGATGCTGTCGACGCCCAGGCGCCGCTTCTTGTCTTCCTCGTAGTCGTGGAAGTTGCCCTCGAACCATTCGACATGGCTGTCGTCCTCGTAAGCGAGGATGTGGGTGGCGATGCGGTCGAGAAAGAAGCGGTCATGCGAGATGATGACCGCGCAACCGGCATAGTCCTCCAGCGCCTCTTCCAGCGCCCGCAGCGTCTCGACGTCGAGGTCGTTGGTCGGCTCGTCGAGCAGCAGAACATTTGCGCCCTGCTGCAGGATGCGGGCGAGGTGCACGCGATTGCGCTCGCCGCCCGACAGCATGCCGACCTTCTTCTGCTGGTCGGGCCCCTTGAAGTTGAAGGCGCCGCAATAGGCCCGCGAATTGATCTCGCGCTTGCCGAGATAGAGGATCTCGTTGCCGCCCGAGACCTCCTCCCACACCGTCTTCCTGCCGTCGAGCGCGTCGCGGTTCTGGTCGACATAGCCGAGCTTGACGCTGTCGCCGATGGTGATGGTGCCGGCGTCCGGCTTCTCCAGCCCGGTGATCATGCGGAACAGCGTGGTCTTGCCCGCGCCGTTCGGGCCGATGACACCGACAATGCCGCCCGGCGGCAGCTTGAACGACAAATTGTCGATCAGCAGCTTGTCACCGAACGACTTGGTGAGGCCGTTGAACTCGATGACATTATTGCCGAGCCGCTCGGCCACCGGGATGACGATCTGCGCGGTGGTCGGCGCCTTCTCCGAGGCTTTGCGCACCAGCTCGTCATAGCGCTGGATACGGGCCTTGTTCTTGGCCTGGCGGGCCTTGGGGCTGGCCGCCATCCATTCCTGCTCGGACGCGAGCGCGCGCTGGCGGGCCTCGTCCTCGCGGTTTTCCTGCGCCATGCGCTTGGTCTTCTGGCCGAGCCAGGAGGAGTAATTGCCCTCATAGGGAATGCCGCGGCCGCGATCCAGCTCCAGGATCCAGCCGGTGACATTGTCGAGGAAGTAGCGGTCATGGGTGACGATCAGGATCGCGCCCGGATAGCTGCGCAGATGCCCTTCCAGCCAGTTGGTGGTCTCGGCGTCCAGGTGGTTGGTCGGCTCGTCGAGCAGCAGGAGCTCGGGCTGCGACAGCAGCAATTGGCACAGGGCGACCCGGCGGCGCTCGCCGCCCGAGAGCTTGGCGACGTCGGAGCCCTCCTCCGGGCAACCCAACGCGTCCATCGCCTGGTCGACCTTGCTGTCGAGGTCCCACAGGCCCTGCGCCTCGATCTCGTCCTGGAGCGCGGTCATCTCGTCCGCGGTCTCGTCGGAATAGTTCATGGCGAGATCGTTATAGCGCTCCAGGATCGCCTGCTGCTTGGCGACGCCGATCATCACGTTCTCGCGCACGCTTTTCGTCGGATCGAGCTGCGGCTCCTGCGGCAGGTAGCCGACGCGCGCCCCTTCCGCCACCCAGGCCTCGCCGGTGAAATCCTTGTCCATCCCCGCCATGATCTTCAGCAGGGTGGACTTGCCCGATCCGTTGGCGCCGAGCACGCCGATCTTGGCGGTCGGGTAGAAAGACAGGTGCACATTGTCGAGCACCTTCTTGCCGCCCGGATAGGCCTTGGACATGCCGTGCATGTGGTAGACGTACTGATAGGAAGCCATCGTTTGCAAAGCTCCGGCGCCCAAGCGGGCGGCTGGCGACCCGGTCGATCGGGCGGTTTGAGCGCTATGTAAACGTCGCATCCTTGCCCGACAAGGTGGAACCAGACGCGCGGTTCCGGCGTTGGATACCGTGCTGCATCGCAAAATGTCATCAGGATACGGCATGCTCCCCGAGCCCGAGCCCGATTGGGCGCTCTTCCTCGATATAGACGGCACGCTGATCGAGCATGCCGACCATCCCGAGGGGGTCACCATCCCGCAACATCTGCCGGACACGCTGGCCCGCCTGCATGGCGCGTTCGGCGGCGCTGTGGCGCTGGTCTCCGGGCGCACCATCGACTGGATGGACCGGCGCCTGGCGCCGCTGCGGCTGCCCGCCGCCGGCCAGCATGGCGCGGAGATACGGCTCGCGCCGGATACGCCGGTTGTGCCGATACCCGAACCGAAATGGCGCAAGCCGCTGGAGAGTGCGCTCCAATCCGAGATCGGTGCCTGGCCCGGCGTGTTCATCGAGCACAAATCGCTGTCGCTCGCCGTGCATTTTCGCGCCGTGCCGGAACATGGCGACGCGGTGATGCAGCGCGTCATCGAGCTCGGCCTCGGCCTCGATGGCTCGGTGGAGTTTCTCAAAGGGCGCTTCGTCATCGAGGTGCGCACCGGCGGCTGGCATAAGGGCACGGCGGTCGCGACCCTGATGAACACGGCGGTGTTCGCCGGTCGTCGGCCGATCTTCTTCGGCGACGATGTGACCGACGAAGACGGCTTCCGCGCCGCCCGCGCCGCCGGTGGCCTCGCCGTCGCGGTGGGGCCGCGCCCGACCGAACAGGCGGATTTCCGCATAGCCGAGCCGGCCGGCGTGCGCGCCTGGCTCGACCGCCTGCCCCTGCTGCTGGAGACCGTCGCGCCTTGAACCTGCAAACCGACCTGAACCTCGCCGCCATCGGCAACGGCACCATCGCCGCCCTGATCGACTGGCGTGGCCGCATCGCCTGGTGCTGCTGGCCGCGCATCGACGGCGACCCGATCTTCTCCGCGCTGATCGGCGGCGCGGAGCCGGAGGCCGGGTTTTTCGACGTCGTGCTGGAGGGCACGGTCAAGGCCACGCGCCGCTACATAGCCAACACCGCCGTTATCGAGACGGTGCTGGAGGCGGCCGATGGCGCCAGGCTGCGCATCACCGACTTCGCCCCGCGTTTCAAGCTGTACGACCGCATCTACCGGCCGGCCATGCTGGTGCGCCGCATCGAGCCGCTCGCAGGCACCTGCCGGGTCACGGTGCGGCTGCGCCCGCACATCGGCTGGGGCGCCAACGCGCCGAAGCCGGTGCGCGGCAGCAACCATATGCGCTTTTCCGGCCCCGATTTCGCACTTAGAGCGACCACCGACCTGCCCATCGTCTATGTCGCCGAGGAGCGGCCCTTCGTGATGAGCCAGCCGGCGACGCTGGTATTGGGGCCCGATGAGCCCTTCGCCGCCGGCCTCACCGAAACAGCCCGGAGCTTCGCGGAAAAGACCTGCGACTATTGGCAGGAATGGGTGCGCTACCTCTCCATTCCGTTCGAGTGGCAGGAAGAAGTGATCCGCGCCGCCATCTCGCTGAAGCTGTGCGCCTATGAGGAAACCGGCGGCATCGTCGCTGCGCTCACCACCTCTATCCCTGAGGCGCCGCATTCCATCCGCAACTGGGACTACCGCCACTGCTGGCTGCGGGATTCCTATTTCACCGTGCGCGCGCTGAAC
>JBGGNI010000162.1:0-8420 GCA_041287585.1 Xanthobacteraceae bacterium
CGCCAAGGCCAAGGCCGGTGTGCGCATCATCAATTGCGCGCGCGGCGGCCTGGTGGACGAGGCGGCGCTGCGCGCTGCGCTCGACAGCGGCCATGTCGCGGGCGCGGCCTTCGACGTGTTCGTCACCGAGCCGGCGACCGAGAACCCGCTGTTCGGCCATCCCAATGTGATCTGCACGCCGCATCTCGGCGCCTCCACCTCGGAGGCGCAGGAGAATGTCGCGCTCCAGGTCGCCGAACAGATGAGCGATTATCTGCTGCGCGGCGCCATTTCCAATGCGGTGAACTTCCCCTCCATCACCGCGGAAGAGGCGCCGAAGCTGAAGCCCTTCATCGAGCTGGCCGAGAAGCTCGGCTCGTTTGCCGGCCAGCTCACCGAGACTGACATCAAGACCGTGCGCATCACCTATGAGGGCGCGGTGGCGGAGCTGAAGGTGAAGGCGCTGACCTCGGCGGCGGTGGCTGGCCTGCTGCGTCCGGCGCTGGCCGATATCAATGTCGTCTCGGCGCCGTCGATCGCCAAGGAGCGCGGCATCGTCGTCGAGGAGATGACGCGCGACGTGACCGGCGATTTCGAGAGCCTGGTCACGCTCACCGTCGTCACCGACCAGATGGAGCGTTCGGTTTCCGGCACGGTTTTCGCCGATGGGCGCCCGCGCATCGTCGAGATCAAGGGCATCCGGGTCGATGCCGAGTTCGGCCCGTCGATGATCTATGTCACGAACGAGGACAAGCCGGGCTTCATCGGCCGCTTCGCCAGCCTCTTGGGCGATGCCGGCGTCAACATCGCCACCTTCGCGCTCGGCCGCGACCGCCAGGGCGGCGATGCCATCGCGTTGGTGGAAGTCGACGGCAAGGTACCCGCCGACATCCTCGCCAAGGTGCAGGCGCTGCCGCAGGTAAAGCAGGCACGGCCGCTGGTGTTTTGAGAGAGGTCTCGTCATCCCGGCACGACCGTGAAGCGGTTTCCGGGATGACGGCGGCTTTTCAGCTTCTGCCGGGGCCGATCGGCTTTGACGGGCAGTGCGGGTTGGGCGATTATTGCCGATCTTGTCGGAAAGGCTTCGCCCGTGCGCATCATCGTTGCTCGTGCCTTATGGGATGCCGAAGCGCAGGTGTGGAGCAGCGTCGTCGAAGAGCTGCATATTTTTACCGAGGCACCCTCGATCGAAGCGTTGCGCGAGCGCTTGAAGCTGATCGTTCCCGATGTACTCGAACATACGGGCGAGACCACGGGCGATGTCTCGATCGAGATCATTGCCCATGTATCCGACCAGGTTAAGCTCGCTGCGGCATGAGCGGCTTCTGGCCGGAACTGCGCCGCATACTGATGGACAATGGCTGGGAGCTTTTGCGCAGCGGCAAAGGTGACCATGTCGTGTGGTGGCCCCCGGAAACCGCCCGGAAGCACCATCGACCCCGGAACCAAGTCCCGTCACACCGCAAACGGCATCCTAACGGACGCCGGCCTGCCCAAGGCGTTCTGATCACCCCGGAAACGACGCCCGCGGCAGCCGGGCCGCGGCCTTGGACAGCGCCACGATGCGCGACCAGTCGCCGCTCGTCACCGCGTCGTTCGGGCAGACCCAGGAGCCGCCCACGGCGAGGATGTTGGGCAGCGCCAGATATTTGCCGACATTATCCGGGCCGATGCCGCCGGTGGGGCAGAAGCGCAGGTCCGGCAGCGGGCCGGCCAGCGACTTCAGCAGAGCGACGCCGCCCACCGCTTCGGCTGGGAACAGCTTGAGCACCGGAAAGCCCAGCGCGGCGAGCGTCATCGCTTCGGTGGCGGTGGCGCAGCCAGGCATGACGGGCACCGGCGCTTCGGCCAGCGCCTCGGCCAGCGCCGTGGGGCAGCCGGGCGACACCAGGAAGCGGGCGCCGGCGTCGATGCATTTCTGGATGAGGTCCACTCGCGTCACCGTGCCGGCGCCGACGATGGCGTCCGGCACCTCGGCGGCGATGGCGGCGATAGCCTCCAGCGCGGCGGGGGTGCGCAGCGTCACCTCGATCAGCGGCAGGCCGCCATCCACCAAAGCGCGGGCAAGCTTAACGCCCGCGGCGACGCTGGGCACGGTGACCACCGGCACGACGGGAGCGCGCGCGAGCAGGAAGCTGGGATCGGGAAGCGACATGGGGTGCACCGCCGGGTGAAGGGTTCGCCTATCCAAGAACGGCGGACGGCGATTTGTCGAGGGCCGGCGGGCGAATTCCTGTGGGCGCTGCGGCATAAAGGCCGGCCGCGGTGCATTCCGCGGCACGAAATCGGCTTCGCACTTTGCAAGGCGATGATTTAGCGTGCGGCCATGACACGCCCGTTCCGCCTTGATTCCGCCTACCCTCGCGACCTTGTCGGCTATGGCCGCACTCCGCCGGACCCGAAATGGCCGGGCGGAGCGCGGATCGCGCTGCAATTCGTCATCAATTACGAGGAGGGCGGCGAAAACTGCCTGCTGCATGGCGATGCCGCCTCCGAGGCCTTTTTGTCGGAAATCGTCGGCGCCCAGCCCTGGCCGGGGCAGCGGCACATGAACATGGAGTCGATCTACGAATACGGCTCCCGCGCCGGCTTCTGGCGGCTGTGGCGCCTGTTCACCGGGCGTGCGCTGCCGGTGACGGTCTATGGCGTCGCCACCGCGTTGATGCGCCATCCCGATGCGGTGGCCGCCATGAAGGAGGCGGACTGGGAGATTGCCAGCCACGGGCTGAAATGGATCGACTACCGCAACCATGGCTACGAGCAGGAGCGCGCCGATTTCGAAGCCGCGCTGCGCATCCATGAGGATGCCACCGGCACCCGGCCGCTCGGCTGGTATTGCGGGCGCACCTCCGAACACTCAAAGCGCATCGTGATGGAGGAGGGCGGTTTCCTCTATGATTCGGATTCTTATGCCGACGACCTGCCCTATTGGGTGGCGGGTCCGAACGGGCCGCATCTGACCGTCCCCTACACGCTCGACACCAACGACATGCGCTTTGCGGTGGCGCAGGGGTTCAATTCCGGCGATCAGTTCTTTGCCTATCTGCGCGACAGCTTCGACGTGCTGTATCGTGAGGGGGCGCAGGCGCCGAAGATGCTCTCGGTCGGCCTGCATTGCCGGCTGGTCGGGCGGCCGGGCCGTATTGCGGCGCTGGAGCGCTTCCTCGATCACGTCGCCGCCCATGACAAGGTGTGGGTGACGCGGCGCATCGACATCGCCCGCCATTGGCGGGAGCACCATCCGCCGGATTAAAGAGTCCGCCGCACGCCGCGCTGCAAGGCGGCGATGAGCACGGCGGTGGTCCAGCCGAACATCAGAATGCCGCTGGTCGCCGTCATCGGCTCCAGCAGGCGGGCATATTCGCGCTCCACCGAATGGCCGACGCCCAGCGCCGTATAGACGGTGAAGGCGGAGAAATAGGCGTCCGCCGCGTTCGAAACGATGCCCAAAGCGAGATAGACCAGGCTCCAGATACCAACCTCGCACAGATGCGCGAGCAGCATGCACGCCACCACGGCGATCATCAGCATCAAATGGCGCCGGCGCGAGGACGAGGTGCGGCTGGTGGGGATGATGACGTCGCTGATTTCCATCACCACCAGCGTGGCGCCGACATGCACGGCCATGACCGTGAGATTGATGGTGATGCCGAACAGCAGGTCGAGCAGCATGGGAACCATCCGATGTTCTGATTCGAGGCGGGCGCCGTGAGCCAAGCTCTTCGTATTCGTCCCCTGGCCGTCAATGAAATCCCGCTCGCCGTGGAATGGGCGGCGCGCGAGGGCTGGAATCCCGGCCTCGGCGACGCCGCCTGTTTCGGCACGGTGGATGCCGAGGGTTTCCTTGTCGCCGAACTGGATGGCGAGCCGGCGGCGACGCTTTCGGTGGTGAACTACGACGACAGCTTCGCCTTTCTCGGCTTCTACATCGTCCGGCCGGATCTGCGCGGCCGCGGCATCGGCTGGGCGCTGTGGCAGGCGGGCATGGCCCATGCGGGCGGGCGCAGCGTCGGCCTCGACGGCGTGACGGCGCAGCAGGCCAATTACGCCCGCGCCGGCTTCGCCTTCTCCCATCGCAACATCCGCTTCGGCGGCCGGGTGGCCAGCCGCCCGGCGCCGGCGACTGTGGCACTGGGCGACGTGCCGTTCGCGCAGGTGGAAGCGAGCGACGCGCAGGTGTTTCCGGCCCCGCGCACGGTGTTCCTGCGCCGGTGGATCGCGGCACCGGGCCATGTCGGCCGGGCGCTGCTGCGCGACGGGCGGCTGGCCGGCTGGGGGGTGATCCGCCCGGCCGGGGCGGGCCATAAGATCGGCCCGCTGGTGGCGGAGGACGCGCTCGCCGCCGATACGGTGTTTGCGGCGCTGGCGGATGCGGTGGCCGGTGCCGAGCTGTTTCTCGACGTGCCCGAGCCGAACGCCGCGGCCGTCGCGCTCGCCGAGCGGCATGGTCTCGCCCCGGTGTTCGAGACGGCGCGGATGTATTCCGGCCCGGTGCGGCCGGTGGCGTTGGACCGGCTCTACGGCGTCACGGGCTTCGAATTGGGCTGACCGCCGTGCCGGCGGCCTTGCGGCCCCACAGCGTGGCGGTGACGACGCCGGTGAGCACGAGGACATAGCCGGCGGCGTGGTACCAATGCGGCCGCTCCCCCAGAAAGACGATGGCGAGCGCCGAGCCGAACACCGGCGTGAGATGGAAGAACGGCGCCGCCCGGTTCGGCCCCACCAGTTCGATGCCGCGATTGAAGAACAGATAGGCCAGCACCGAGGCGAACACCGCGACATAGGCGATCGACGCCACCGTCAGCGCGTCGAGCAGCAGCGGCGGCCCGTGGATGCGCTCCCACACGAAGGCCGGCGTCAGCATCACCGATCCCCAACCCAGCGAGAAGGCCAGGAAGCCGAGCCCGGACATCGCCGGCCGGCGCGCCAGCAGTGCCGAATAGAAGGCATAGATCACCACGGCGGCGAGGAGCCACAGATCGCCCCCGTTGAACTCGATGCCGGCCAGAACCGCCGGATCGCCGCGCGAGATGATGATGAGAACGCCGACGAGCGACAGGCTTATGCCCACAGTCTGCCCCAAGGCGAGCCTTGTGCCGCTGATGACGAAGGCCCACAGCGCAATCAGCAGCGGCACCGAGGACTGCATCAGCAACCCGTTCAGCGCCGGGCTGAACTGCAAGCCCCAATAGAATATCGTGTTGTAGACGGTGATGCCGGACAGCGAGAGCAGCGTCAGCACGCCGAAATGCCGGCGGATCACCGGCGCATCCTGACGGAGCGCCTTCCAGGCGAACGGCAGCACGATGAGGGTCGCCAGCGTCCAGCGGCACCAGGCCAGTGCCACCGGCGGCACATGGCCGGCGACCAGGCGGCCGAGCACGATATTGCCGGCCCACATCAGCGGCGTGAGCGTCAGCAGCACATAAGGCGCGTCGAGCAGGCGGCGGAACATCGGGCGACCGTAAACGCGAGGCCGTTGGTGCGCATACGATCTAGGCCGGCCCCGCCGCCGGGTCAACGTGGCGGCAGGCGGTGCTCAGCGCGCCACGACGTGCGCCGTGGTGCGCCAGGGGTCGGCCACGGCGAAGCCGCCGGGAATGTCGCGCACCGCTTCGCCCGCTTCGGTCAGCCGCCGGCGAATCTGCGCCACCGCGGCCGCATCCGGCAGTCGGACGGTGTAGTGAACGAGGCCGATGGCACCTTCCGCCGCCGGGCCGCCATTGCGGCTGTCCCACACATTCAGCCCGAGATGATGATGATAGCCGCCGGCGCTGACGAACAGCGCGCCGGGATAGCGCTCCGTGGTCACATCGAAGCCGAGCCGGTCGACATAGAAGCGCCGGGCATCCGTCAGGTCGGCGACCTGGAGATGCACATGGCCCATACGGGTGCCCGGCGGCAGCGGCGTATCCACCGCCGAGCCGGCGGGCAGGTCCGCCAGCACAGAGCGCAAATCGAGCTGCATGGTCGCCATGTGAACGCTGCGGCCCTGCCACTCCCATTCATCGCGGCGGCGGTCGCGATAGATTTCGATGCCGTTGCCGTCCGGGTCGGTGATGTAGAGCGCCTCGCTCACCAGATGGTCCGAGGCGCCCAGCCGCACCCGGTGGGCCAGCAGGCGCTGGACCACGACGGCCAGCGCCGGGCGGTCCGGCACCAGGATGGCGAGGTGGAACAGGCCGGTGCTGCCGCGCGGCCGCGGCGGCGCATCGCAGGACTGCTCCAGTTCAACCAGCACCGCGCCGCCCGCGCCGAGCCGCGCCACGCCGCCTGCGGTGTCGATCGGCGTAAGGCCGACGATGTCGCGGTAGAAGGCAGCGGCTCGTGCCAGGTCGCGCACTCTCAGCCGCACGGCACCGAGTTCGAGATCGGCGGGCAACGCTGCGGTTTCGGGAGCGGCCAGCGCCGTGCTGTGCGTGTTCATGAATGCCTCCGGTCGAGCGGCTTAACTGCCCTTTATTTCGTGCAAGCGGTGCTGCCATTCAAGCCAGAATACATTGCATCTGTGCAATATGGGGTGGGAGTTGTCGCATCCGCGCCCACTGCCTTGCCACCCTTGGGGGGATCGCTTAAGACGGCAGCCGCACCCTCGCGGTATAAGCGGGGGCCTCGACCTTAAGGTGCGGCGGCATCGGCCGGCAGCGCGCGGCAATCAGGAGCTTTGCTGGTGGCGAATGTGGTCGTCGTCGGTTCCCAATGGGGCGACGAGGGTAAGGGCAAGATCGTCGACTGGCTCAGCGAGCAGGCGGACGTCGTCGTGCGCTTCCAGGGCGGGCACAATGCCGGCCATACGCTGGTGGTGGACGGCAATGTCTACAAGCTCTCGCTGCTGCCCTCCGGCGTGGTGCGCGGCGCCAAGCTTTCCGTCATCGGCAACGGCGTGGTGCTGGACCCGCAGGCGCTGATCGACGAGATCGAGCGAATCAGGGGCCAGGGCGTCGATGTCTCGCCGGAGCGGCTGCGCGTCGCGGAAAATGTAACGCTGATCCTGCCGCTGCACCGCGAACTCGACGCCATTCGCGAGAACGCCAGTGCCGGCACCCGCATCGGCACCACCAAGCGCGGCATCGGCCCGGCCTATGAGGACAAGGTCGGCCGCCGGGCCATCCGGCTGATGGACCTCGCCTATCCGGCAAGCCTCGACGACAAGATCGAGCGACTGCTGGCCCACCACAATGCCCTGCGGCGGGGCCTGCGGCTCGACGAGATCGACGGCGCGGCCCTGCGCGCGCATCTGCTGGCGCTGGCGCCGCTGGTGCTGCCCTATATGGACCGGGTGTGGGCGCTGCTCGACGACGAGCGCCGCGCGGGTTCCAAGATTCTGTTCGAGGGTGCGCAGGGCGCGCTGCTCGACGTCGACCACGGCACCTATCCGTTCGTCACCTCGTCCAACACCGTGGCGGCGCAGGCAGCGACCGGCTCGGGCCTTGGGCCCGGCGCGATCGACTATGTGCTCGGCATAACCAAGGCCTACACCACGCGGGTGGGCGAGGGGCCGTTCCCCTCCGAACTGTTCGACGACGTCGGCCGGCGGCTCGGCGAGCGCGGCCGCGAGTTCGGCACCGTCACCGGCCGGGCGCGGCGCTGCGGCTGGTTCGACGCCGTGTTGGTGCGCCAGACCGTGCGGACCTCCGGCATCAACGGCATCGCGCTCACCAAGCTCGACGTGCTGGACGGGCTCGACAGCATCAAGGTGTGCACCCGCTACCGGCTCGACGGCGCCGAGATCGACTATCTGCCAGCCGGGCAGGATGCCCAGGCCCGCGTGCAGCCGGTCTACGAAACCATCGAGGGCTGGCGCGGTTCCACCGCGGGTGCACGATCCTGGGTCGACTTGCCGGGCGAGGCGGTCAAATATGTACGTCGGATCGAAGAGCTGATCGGTTGCCCGGTCGCGCTTCTGTCCACCAGTCCGGAGCGCGAGGACACCATCCTCGTGCAGAACCCTTTCGAGCCCTGACCGGAGCTCTCCGCCCACCGACGACAGAGCGCAATGGCCGACTATTTCCCGCTCCTGGCGCGCGCAGTTTCGGCCCTTCCCGACAAGAGCGGGGAGTCGCGCCGGCTGGTCTATGAGCGCGCGCGCAAAGCGCTGCTCGCCCAGTTGCGCAGCGCTAACCCGCCGCTTTCGGACGACGAGATCAACCGCGAGAGCCGCGCGCTCGACGAGGCGGTTCGCCGGCTGGAGGCCGAACTGGGCGCGGACGCGCCGCCGGACGCAGCCCCGCCCCCTTCTGCCCCGCCTTCTCCTGCTGCGCCGTCTCCTGCTGCGCCGCCGCTACCCGCGCCCGCCCCGCCCGTCGAACCGCCGCCGCCTGTCGTGCCCGCACCCGTCGTGGTGCCAGCGGTCGAGCCGCCAGCGGCAGCCCCGCCGCAGCGCCGGCCGATCGGCCCGGTGCCGGCGGCGGCGCCGTCGGAACCGCCGGCGCCGGCCGGAA
>JBGGNI010000163.1:0-27648 GCA_041287585.1 Xanthobacteraceae bacterium
GAGGACGAGGTGGTGCGCATCACCCGCTGGGATTTCGCGCCCGGCGCCGTCACCGGCTGGCACAGCCATGGCTGGCCCTATTTCGTCATCATGCTGGAGGCCGGAACGCTGCGCATCCACAATGGCAGCACCACCACCGACGTGCCGCTGGCGCGCGGCGAGGCCTATCGCCGGCCGGCCGGCGTAACGCACGACGTGATGAACGCCTCGCCGCACCCGGTCGCCTTCGTCGAGATCGAAATGAAGCGGCCGGAGGCGCTGGCCGGCTAATCGTCGGCGCGGAACGCCGCCGGCAGATGGCGCGGCACGCCGCGCGGGTCGACCAGCACCACGTCGAAGCGGGCGTCGAGCCCGTCGAGCTCCGGCCGGGCGGCGAGAAACACCTCGGCGGCGGCTGCGATGCGGCGGCGCTGGCGGGGGCCGAGCGATTCCGCCGCGAGCGCGAGCCGGGCCCGCGCCTTCACCTCGACGAAAACGACGAGGCCGCCGCGCCGCACCACCAGGTCGATCTCGCCGAGCGGGGTGCGGGCCCGGCGGGCCAGCACCGCAAACCCGGCAGCCTCGAACAGCGCGGCGGCCGCCGCCTCCGCCGCGACGCCGCGGGCGAAGGCCGCCGTACGGGCGGGGGCGGGCGGCGCGTCAGCCATTGCGGGCCAGCGCCAGCGCGCGGGCATAGATGTCGCGCCTCGGCCGCCCGGTGGTCGCCGCCACCGCCCCGGCGGCATCCTTCACCGACAGCGTCTCCAGCGCCCGGCGCAGCGCCTCGTCGACATCGGCGTCGCTCGCGGCCTCGGCACCGGGCGGGCCAACGACGATCACGATCTCGCCTCTGGGCGGGCCGGCCTGTGCGTAATGGGCGGCGAGTTCGGGCAGGCTGGCGCGGCGCACCTCCTCGAAGGTCTTGGTCAGCTCCCGGCAGACCGCCGCAGCGCGGTCGCCGAAGATCTGCGCCAGGTCGGCGAGGCTCTCGGGCAGACGTGGACCGCTTTCATACAGCACCAGCGTCGCCGGAATCGCGCCCAGTTCGGCGAGCCGGGCGCGCCGGGCGCCGCTCTTCGGCGGCAGGAACCCCTCGAAGAAGAAACGGTCGGTGGGCAGACCCGCAGCCACCAGGGCGGCGAGGCTCGCCGAGGCGCCGGGCAGCGGCACCACGCGGTGACCCTCCGCGATCGCGGCTTCCACCAGCTTGTAGCCGGGATCGGACACCAGCGGCGTGCCGGCGTCGGAGATCAGCGCCACCGCGCCGCCCTCGGCCAGCCGCCCGAGCAGGCGCGGGCGCACGCTCGCGGCATTGTGGTCGTGATAGGCGGTGAGTGGGGTCTCGATGCCGAAGCGCTCCAGCAGCCGGCGGCTGATGCGGGTGTCCTCGCAGGCGATCAGGTCCGCGCCGGCCAGCGTTTCCAGCGCCCGCAGCGTCACGTCGCCGAGATTGCCGATCGGCGTTGCGACGACATAGAGGCCGGGTGCCGGGCGTGCGGCGGGCACGGCCTGGCCGGCGAGACGGAAGTGGCGGGGGGGCTCGAAGCTGTTCATCGGCGCGCACCATAGGAGCGGCGCGCCGCCGCGTCATCCGCCGAGGTGGCGCAGCGGCCCGGCGCGCCCTACAAAGGAGCACGGGCACGCGCGGAGCAGGCGATGAGCATTTCCCTTTTGTCGGCCGGGCGGCGCCCGGCGGCGGGCCGCAGCCTGCGGCTTCGCGCTTGGCATTACCTGCGCGGCCTCGCCGGCCTGGCCGGCGCGCTGGCGCTCGCGGCCTGCGGCGGCGGCATGTCGGACGCCCCGCCGCCCGCCGCCATGCTGCCGCCCCCGGCGGCACCTATTGCCGCGGCGCCGGCCAACAGCCTCGGCACCGGCACCGTGCGCATCGGCCTCATTTTGCCGCTCAGCGCCAGCGGCAATGCCGCCGCGGCGGCGCAGGCGATGCGCAACGCCGCCGACATGGCGCTTGCCGAATTCGCCGGCGCCGATCTGCAGATTCTGGTCAAGGACGATGGCGGCACCGCCCAGGGCGCGCAGGCCGCGGCGCAGGCCGCCATCGACGAGGGCGCCCGCGCGCTGCTCGGCCCGCTGTTCGCCCATTCGGTGGCGGCGGCCGGCCAGGTGGCGCGCAATGCCGGCGTGCCGCTGGTCGGCTTTTCCACCGACGCCAATGTGGCGGCGCGCGGCACCTATCTTTTGAGCTTCCTGCCCGAGACCGACGTCAACCGCGTGGTCCGCTATGCGGCGAGCCAGGGACGGCGCTCCTTCGCCGCGCTGCTGCCGGAGAACGCCTATGGCTCGGTGGTCGAGGCGGCGTTCCAGCAGGCGGTGCCGGCGGCGGGCGGGCGGGTCGTCGCCATCGACCGCTACCCACCGGACCGCGCCAAATTCGCCGAATCCGCCCGCCGGCTGGCGACCTCGGCGGGTTCGGCCGACGCCATCTTCCTGCCCGATGCTGCGGATGCGGTGCCGGAGCTGGTGAAGCTGCTGGCCGCCAACGGGGTGAAGATGGCCTCGGTGCAACTGCTCGGCACCGGGCTGTGGGACGACCCCCGGCTGCTCGGCGACCCGGTGATGGCCGGCGGCCTGTTCGCGGCGCCGGACCCGGCCGGCTACCGCGCCTTCTCGCAGCGCTACCGCGCCCGCTTCAATCAGGCGCCGGTGCGCACCGCCTCGCTGGCCCATGACGGCGTGTCGCTGATGGCGGCCATCGTCAAGACGCAGGGCGCCGCCGGCCTCACCGACGCCGGCATCACCAGCCCGTCCGGCTTCAACGGGGTGGACGGCATCTTCCGCTTCAAGTCCGACGGCACCAATGAGCGCGGCCTCGCCGTCATGCAGATCGAAGCAGGCACCACCCGCATCGTCTCCCCGGCGCCGCGCAGCTTCACGGGGGCGGGGCTTTAGGGCCAACGCGGCCTTCTCCCTCTCCCGCCTGCGGGGGAGGGCCGGGGTGGGGGCAGCGCGACGTTGCAGAAAGAGTGTTACCGCGTCGCCTCATGCGTGCGGTTCGCCTCGGCGAAGGGCCCCCTCCCAACCCTCCCCCGCAGGCGGGAGAGGGCTAAAAGGCTTCACGCCGCCAAATCAGCCACGATGGCGTCCAGTACCGGCAGGCCGGCGGGGGTGACGCGGAGGCGGCCGTCCGGGCGTTGCTCGATCAGGCGCTCGGCCAGCAGCACGGCGAGGCGCGAGGGGTCGAAGCGGCGGCCGGCGAGGCGGGCATAGCGCTCGGGGTCGATGCCCTCGGTGAGCCGCAGGCCCATCAGCAGCACTTCGTCGGCCTGCTCGCTGCGGGTCAGGCCGTCATCGGTCACCAGGCCGTGGCCGTTCGCCTCCACGCGCTCCAGCCAGGCTTCCGGGCCGCGCTCGGTGGCGATGGCGCGGCGGCCCTCGGGGGTGTCGATGCGCCCGTGCGCGCCGGGGCCGATGCCGGCATATTCGCCGTAGCGCCAGTACACCAGATTGTGCCGGCTCTCGGCGCCGGGCCGGGCGTGGTTGGAAATCTCATAGGCCGGCAGCCCGGCGGCCGCGGTCGCCTCCTGCGTCGCGTCCCACAGCGCGCGGGCCTGGTCTTCGTCCGGCACGGCCAGCTTGCCGGCGCGGTGCAGCGCGGCGAACGGCGTGCCGTCCTCGATGGTGAGCTGGTAGAGCGAGAGGTGCTCGCAGCCTTCCGCGATGGCGCGCTTGAGCTCGGCGGCCCAGGCCTGCGGGGTCTGGCCGGTGCGGGCATAGATCAGGTCGAACGACACCCGCTCGAAGGCGGCGCGCGCCACCGCGACCGCGGCCAGCGCCTCGTCCGCGGTGTGCATGCGGCCGAGCGCCTTCAGCGCCGCATCGTCCAGCGCCTGCACGCCGAGCGAGACGCGGTTGACCCCCGCCGCGCGGTAGCCGCGGAAGCGGCCGGCCTCGACGCTGGTCGGGTTGGCCTCCAGCGTCACCTCGGCCCCGGCATCCAGCGTCCAGGCGCCGGCAACGGCGTCGAGAATGGCGGCCACCGTCGCCGGCTCCATCAGCGAGGGCGTGCCGCCGCCGAAGAACACGCTGGCGACCCGGCGCTGGCCGGTGCGCTGGCGCAGATGCGCGATCTCGCTGCGGAACGCCTTGACGAAGCGGGCCTGGTCGGGCGGGGCGCGCCGGACATGGCTGTTGAAGTCGCAATAGGGGCATTTGGCGAGACAGAACGGCCAATGCACATAGACGCCGAAACCGGGGTCGAGCGGCGGCGGCGCGGCCGGCCGCTCGGCGGCGCGCATCACAGCGCCACCATTATCCAAGCCGCGGCTCCCCGAGGCAGGCGGCGGCCAGTGCCAGAAAGGCGCGGGCGCGGTGCGACAGCCCCTCGCCCAGCGGCGGCAGGCCGTGCTTTTCGGCCCCGCTCATCTCGCCGAAGGTGCGCTCATAGCCCTGCGGCTGGAACATCGGGTCGTAGCCGAAGCCGGAAGGCCCACGCGGCGGCCACACCAGCCGGCCTTGCACCACCCCTTCGAACGGCTCGGCGTGGCCGTCCGGCCAGGCGACGCACAGCGCGGAGATGAAATAGGCGCCGCGCTGCTCCGGCTCGGTGGCCCCCGCGGCGCGCAATTCTTCCTCCACCCGCGTCATGGCAGCGGCGAAGTCCTTCTCCGGCCCAGCCCAACGGGCGGTGTACAGGCCGGGCGCGCCGCCCAGCGCGTCGACGCACAGGCCCGAATCATCGGCGAAGGCCGGCAGGCCGGAGGCGCGCGCCGCGGTCTCGGCCTTCAGCTTGGCGTTCTCGGCGAAGGTAAGGCCGGTCTCTTCGGGCTCCGCGAGGCCCAGTTCGCCGGCCGACACCGCGTCGACGCCGTACGGCGCCAGCAGGCCGCGCATCTCTTCGAGCTTGCCGGCATTGTGGGTGGCGATCACCACCCGGCCGGCGAGCCGGCGATGCTCCGGTCGGCGGTGCGGGTCCATGGAATCAGGCCACCGCGAGCTTCTGCAGATCGACCAGCCGGCCGATGCCCTTGCGGGCGAGCCCCAGCATGGTGCCGAACTCGGCCTCGGAAAACGGCGTCTTCTCCGCCGTGCCCTGCAGTTCGACGAAGCCGCCGGAGCCGGTCATGACGAAATTCACGTCGGTGTCGGCATCCGAATCCTCGGCATAATCGAGGTCGAGCCGGGCCTCGCCCTTGACGATGCCGCACGACACCGCCGCCACCTGGTCGCGCAGCGGCAGGGTGGAGATCATCGAGCGCGCCTTCATCCAGGCCAGGCAATCGTGCAGCGCCACCCAGGCGCCGGTGACGGAGGCGGTGCGGGTGCCGCCATCGGCCTGGATGACGTCGCAATCCACCGTGATCTGCCGCTCGCCGAGCTTTTCGAGATCGACCACCGCGCGCAGCGAGCGCCCGATCAGGCGCTGGATTTCCTGGGTGCGGCCGGAGGGCTTGCCGGCGGTGACCTCGCGGCGGGTGCGCTCATGGGTGGCGCGCGGCAGCATGCCGTATTCGGCGGTCACCCAGCCGCGGCCCTGCCCCTTCAGCCAGGGCGGCAGACGTTCTTCGAGCGTCGCAGCCACCAGCACATGGGTCTCGCCGAACTTCACCAGGCAGGAGCCCTCGGCATGGCGCAGCACGCCGCGCTCGAAGCTGACGGCCCGCATCTCGTCGACGGCGCGGCGCGAAGGGCGCATGGTGTTCTCCCGGTTCGGCGCCCTTGTACGGGGCCTGCACCCCTGCCGGCAAGGGTCTTCCCCATTCGTGGCCCGAGCTGAACGCGCCGCTTGAACCGGGAGCCGCATGCCGTCACATAAGGGTGACGCAGGGATGACGATCGCCATGGCACTTGATCCGCTTCTCGGCCGGGGCAGCCCGCCGCTCGCGCAGCTCGACGAGCGCTCGCGCGAGATCTTCCGCCAGATCGTCGAGAACTACCTCGCCACCGGCGAGCCCGCCGGCTCGCGCAATGTCTCGCGCCTCATCCCGATGACGCTGTCGCCGGCCTCGGTGCGCAACGTGATGTCGGACCTGGAGGCGGCCGGCCTCATCTTCGCGCCGCACACCAGCGCCGGCCGGCTGCCGACCGAGCTCGGCCTGCGCTTCTTCGTCGATGCGCTGCTGGAAATCGGCGATGTCGGCGAGGACGAGCGCACCGCCATCGAGACCCAGGTGCGCGCCGCCGCCCAGTCGAAGACGGTGGACGGCGTGCTGGCGGAAGCCTCCGCCATGCTGTCCGGCCTGTCGCGCGGCGCCGGCGTGGTCACCGCAACCAAGTCCGACATCCGGCTGAAGCATGTCGAGTTCGTCGCGCTGGAACCGGCGCGCGCGCTGCTGATCCTGGTGGCGGAGGATGGCGAGGTGGAGAACCGCCTCATCCCGCTGCCGCCCGGCCTGCCGCCCTCGGCGCTGGTGGAAGCCAGCAATTTCCTCAATGCCCGCATCCGCGGCCGCACGCTCGGCGAATTGCGCCGCGAGGTGGAGCAGACGCTCACCGCACGCCGCGCCGAGCTGGACTCGCTCACCGCGCGGGTGGTGGAAACCGGGCTCGCCAGCTGGTCGGGCGGGGAAGCCGGGGAGCGCCGCCTCATCGTGCGCGGCCAGACCAAGCTGCTGCACGATTTGCGCGCCATCGAGGATCTGGAGCGGGTCCGCCTGCTGTTCGACGACCTCGAATCCAAGCAGGAGGTGGTGGACCTGCTCGGCCGCGCCGAAGAGGGGCAGGGGCTGCGCATCTTCATCGGCTCGGAGAACAAGCTGTTCTCCATGTCGGGCTCCTCCACCATCGTAGCGCCCTATCGCGACGGCCAGGGCCGCGTGCTCGGCGTGCTCGGCGTCATCGGACCCACACGGCTGAACTATGCCCGCATCGTGCCGATGGTGGACTTCACCGCCCGCGTGGTCAGCCGCGTGCTCGGCACGCCCGGCGCCGATGCCGCCTGAGCGATGCCTTGATTTTTAGCCCTTGCGGCCCGATATGGCGCGCAAATTGCTCGTAAATGTGAGGCCAGAATGACCGAAGATCCGACCAAGCCGGCGCAAGATACCGGCGATGCGTCCGGCAACGCGACCGACGCCGTGGCCGAGGTCGCGGGCGAAGACCCGACGTCCGTCCTCGTCGCCGAGAACGAGCGCCTCGAAGCCGAGGTGGCGGCACTCAAGGACAAGTTCCTGCGCGCCTTCGCCGAAGCCGACAATGTGCGCCGGCGCGCCGAGCGCGAGGTGGCGGACGCCAAGGTCTACGGCGTCACTGGCTTCGCCCGCGACCTGCTCACCGTCGCCGACGATTTCGGCCGGGCGCTCGGTGCTGTGACCCCCGATGTGCGTGCGGCAGCCGACGGCACGCTGAAGACCGTCCTCGACGGCATCGAACTCACCGCCCGCGCGCTCGACCGGGCGCTGGAGAAGCACGGCGTGAGTCGCATCGAGGCGGAAGGCGCCAAGTTCGACCCCAACCGCCACCAGGCCATCTTCGAAGTGCCGAACCCCTCGGTGCCCGCCGGCACCGTGGTGCAGGTGGTGCAGCCCGGCTACGTCATCGGCACGCGGGTGCTGCGCCCGGCCATGGTCGGCGTGTCCAAGGGCGGCCCGAAAGAGGCGGCCACGAAGGAAGCCGCGGAGTCCGCCGGCTCCGATCCGCAGGCGGGGGTGTGACAGGGCCACCCGCGCCCGCCTCGTTCCCCGGACAAGCTGCACGCAGTGCAGCGCCGATCCGGGGTCCAGGGGTGAATCGGCGAAGCCGCAGAATACTTATGTGGAGCGCCTACGGCGGACTTAACCCTGGGTCCCGGCTCTGCGCTCCGCCTGCGGCTACGCTGGTCCGGGACGCACACGGCCCTCACCGCAGCTCCACGGCATCGCGCAGTGCGCGCAGCTCGTTGAAGCTGGCATCGAAGCCCTCGGCGGGGGCGATGCCGATCATGCGGATGTAGCTGGCTTTGCCGAAGCGCAGCCATTGCGCCACCTTCAGCGGCGCGCCGCTCTGCACATCCTCGGCGCTCGCCACGATCTCGAAGCCGGGCTGGCCGCCGATGCGCTGCGGGCCGCCGCGGTCGGGGCGCAATTCCTTCACCCCCGGCACCGAGGCGATGGCACGCCGGGCGAAGCGTTCGCGCTCGTCCTCGCGCACGTCGCCCTGCACGATGCCGACGATGAACAGCGGCATGCTGGCGACCTCAGCTCGCCCAGCGGCGGCGCTGCCGGGCGTGGCTTTGGCCACCATCACCGAGGTGGGACCCATCACCTTGGCGATGCGGTAGCCGTCCGGCAGATCGATGCGGAACGGCAGGCGCGCCATCAACTCCTCGGTGGTCGGCGGCGCGCGGAAGGCGACGCTGCGCAGCGCCGCCTCGATGGCCGCTTCGCCATAGGTCTCGGCCGCGCTGTCGGGCACCTGGGCGGTGAGCAGCGCCGCGGCCTGCTTGCCGCCGGCCAGCAGCAGCCAGCGCCGCAGCGGCACCGGGCCGGTCTGCCGTCCGGCGATCAGCAGCGCCGGGCTGCCGTCGGCCAGCGCCAGCTCCTGGCGGCGGTCGACCTCGATTCCCTTCTCGGCCATTTTCGCGTCGGTGAGGTCGGCGCCGACCGCGGCATAGGCATCGGCCGGCAGTTCGGCGATCAGGATCGAGGCCTTGGCTGCGGCGTCCTGAAAGCCCGGCGCGCCGGGGATTTCCACCATGCCGGGGGGCGGCACCAGGCCGACCGAGCCCTGATTGGGGAAAACCGGATCCGCGGCCCGGGCAAGGCCGGGCAGCAACAGCAAGCCGATGGTCAGCCCGGCAATTAGCCCGCGCATCGTGTTCTCCTCCTGCGTTGGTCGCGCTCGATGGCCGCCAATGGCGGCGACATCAAGGACAGCCCGCTCATGAACCCGCCGGCCGCACCCGGCGCAGCGTCAGATTGATCCGCCCGCCCTGCGCCAGCAGGGTCGAGCTACCGGCGATCACCCGGTCGATGCCGTGAAAAGCCAGCCGCCCCGGCCCGCCGAGCACCAGGGCATCGCCCGAGGCCAGCCGGATCGAGCGCGTCGGGTCGCGCCGCGCCGTGCCGCCGACGCGGAACAGTGCGGTATCGCCGAGCGAGAGCGACAGCACCGGCGCGGTCAGCTCCTGCTCGTCGCGGTCCTGATGCAGGCCCATGCGGGCCGCGGTGTCGTACCAGTTGATCAGGCAGGCTTCCGGCTCCAGCGCGCACTCCGCCAGCGCCCGCCACGCCGCGTGCAGCGGCTCCGGCATGGCCGGCCAGGGCCGGCCGGTCTCGGGGTGGGTCGGCTGGTAGCGATAGCCCGTCTGGTCCGACACCCAGCCCAGCGGACCGCAATTGGACATGCGCACGGAAAACGGCGTGCCGGTCTTCGGCATGCGCGGGGTGAACAGCGGGGCCTGCGCCAGCACGGCGCGCAGCGCCGCCACCAGCGCCTCCTGCGCCGGGCGGTCGAGAAAGCCGGGCCACCAGCGGCAGCCGGGCGCGATATCGACGGCCTGCGGGAGGGTTGTCACAGCTTGCGCAACGCCACCTCTTCCACCTCGTGGTCGCCGCCCTTGCGCAGAATGAGGTCGGCGCGCTGGCGGGTCGGCAGGATGTTCTCCTGCAGATTGACGCGGTTGATGCTGCGCCAGATCTGCCGCGCGGTGGCGTCCGCCTCTTCGGCGGAGATGCGGGAATAGCGGTGGAAATAGGCCTCCGGGTCGCGGAAGCCGGTCTCGCGCAGCCGCATGAAGCGCTGCACGTACCAGTGCTCCAATATGGCTTCGTCGGCGTCGATATAGATGCGGAAATCGAAGAAATCCGAGACGAAGGGAATGCCCTTGCCGTCCTTGGGCGGCCGGCCGGTCTGCAGCACGTTCAGCCCCTCGACGATGAGGATGTCCGGCCGGTCGACCTCCACCGCGCGGTTGGGCAGCACGTCATAGCTGAAATGGCTGTAGACCGGCGCCGTCACCGAGCGGCGGCCGGCCTTGATGTCGGTGAGGAAATGCAGCAGCGCCGGCAAATCGTAGCTTTCGGGAAAGCCCTTGCGCTGCATCAGCCCCTCGCGCTCCAGCACCGCATTGGGCAGCAGGAAGCCGTCGGTGGTCACCAGCGCCACTTTCGGCGTGTTGGGCCAGCGGGCCAGCAGCGCCTGCAGCACGCGCGCCGTGGTCGATTTGCCGACCGCGACCGAGCCGGCGACGCCGATGATGTACGGCATCTTGCCGCCTTCCTCGGGGCCGAGGAATTTCTGCATCTGCCGGAACAGCTTCTGGGTGGCTCCGACATAGATGGAGAGCAGGCGCGACAGCGGGAGATAGATCTCCTCAACCTCCGCCATGTGCAGCCGGTCGTTCAAGCCCTGCAGCCGGGCGATCTCCTCATGCTGCAAGGGCTGCGGCGTGTCGGCGCGCAACGCCGCCCATTCGCCGCGGCTGAAATGGCGATAAGGCGACAGGCCGGCCTTGATCCGCTGCTCCATCGAACGCTCCTCCGGCTCCGGTCCCTTGCGCCGGTCTCGTGTGCGCGCCGGCTGTATTCCGTCACCTGTTCCGCACCCTTCACGCCGTCCGGGCGGCCTTCTCCTCAAGGCCGGTCCGTCCGGTGCGCCGGCCAAGCTCGGCCTGCACCGCAGCCAGCTTTATGCCGCGCGCCTCAAGCACCACCAGAAGATGGTAGAGAAGATCGGCCACTTCGGCGACCACCGCCTCGTCCGGGCCGGACACCGCGGCGATCACGGTTTCCACCGCCTCCTCGCCCAGCTTCTGCGCGCATTTGGCGATGCCCTTGTCGAGCAGGCTGCGCGTGTAGGAGGGCGGCCCGCCGCCGGCCGCCCGCTCGGCCACGATGGCGGCGAGCTGGTCGAGCGTCACGCCCGGCAAGGGGCCGGCAAAGGTCGCGGTCATTTGCAGGTCCCGGTCAAGGCTCTCGATTGGCTCTCGGTCATGGCGCCGTCATATTTCACCGATCGAGCCGCACCGGCAAGCCGGCTTGCGCGAGGTGGCTCTTGGCCTGCCCGATGGTGAAGGTGCCGAAATGGAAGATCGACGCCGCCAGCACGGCGGAAGCCCCGCCCGCGGCGATGCCGTCGACCAGATGGTCGAGCGTGCCGACCCCGCCGGAGGCGATCACCGGCACGCCGACGGCATCGCTGATGGCGCGGATCAGCGGCACGTCGAAGCCCTCGCCGGTGCCGTCGCGGTCCATCGAGGTCACCAGCAGCTCGCCGGCGCCGCGTTCGGCCACCTCTTGCGCATAGGCGAGCGCATCGAGCCCGGTGGGCCGTCGCCCGCCATGGGTGAAGATCTCCCAGCGCAGCGGCGCGCCCTCGGCCGATACACGCTTGGCGTCGATGGCGACCACCACGCACTGCTCGCCGAACTTCTCGGCGGCGGCGCGCACGAAGCTGCGGTCCGCCACCGCGGCGGTGTTGATCGCCACCTTGTCGGCGCCGGCATTCAGCAAGGCGCGGATGTCCTCCACCCGCCGCACCCCGCCGCCGACGGTGAGCGGCATGAAGCACTGCTCGGCGGTGCGGCGCACCACGTCGATCAGCGTGCCGCGGGCCTCCACCGAGGCGGTGATGTCGAGGAAGCACAATTCGTCCGCCCCCGCCGCATCATAGGCCCGCGCCGCCTCCACCGGATCGCCGGCATCGCGCAGATCGACGAAGCGCACACCCTTGACCACCCGGCCGTCCTTGACGTCGAGACAGGGAATGACGCGAACCTTGAGCATGCTTGCGTCCCTCACAGCGCCGTGCCGGCGATCAGCGCCAGAGCGGTGCGGGCGTCGAGGCGGCCGTCATAGAGGGCGCGGCCGGTGATGGCGCCGGCGAGGCGCGAGGCGCGCGGAGCGAGCAGCGCGCGCACGTCATCCAGCGAAGCGAGGCCGCCCGAGGCGATCACCGGAATGGCGACGCCCTCGGCCAGCGCGATGGTGGCGTCGAGGTTCAAACCCTTCAGCAGCCCGTCGCGGTCGATGTCGGTGTAGATGATCGCCGCCACCCCGGCGTCCTCGAAGCGCCGGGCGATGTCCAGCGCCGACAATTCGGAGCGCTCGGCCCAGCCTTCCACCGCGACATGGCCGTCGCGGGCGTCCAGCCCCACCGCGACCCGGCCCGGAAAGCGCCGCGCCGCCTCGCGCACGAAGGCGGGGTCGCGCACCGCCGCTGTGCCGAGGATGACGCGGGTGACGCCCTTGGCCAGCCAGCCCTCCACGGTGGCGATGTCGCGTATGCCGCCGCCGAGCTGCACCGGCATGGCGACGGATTCCAGGATCCGCTCCACCGCATAGGCGTTCACCGGCTTGCCGGCGAAGGCGCCGTCGAGATCGACGATGTGGAGGTAGCGGAAGCCCTGCTGCTCGAACTGCGCCGCCTGTTGCGCGGCGTCGTGGTTGAACACGGTGGCGCGCGCCATGTCGCCCTGCTGCAGGCGCACGCACATGCCGTCCTTCAGGTCGATGGCGGGAAACAGGATCACGGGGCCCACCTCAGGAAATTGGCGAGCAGAGCGAGGCCGAGGCGCTGGCTCTTTTCGGGATGGAACTGGGTGCCGGCGATGTTGCCGCGCGCGACCATGGCGGTGACCGGGCCGCCATAGGCGGCGGTCGCCACCAGGTCCTGCGCGTCCGTCAGCTTGAAATGGTAGGAATGCACGAAATAGGCGTCGAGCCCGTGCGCGCCGGTGGGAATGCCGTCGAGCAGCGCGTGCGGGCGGCGCACATCGAGGCCGTTCCAGCCCATATGCGGGATTTTCAGCGCTGCGTCGTCCGGCTCCAGCCGCGCCACCTCGCCCTTGATCCAGCCGAAGCCGGGCGTCGAACCATGCTCCAGGCCGCGCTCGGCGAGCAGCTGGAGGCCGACGCAGATGCCGAGAAACGGCCGGCCGCGCTCCAGCACCGCCTCGCTCAGCGCCGCCATCATGCCCGGCACCGCATCGAGCCCGCGGCGGCAATCGGCATAGGCGCCGACGCCCGGTAGAACGATACGCGCCGCCCGGCGCACCGCCTCCGGGTCCGAGGTCACTAAAACCTTGGTGTCCAGGCCGGCTTCGCGGGCGGCGCGCTCCAGCGCCTTGCCGGCCGAGTGCAGATTGCCGGAGCCGTAGTCGATCAAAGCGACGCTCATCGGGCCGCCGCCTCGGGGAACAGGCCGAGCACGCCGGCCGGCATCGGGCGCACTGCAGCGGCGGGCGGAGCGGCCGGTACCGGCGCCTCCGGCAGCCAGGCTTCCAGGAAACGCCGCTCGCCCGCCTCGATATCGTCGGCGGAGACGGTGCCGACCTCGCGCCAGCCCCGCCGTTCCAGGCTGGCCCGGCGCAGCGCGGCAAGCTCCAGCGCCACCACCAGGTTCGGCAGCAGCATCAGCAGGCCGGCGGAGGCGGGTGCGTCGAGCACGGCCAGCGCCGCCCCGATCAGCCCCTGCACCAGCACATAGAGCGCGAAGGCGAGCCACAATCGGTGGCGCAGCAGCACCAGCGGCGCCAGCAGCAGCGCACCCCGCGCCATCGCCTCACGCACGAACACCAGCCGGTCGGCGCGTTGAGCCGGCGACTCGTCCGCCGCGGCATCCGGCTCGAACACAGTCCAGAGCGCCATAATCGTTCCCCGCTCAGCCGCCCAGGCTGCCCTTGGTGGAGGGAACCTCGCCCGCCGCCGCCGGGTCTATCGCCACCGCCGCGCGCACCGCGCGGGCCAGCCCCTTGAAGCAGCTCTCGGCGATGTGGTGGGCATTGCTGCCGTACAGCGTTTCCACATGCAGCGTCATGCCGGCATTGATGGCGAAGGCCTGGAAGAATTCGCGCACCAGCTCGGTGTCGAACTCGCCGATCTTGGGCGCGGCGAACTCGACCTTGAACACCAGAAAGGGCCGGCCGGAAATGTCGAGCGCGACACGGGTCAGCGTCTCGTCCATCGGCAGATGGAGGCTGGCATAGCGGGTGATGCCGCGCATGTCGCCGAGCGCCGCCTTCACCGCCTGGCCCAGCGCGATGCCGACATCCTCCACCGTGTGGTGGAAGTCGATGTGCAGGTCGCCCTTGGCCTCGACGGTGAGGTCGATGCGCGAATGGCGGGCGAACAGGTCCAGCATATGGTCGAAGAAACCGACCCCAGTGGCAATCGTACCCGCGCCCATGCCGTCGAGATCGACGGCCAGGCGGATCTGGGTTTCCTTGGTGGCGCGGATGATCTCGGCCGTGCGCATATTATGGCTCCCGGAAGAGCGCGCCTCTTAGCAGCAATGCGGCACCGGCGCCACAGCACCGGCGCGGCGCCGGATAAGGTTGCGCACGCGCCGCCACGGCTTAAGTAAGGGCTGTCGCTTCCCGCCGTTCACAGGTCGCCCGCCTTTCATGAGCCATTCTCCCGATACCATCTACGGCACCACCATCGTCTCGGTCCGCACGAAGGGGCGCGTCGCCATCGGCGGCGACGGCCAGGTGACGCTCGGCAACACGGTGATGAAGGCGAACGCCCGCAAGGTGCGCCGGCTCGGCCGCGGCGACGTCATCGGCGGCTTCGCCGGCGCCACGGCAGATGCCTTCACGCTGTTCGAGCGGCTGGAAGCCAAGCTGGAGCAGTATCCCGGCCAGCTCCAGCGCGCCGCGGTGGAGCTGGCCAAGGACTGGCGCACCGACCGCTATCTGCGCCGGCTGGAAGCGATGATGATCGTCGCCGACGCGCAGACCACCCTGGTGCTCACCGGCACCGGCGACGTGCTGGAGCCGGAGAACGGCATCGCCGCCATCGGATCGGGCGGCGGCTTCGCGCTGGCCGCGGCGCGGGCGCTGGCCGACAGCGGACAAGACGCCGAGGCGATCGTGCGCAAGAGCCTCGCCATCGCGGCGGACATCTGCATCTACACCAACCACAATGTGGTGGTGGAGACGATCGGCGGATGATTGCGGACGACACGGTGCGCGAAGCGGTCGAGCGCGGCATCTTCACGGCCGAGCAGGCCGAGCGGCTACACGCGCTGGAGCGCGAGCTCGCGTCCACGAATCCGCTGCCGCAGGACGACGAGAAGCTGCGCTTCATCACCGGCTTCGGCGACATCTTCGTCACTATCGGCTTGGCGCTATTCCTCGGCGCGCTCGGCTATCTAGCCAACCAGAAGCTCGGCGGCGAAGGCATGTGGAGAAGCGTGGCTGTGGCGAGCTGGCTGCTGGCCGAGTTGTTCACCCGCCGCGAGCGCATGGCACTGCCGAGCATCGTGCTGCTAATAGTGTTCGCGCTGGGGGTATTCTGCTCTCTCGCGTCCTTTCTCGAACCGATGGTGGGAGATCCCAGCGCTGCCCGGTATCCTCCACCATTGTTTCCTGATTTTTCGCGGCCGCTCGCCATCGGCCTTGCCGGCCTCGCCACAGTGGCGGCGGCTGGCCTGCATTACTGGCGGTTTCGCGTGCCGATCACTCTGGCCGCCGGCGGAGCTGCGCTGGTCGCCGCGATAGTCGGCCTCATCGCTACCTTTGCGCCTAACTTTTTCACCGCGGCGCGCGATCCGCTGCTGGTCGCTTGCGGCCTGGTGGTATTTGCGCTGGCCATGCGCTTCGATCTCTCCGACAAGCTGCGCGAGACGCGCCGAGCCGACATTGCCTTCTGGCTGCATCTCTTGGCGGCGCCGCTGATAGTGCACCCGCTGCTTAGCGGCTTGGCTGGCAACGCCGCCCGGGACGGTGCCACGGCGGCCTTGCCCATCCTCGGCACCTTCGCGGCACTCGGCGCAATCGCCGTGCTGATCGACCGGCGGGCGCTGCTGGTCTCCGGCCTCGTCTATGCCGGCATCGCGTTTAGCTCGATGATCGGCCAGGCTGGCGTCAATGCCGTCACAACGCCGTTCACCATCCTCGCGCTTGGCGCTTTTGTGCTGGTCTTGAGCGCCTTCTGGCACCCGCTGCGCCGGGTGATTCTGGCGGCGATGCCCGCCGGGCTCGCCCGCCGCCTTCCCCACCCGAGCATTGCGTCCCCCTCATGACCAACTTCTCCCCCCGCGAAATCGTCTCCGAGCTCGACCGCTTCATCGTCGGCCAGAACAAGGCCAAGCGGGCGGTCGCCATCGCGCTGCGCAATCGCTGGCGGCGCCAGCAATTGCAGGGGAGCCTGCGCGAGGAGGTGCTGCCGAAGAACATCCTGATGATCGGCCCCACCGGCGTCGGCAAGACCGAAATCTCCCGGCGCCTCGCCAAGCTGGCCGGTGCGCCCTTCCTCAAGGTCGAGGCGACCAAGTTCACCGAGGTCGGCTATGTCGGCCGCGACGTCGAGCAGATCGTGCGCGATCTGGTCGAGATCGGCATCGGCCTGGTGCGCGAGGCCAAGCGCAAGGATGTCGAGGCCAAGGCGCACCTCGCCGCCGAGGAGCGGGTGCTGGACGCCCTGGTCGGCACCGGCGCTTCGCCCGGCACCCGCGAGAGCTTCCGCAAGAAGCTGCGCGACGGGCTGATGGACGACAAGGAGGTGGAGATCGAGCTCGCCCCCAGCGGCGGCCAGGGCATGCCGATGTTCGAGATTCCCGGCATGCCGGGCGCGCAGATGGGCGCCATCTCGCTCGGCGACATGTTCGGCAAGGCGTTCGGCGGCCGCGCCAAGCCGCGCCGCGTCACCGTCAAGCAGGCGCACCCGCTGCTGATGTCCGACGAGGCCGACAAGCTGATCGACCAGGAGGCCATCGTGCAGGAAGCGATCCGCGCGGTGGAAGAGAACGGCATCGTGTTTCTCGACGAGATCGACAAGATCGCCGGCAGCGAGCGCCGCGGCGGCGCCGATGTCTCGCGCGAGGGCGTGCAGCGCGATCTGCTGCCGCTGATCGAGGGCACCACGGTCTCCACCAAGCACGGCGCGGTGAAGACCGACCACATATTGTTCATCGCGTCCGGCGCCTTCCACGTCTCGAAGCCCTCCGATCTGCTGCCGGAGTTGCAGGGCCGGCTGCCGATCCGCGTCGAGCTGGAACCGCTGACCCGCGAGGATTTCAAGCGCATCCTCACCGAGACCGAGGCCAGCCTGGTCAAGCAGTCCATCGCGCTGATGCAGACCGAAGGCGTCGCGCTCGCCATCACCGAGGACGCGGTGGAGGCCATCGCCGACATTGCGGTGGAGGTGAATTCCAGCGTCGAGAACATCGGCGCGCGGCGGCTGCAGACCGTGATCGAGCGCGTGCTGGACGACCTGTCCTTCACCGCCCCGGACCGCGCCGGCGAAGCGGTGACCATCGACGGCATCTATGTGCGCGACCGCGTGGCGGACCTCGCCAAGAACGCGGATCTGAGCCGGTTTATTCTGTAGGGGGCGACCGGCTTCATCCCGGCCGCCCCCTCACCCCGGCCGACGCAATATCTTCAGCCGGCCGAGCAGCTCGGCCACCGCGTCCGGCGGCAGGGTCGCGATTTCGCGGGCGAGCAGATTGGCGAGTTCCGTGGCCTCCGGCGAGAGCCCGGAGGTGTCGACCGTGACGCGCGGATCGGACAGGTCGGCGAGCTGGCGCAGCGTTTCGGCGTCGTCCCAGATCACGTTGAAATAGGTGGTCACCCGCTGCACCAGAAACCAGCTCGGCCGGCCGCGCTTGCCGTGCTCCAGCGCCGAGACATAGGCGGCGGACACGCCGAGCGCCGCCGCCATCTCCTTCAGCGTCACGCCATGCTCCGCCCGCAGCTCGCGCAGGCGGCGTCCGAACGGGGTCACGGCCGCCCTCCGGTGTCGCCGCGGCGCCGGCGAATGCGCACATAGAGCGCGCCGTCGCCGCCATGGCCGCGCGCCGCGGTCTCGAAGCCGAGCACGATGGCGCGCAATTCCGGCAAAGCGAGCCATTCCGGCACCAGCCGGCGCAGCACGCCGCGCTCGCTGCGCCCGCTGAGCGGCGGCCCGTCGCCGGCACCTTTGCCGGTGATCACCAGCACCACGCCATTGCCGCGCGATTGCGCCTCGATGAGGAAGCCCGCCAGCCGCCGGTGCGCGGCGGCCTGGGTGAGGCCGTGCAGATCGAGCCGGGCATCCACCTCCTGGCCGCGGGACAGCCGCCGGCGCAGCTTCGGCTCCAGCGGTGCCAGTGCCGGGGCGGGCGGCGGACGGCGCGGCGGGGGAGGCGGGGCCGCGATCGATGCCGGGGCGGGCGGCGGGGGCGGGGCAGGTTCAGGCTCAAGCGGGGCTGGCGCCTCCGGCGCAGACTTCAGCCGAGACACCGAACGGGTAACGTGGTGCCACAGCGCCCGCTCCTCAGCATCGAGAATCCTGCGGCGGCGTCCGGCCATGGCGTCACCTCAGCTCCCGCCCGCCGGCGCATCGGCCGGGCGGGGCAGCGGACGGGGCGCCGGCCAGCGCGCGGGATCGAGCCGGCGCGGCACCAGCACGGCGAAGCGGCCGGGATGTCGGATGCGCCCCGCCACCGAGCCGGCCTCGTCGCCGGCGCCGAAGAACAGGTCGGCGCGGGCCGGCCCGATGATGGCCGATCCGGTGTCCTGTGCGATCATCAGCTTCTGGAACGGATCGGCGGCCTGCGCACTGTCCAGCGGCAGCGCGGCCTCGACGAAGAAGGGCGTGCCGTAGACGTGCAGCGCGCGGTCCACCGCGATGGAGCGGCCGGGAGTCAGCGGCAGGCCCTGCGCGCCCATCGCGCCGTCTTCGGGCGAGAGCTCATGGGCGATGCGGAAGAACACATAGGAGCGGTTGGCGCGCATCAACTCCAGCCCCTCGTCGGGGTGATCGGCGATATAGGAGCGTATCGCGTCCATCGACATCTTCTCGCGCGGCACCAGGCCGCGCTCCACCAGCAGCCGGCCTACCGGAGTATAGGCTTGGCCGTTATGGCCGTCATAATTCAACCGCAGCACGCCGCCTTCCGCCAGGCGCACCCGGACCGAGCCTTGGATATGGGCGAAGAAGGCGTCGGAGGGGTCCTTGATCCAGCAGATTTCCAGCCCGCGCCCCGCCAGCGCACCGTCCTCGATCGCGGCGCGGTCGTAATAGGGCACCAGCTCTCCGTTTTCGCGGCGGAACGCCTGGCCCTTGTTGGACGGCGGCGCACCCTTGGGCGGCGGTGCGGCGATCAGGTCGGGCGGGCGGCGATAGAGCGGAGCGGCATAGTCCGCCGAGCGGGTGCGCGAGCCCTCGACCTCCGGCTCGTAATAGCCGGTGAGGAAGCCGTCGGCGACCGCCGTGGTCGACGCCTCGACCGGGCCGATGCGCAGCGGCCGGAACTCCGCCTCGAAGAAGGCCCGCGCCTTGGCCGCGCTTACCGGGGCGCGCAGCCGGCGCGCCTTGGCGCAGACCTGACGCAGCGCCGCGAACATCGAGCGCGGCGGGCGGACGATGTCGGTGCCGGCGGCGAGCTTGGTGCAGCTTTTGCGGAAGGTGGCGAAGGCGGCAGCGTGGTCGTCGCCCGCCCAGCCCTCAAGCGCGGCGAAGTCGACCGGCTCCAGCGCCGCCTCGGGCATGCGAAACACCGCGGGCGGCACTTTGGCCAAGGCCGGGCCGGCCAGTGCGGCGAGCAGGAGAAGCGCGAGCAAAGGGCGCACGGCGGCGCCCGGTCAGGAGGCCGCTTCGGTGGCGACCAGCTTCCAGTTCGGGTCGCGGGCGCCGAGCTCGCGGGCGAAGGTCCACACGTCGGTGACGTCCGCCACCGTCTCGGCATCGCCGTCCGTCACCTCGCCGGCGGCGTTTCGGGTCACCGAGATGAGCTGGGAGAGGAAGCGCACGGTGATCTGCGCGGTGCGGCCTTTGAGCTGGGCATCGACGATATCGACCTTGTCGATGGCGACGAAGCGGGTCTCCATCTTCTCGCCATGGGCCTCGCGCTCGGTGATGGCGGCGACGAAGCCGTCATAGACGTCGCGCGCCAGCAGGTCCTTCAGCGCCCGACGGTCGCCGGCGGCAAAGGCCAGCACGATCATCTCATAGGCGCCGCGGCCGCCGTCCAGAAAGTGCCGGACGTCGAAGGCGCGGTCCTGCGCGGAGATGGCGTCGAGCCCGTTGGCCACGGCCGAGCCGATCTCGGCGATGCCGGCCCAACGCGGCGGCGGCGGCTCGTCATCCTCGGCCGGCGGGGCCTCGGCGTTGCGGTCCGGAAAATTCACCACCTTGTCGGAAGCAACCGGCGCCTTGGCCGCATCGGGGCGGGAATACGGGTCATAGGGCGGGCGTTCGCTTCCGGTGCGCTGGCCCAGCACGCTGCGCAACCGCATGAAGATGAACACGGCGAGCGCCAGGAAGATGATTGTATAAATATCGAACACGTCGTTCATCGCCGTGGTTCGTCACCGCTCGCCAAGCCGAACGATGGACGCTGATTGCGGAGCATGGCCGCCGTCCGTGGCAGAACACGGGCAACGGGCCATTCTGACTATGTACGCCGTCCCGACGATTTCGCCACCCCATCCGTGCCGCAGCGTCATTCGATTGTCGCAGCACGCCGGGCGCGTCGCAGCTCGGCACCGACACTAGAGCAAGCCGGCCCGCAGCGCCAATCCTTGGTCGCCGCCTTGTTACCGGGGGTCAGCCGTGATAGCGACACCCCGCCCGCGGAGAGGCGACGCACCGGCCGACGGAGAGCCCCATGACCAATACCGACAACGCCGAAAATTCGGCACCGCTGCCGACCTTGCACGTCACCGCGCAATACACCAAGGACCTGTCCTTCGAGAATCCGGGCGCGCCGGCGTCGCTTTCGCCCGGCTCGCAGCCGCAGATCGGCATCCAGATCAACGTCAACGCCAAGCCGCTCGGCGGCGCCGATTTCGAGGTCGAGCTGAAGCTGGAAGCCCGCGCCGAATCGCAGGGCAAGCTGATGTTCGCGGTCGAGCTGCTCTATGCCGGCCTGTTCAAGATCCAGAACATCGCGCCGGAAACCGTGCGCCCGTTCGTGATGATCGAGTGCCCGCGCATGCTGTTTCCGTTTGCGCGGCAGATTGTCGCCGACACCGTGCGCAATGGCGGTTTCCCGCCGCTCTACATCGACCCGGTGGATTTCGTCTCGCTGTACCGCCAGCGCATGGCCCAGCAGCAGCCGGGCGCGGTGCTGGCCTCGTAAGCCCTCCGAGCTTCTCTCACTCCGCCGGGCTGATGTAATCGTACCAGATCGGCTTGCCGCTCAGCGTCGCCACGAAGGCGGCGTGGGCGGCGATTTCCGCCTCGGTGAGGCACGCAGCCAAAGGCTGCGGGCGCTGGCGTGCCGCGGCGGTGCGGCCGTGGCGCCGGTCCGGCGTGCCGGCGGCGACCAGGCCGAGCGCGGACTGCCGCCCGCCCGCCAGTTCCGCATAGACCTCCGCCAGCAATTCGGCATCCAGCAGCGCGCCGTGCCGCACCCGGCGCGAGGCGTCGACGCCGTAGCGCGTGCACAGATCGTCCAGCCGGTTTGAGGCGCCGGGGTGGCGCCGCCGGGCCATGGCGAGGGTATCGACCACGCGGTCGCGCTGCAGCGGCGGATGCTTCAGCCGCTCCAATTCGGCGTTCAGGAAGCCGATATCGAACGATGCATTGTGAATGACCAGCGAATCGTCGGCGACGAAGGCGAGAAAATCCGCCGCCACCTCGGCGAATCGCGGCTTGTCGGCCAGAAAGGCGCTGGAGAGCCCGTGCACGGCGAAGGCTTCCGCCGGCATGTCGCGCTCGGGATTGATATAGACATGGTAGCTCTGGCCGGTCGGGATCCGGTTCAACAGCTCGATGCAGCCGATCTCCACCACCCGGTCGCCGCGCAGCGGGTCGAGCCCGGTGGTCTCGGTGTCGAGCACGATCTCGCGCATCGGCGTTCAGCCTCCCAGCTTATCGATCAGCCGACGCACCGCTTCACGCGCCGGCTCCAGTCCACCGGCGGTGTCGATCACATAATCGGCACGCCGTCGTTTTTCGTCATCGGGCAGCTGTTTTGCCAGGATGGCGGCGAACATAGCCTCCGTCATGCCCGGCCGGGCGAGCACGCGGGCGCGCTGCACGGCGTCCGGCGCGGTCACCACCAGCACGGCATCGACCCGCCGCTCGGCGCCGGTCTCATACAGCAGCGGGATGTCGAGCACTGCGAGCTTGGCGCCGGACGCCTGCGCCTCGGCCAGAAAGGCCGCCTCGCGCGCCCGCACCAGGGGATGCACGATGGCCTCCAACCGCTTCAGCGCCGGCGCGTCGTTGAGCACATGCCGGCCGAGCGCGGCGCGGTCGATGCGCCCATTCACCGTCACCCCCGGAAACGCCGCCTCCACCGGGGCAACCCCCTCGGCGGCGTAGAGCGCGTGCACGGCGGCGTCGGCATCGTGCACCGGCACGCCGCATTCGCGGAACAGCGCCGCGGTGGTCGACTTGCCCATGCCGATGGAGCCGGTGAGGCCGAGCCGGATCATGTCGATGTCGCGATGTCGGCGAGAATCAGCGCCCGCAGCTCCGGCGTCACGGTGGGGCGTACCCCGAACCAGCGCTCGAAACCCGGCACCGCCTGGTGCAGCAACATGCCGAGCCCGTCCACCGTGGCGAGCCCGCGGGCCTTGGCCGCCCGCAGCAGCGGCGTTTCCAGCGGCACATAGACGATGTCCGCCACCACGGCGTCCGGCGAGAGCGGCGACAGATCGAGTTCCAGCGGCTGTTTTCCCGCCATGCCGAGCGCGGTGGTGTTGACCACCAGCCGGCAGCCGGCCAGTCGGCCCGGCGCGTCGCGCAGTTCCAGCGGCTCGACGCGCGGCCCGAAATGCGCCGCCAGCGCCTGCGCGCGCCCAAGGGTGCGGTTGGCCAGCGCGACGCGGCCGACGCCGCGCGACAGCAGCCCGTGCAGCACCGCCCGCGCGGCACCGCCGGCGCCGAGCACCAAGGCGGTGTCGAGCGCGCGGTCCCAGCCCGGTGCGCGCTCGTCGAGATTGGCGAGAAAGCCGTGCACGTCGGTGTTGGCGCCGCACAGGCGCCCGCCCTCCAGCCACAGCGTGTTCACCGCTCGAAGCGCGCTCGCCACCGGGTCGCGCTCGGTGCAGGCGGCATAAGCCGCCTCCTTGTGCGGCACGGTGACATTGCCGCCGACATAGCCAAGGCTTTGCAGGTCTTGGAGAAAATCACCGATGCGCTCCGCCGGCACGTCCTCGCGGCCATATGCGCCGTCGATGCCGTGCTGCGCCAGCCAGTAGCCGTGCACCAGCGGGGAGCGCGAATGGGCGACCGGGTGGCCGATGATGCAGACGCGCCGTGTCACAGCAGCAACCCTTCGCGCCGGAGAAAAGCGAGCAGCGGCAGCAACGGCAAGCCGAGAATCACGCTGTGCTCGCCCTCGATGCGCGTAAACAGATGAATGCCCAGCCCCTCCAGCTGATAGGCGCCGACGCTGCCCAGCACGGCGGCGCCGGCGGCATCGAGATAGGCGTCGAGCGCGGCGTCGTCCAGCGCGCGCATGGTGAGCCGGGCGGCGGCCAAGGTCTCGAACAGCAGCGCGCCGTCGCGCACCACCGCCACCGCGGCGTGCAGCACATGGCTCCGCCCGGCCAGTGCCTGGAGCTGGGCGCGCGCCGCCGTGCGGTCCGCCGGCTTGTGGAACGCCGTGCCGTCGAGCTCCAAGGTCTGGTCGGCGCCGATCACCAGCGCACCCCGCGGCGCGGCGGCGGCCAACGCCTTGGCGCCCGCCAGCCGGCGGGCGACCTCGGCCGGGCCGGCCCCGGCGTCCCGCGCTTCCTGCTCCAGCGCCCGCTCGTCGATCGAAGCATTGATCAGCTCGAAGGGCAGGCCGGCGCCGCGCAGCAGGTCCTGCCGGGCGAGGCTGCGCGAGGCCAGCTGGAGCGGCGCGGCCCCGCGCCAGAGGCCGCCGGCGGGAGGCATGTCAGATTTCCTCCGCCCGGCGCCGGCGGTGTTCCTGCAACAGGCCGATAATGGCGGCGGCGGTCTCCTCGATGGAGCGGCGGCTGACATCGATCACCGGCCAGCCGGAGCGCGAGCACAACCGGCGGGAGTGGGCGATCTCCTCGGCGACCGCCTCATGGTCGATATAGGCTTCGTTCGAATGGCCGGCATTGAGCCCGAGCAGCCGGTTGCGGCGGATTTCCACCACCCGCTCCGGGCTTGCCACCAGCCCGACGATCAACGGCTTCTTCAGCTCGCCGAGCCCCGGCGGAACGGGGATATTGGGAACCAGCGGGATGTTGGCGGTCTTGATGCCGCGATTGGCCAGATAGATGCTGGTCGGTGTCTTGGAGGAACGCGAAATGCCGAGCAGCACCACGTCGGCATCGACCAGGCCTTCGACATGCTGGCCGTCATCGTGCATCACGGTGAAGTTCATGGCGTCGATGCGGCGGAAATATTCGCCGTCGAGCTGGTGCTGGCCGCCGACCCGCGGCGTCGGCACGCCGCCGAGATAGGCCTGGAACAGCCGCACCACCGGCGCCAGCACCGAGAGCACTGGCATGCTGTTCTGCTCGCAATAGGATTTGAGCCGGGTGCGCAGTTCGAGATCGGTCAGGGTGTAGAGCACGATGCCGGGATGGGCGTCGATCTCGACAATGGCCTTGTCGAGCTGCTTGTGCGAGCGCACCAGCGGATAAATATGCTCGATCGGCTTGGCGTTGCTGTATTGCGCCGCCGCCGCCCGCCCGACGCTGATCAGCGTCTCGCCGGTGGAATCCGAGACGAGATGGAGATGGAAATAATTCTCCAAGGGCGCGACGCCTCGTTCGTGCGGGACGGCCGTCTATCCACAGCCCTGTGTATGACTGTCGAAAAAGCCACGGCTTTACCGCTCTGGCAAGGGGCGCCTGGGGACAACCGCGATTTGCGTCCACAGCGCAGAGCCTGTGGAGCCTTCCGATACCGTTGCTGTGAATAGCGCGGACAAAGGGGAACACACGCGCCAACCAACGGCACGCACGCGACTTTTACGCCCCGCCCTCGCGCCGGAAACCGGGCCTGTTCGGGGGATGAGTTGCCGGCAGCCGGGAACGCGTCTAATGCCTCTGCCTAACCACTAAAGACTCAATACCAAAGGACTTAAGAAAGTATGAAGTCCGAAGCGGTGAGCGGTTCCCGATCTCCTCCGGCAGGCGTGCTGCCAGGCGCACTGCTCCAGGTGCTGGCCGGCCATGTGCCGGAGCGCACGCCGGTCTGGATGATGCGCCAGGCCGGGCGCTATCTGCCGGAGTACCGGGCGCTAAGAGCACGGGCGGGCGACTTCCTGTCGCTGTGCTATTCTCCGGCCGATGCGGCGGAGGTCACACTCCAGCCGATCCGCCGCTTCGGCTTCGATGCCGCCATCCTGTTCTCCGACATATTGGTCGTGCCGCACGCGCTGGGCTGCGCCCTCAGCTTCGAGGCCGGCGAAGGGCCGCGGCTGGAGCCGGTGACCGACCCGGCCGGCTTGGCGCGGCTGCGTGGCGACCTCGATCCGAACCGTGTGGAACGGGTGTTCGAGACGGTGGCGCGGGTGCGCGCGCAGCTTGATGCCGGCACCGCTTTGCTCGGCTTTTGCGGTGCGCCCTGGACGGTGGCGACCTACATGGTCGCGGGCTGCGGCACCTCGGACCAGGCGCCGGCGCGGCTTGCCGCCCTGCGCGACCCGGCATTCTTCGAGGCGCTGGTCGGCCGGCTGGTGGAAGCCTCGATCGCCTATCTGGTCGGCCAGCTCCGCGCCGGCGCCGATGCCGTTCAGATCTTCGACACCTGGGCGGGGGTGCTGGACGCGCCGAGCTTCCGCCGCTGGTGCGTGGCGCCGGTGGCGCGCATCGCCGCCGGGGTGCGGGCGCAGGTGCCCGGCGCCCGCATCATCGTCTTTCCCAAGGGCGTGGGCCTTGGCGGCCTCAGGGAGCTGGTCACGGCGGCGCAGGCCGATGCGGTGGGGCTGGACTGGACGGCAGACCGCCGCGGCGTGCGCGAGGCGCTGGCGGGCCGCTGTGCGGTGCAGGGCAATCTCGATCCGCTGCGCCTGCTGGCCGGCGGCGCAGCGCTGGACGAGGGCATCGACGCCGTGCTGGCGGACCTGCGCGGCGCGCCGCACATCTTCAATCTCGGCCACGGCATCCGGCCGGAAACGCCGATCGCGCATGTCGAGCACATGCTGGCGCGCCTGAGAGGCGGCTGATGCTCTATGAGTGGGTGAAGGCGCTGCACATCATCGCCGTTATCTCTTGGATGGCCGGCCTGCTCTATCTGCCGCGGCTGATGGTCTATCACTGCGCCGCGCCGCCGGGTTCCGACAGCTCCGAGACCTTCAAGGTGATGGAGCGCCGGCTGATGGCGGCCATCATGCGCCCAGCCATGGGCGTCACCTGGCTAGCGGGGCTGGTGCTGGTGTGGCAGGGCGGCTGGCTCGCGTCGGGCTGGCTGCACGCCAAGTTCGCTCTGGTGCTGGCGCTCACCGCCGCGCACGAGTTCCAGGCCCGCTGGGTGCGCGACTTCAGCGCCGACCGCAACACGCGCCCGGCCCGATTCTACCGCCTGGCCAATGAGATACCGACCGTGTTGATGATCGGCATCGTCATATTGGTGGTGGTGAAGCCGTTCTGAAAAGGCGGATGGGAATGGGCTTTTCGAGCATCGTCTTCCCCGTCGCCTGAAAATTCCTCACCCGATCGTCATGGCCCGGCTCGTCCGGGCCATCCATGGTCCGACCGGGCGCCGAATCCAACCGTGGATCCCCCGGACAACAAGCCGGGGGCGACGGCGGAGGGTGGAGGAGCCGCTCTCACTCCGGCAGCCGCAGGCTCTTCAGCCGCCCGAAGCTTCTCCGCAAAGGGGACTTGCGCCGAATCGGCGGCGTGCCTATGGTGCGCGTGCTTTCCGCAAAGCTGGCCCTTGCGCTTCCGAACCCGATTCCGCATTCCTCAGATCGGACGGGGCGCTGGACCTGGCACCGGCATTTTGCCCGGCCCGGCCCGCAGACCAGCGTCTTTCCCGTTTTCAGTGCGTCCGGACAGCCAGCGGCTCGTCCGTGGCGCTCGATCAACTTCCGAGGCCCCTTTCCCATGCGGGAAATGAAGCTCCAGGACCTCAAGTCCAAAACCCCCGCCGAACTGCTCGCCTTCGCTGAGGAGGTCGAGGTGGAGAACGCCGGCACCCTGCGCAAGCAGGAGCTGATGTTCGCCATTCTCAAGCAGCTCGCCGCCCGCGAGACCGACATCATCGGCGAAGGCGTGGTCGAGATCCTCTCCGACGGATTCGGCTTCCTGCGCTCGCCGGACGCCAATTATCTGCCGGGGCCGGACGACATCTACGTCTCCCCCTCGCAGATTCGCCGCTTCGCGCTGCGCACCGGCGACACGGTGGAAGGGCAGATCCGCTCCCCGAAAGACGGCGAGCGCTATTTTGCCCTGCTCAAGGTCAACACCATCAATTTCGAAGACCCCGAGAACACCCGCCACAAGATCAATTTCGACAACCTCACCCCGCTTTATCCCGACGAGCGGCTGAAGCTGGAGATCGAAGACCCGACCCGCAAGGATTTTTCCGCGCGTGTCATCGACGTGGTCTCGCCGATCGGCAAGGGCCAGCGCGGCCTCATCGTCGCCCCGCCGCGCACCGGCAAGACCGTGCTGCTGCAGAACATCGCGCAGTCCATCACCACAAATCACCCGGAGTGCTACCTCATCGTGCTGCTCATCGACGAGCGGCCGGAAGAGGTCACCGACATGCAGCGCTCGGTGAAGGGCGAGGTGATCTCCTCCACCTTCGACGAGCCGGCAGTGCGCCATGTGCAGGTCGCCGAGATGGTGATCGAAAAGGCCAAGCGGCTGGTCGAGCACAAGCGCGATGTCGTCATCCTGCTGGATTCGATCACCCGGCTCGGCCGCGCCTACAACACCGTGGT
>JBGGNI010000164.1:0-10292 GCA_041287585.1 Xanthobacteraceae bacterium
AACTGCCGGAGATTGCCGAACAGGGCGTCCATCTTCTGGCGCATGGCGTCCCGCGTGCCGGCGGAAATGTGCGGCGTCAGCACGACATTGGGCAGCGCGATCAGGGGATTGTCGGGCCGGATCGGTTCCACCTCGAAAACGTCAATTCCGGCGGAGAGGATATGGCCGCGTGCCAGCGCCGCGGCCAGTGCGGCCTCATCGACGATGCCGCCGCGCGAGGTGTTCACCAGAATGGCGCCCGGCTTCATGCGGCCGATCGCGCCGGCATTGATGAGGTTTCGCGAGGCCGCCGTCAGCGGAATGTGCAGCGACAGGATATCGGCCTGCGCCAGCACGGCGTCGAAATCGGCCGCCCGAAGCCCGAGCGCCGCGGCCTGATCCGCCGGCAGCTCCGCCAGCGGATCGTGATAGAGGCCCGAGCAGCCGAACGCCTTGAGCCGTTCGGCGACGCACTGGGCGATCCGCCCCATGCCGATATAGCCGACGCACTTGCCGAACACCTCGCGCGAGACCGGCCGCAGGCTGTTGACCAGCCATTGGCCGCGCCGCAACTCCGCATCGGCGAAGGCGAGGTGCTTCGACGCCGCCAGCATCAGCAGGATGGTGTGCTCGGCGACGCCGATGGTGGTTCCCTCCGGCGTCAGGGCCAGCGGCAGATCGCGGCGCTTGATCTCGCGCCAGTCGGTGGTGTCCTGCCAGCCGACACCCTGATGGTGGACCACCTTCAGCCTGGGCGCGGCGTCGAGGTGGAGTTTGCGCAGCGGGGTCGCGGCGCAGATCACCGCGTCGCAATCCGCTAGCTTGGCGCAGCGCTCGTCATCATTGTCGGCATCGAGGAAGGCGAGTTCGAACTCCGCGCCGGCGGCACCTCGAATGATGTCGTAGAGCTCGGCATTGCCATAGCTGTGGTAAAAGACTTTGCCCTTGGCCATTTCAGGAACCCATCCGCTGGACGGCGTCGCAGCGTGTTCGAGGTCGGAATGCGGGGGAGCGTCTCGGCATCTCACGGTCTCACGGCCATGCCGGCGCCGTCGAAGAGGTGAGCCTCATTCAGGTCGAGCGACAGTGTGCAGGGCTGGCCCAACGCGATGCCGCCGGCATCGCCGGCGATGCGCGCGATGACGCGGTCGGCGATGCGGTCGGCTTGGCCATCAATGCGCACGGTAAGAATGGTCTCGGCACCGAGCGCCTCGATCTGCTCTGCCGTGCCGCTCAGCCTGGCACCGGGCGCCGCACCAGGACGGGGATCGAGCGACAGCGATTCCGGCCGGATGCCGAAGGTAACCACGCTCCCAGCGGCCAGGGTGCCGACCCGGCCCGTCGGTATGGCCAGAACGGTATCGCCGATCTGCACCACCGGCGCGGCGCCGCCGCTTTCGACGCGGGCCGGGATGAGGTTCATCGGCGGGTTGCCGAGGAAGCCGGCGACGAAGGTGTTGACCGGCCGCTGATAGACCTCCAGCGGCGGGCCGACCTGCATGACACGTCCGCCGCTCATGATGCAGATGCGGGTGCCCAGCGTCATCGCTTCGACCTGGTCGTGCGTGACGTAGATCATCGTCGCGCCGAGGCGGCGATGCAGCGCGGCGATCTCGGTTCGGGTGGAAACGCGCAGCGCAGCGTCGAGATTCGACAGCGGTTCGTCGAACAGAAACACCTTGGGCTCGCGAACGATGGCACGCCCCAGCGCGACGCGCTGGCGTTGGCCGCCGGACAAGGCATGCGGCTTGCGCGCGAGATAGGGCACCAGCCCGAGCACCCGGCAGGCTTCGCCCACGCGCCGCTCGATCTCCTCGCGCGGTACCTTGCGCCGACGCAGGCCGAACGCCAGATTGTCCTTCACGCTCATATGCGGGTACAGCGCATAGGACTGGAAGACCATCGCGATGTCGCGATCCTTCGCCGGCTTGTCGTTGACCTTCTGCCCGTCGATGGAGAGCTCTCCGCCGGAGATCGACTCCAGGCCGGCGATCATCCGCAAGGTGGTGGTCTTGCCGCAGCCGGAGGGGCCGAGCAGCACCATGAACTCGCCGTCCTGAATGGTCAGCGACACATTGTCGGCGGCGGGCGGGTGGCCGCTTGAATAAAGTTTGGTCAATTTATCCAGTTTTACGATAGCCACGAACTGTAATCCTTACTTGACCGCGCCGGCGGTCATTCCCTGGATAAGTTTTTCCGAGAAGAACCCGTAGACGACGATGACCGGTATCATCGCAATCATCAGCCCGGTGGCGATCATCCCGATGTCTTCCTGGGTGTCGCCGATGAAGCGCTGAATGCCGAGCGGCAGGGTGCGGCTGGCCTCGTCGGTGATCAGCACCACCGCGAACAGAAACTCGTTCCACAGCAGGATGAAGTTCAGGATGATGGTGGTGGAAACCGCCGGCAGGGCGATCGGAAATGCGATCTTCCAGAAGATCATCCAGTCCGAAAAGCCATCCATCCGCGCCGCCTCGAAAAGGTCGGCCGGAATACGGGCGAAGAAGCCTTCGAGAATGTAGATGGTCAGCGGCAGTTGGATCGCGACATAGACCAGGACAAGGCCGACCTTCGAATTGTACAGGCCGTAATTCACCAGAACTTGGAACAGCGAGATGATGGTGATCTGCGGCGGGAAGATGATGGTCGAGAACAGCACGAAATAGATCGCCCGGTTCCAGCGAAATTTGTAGCGGGCCAGGCAATGCGCGGCCATGGCGCCGACGAAGGTCAGAATGAATACGGCGGCCAGCACCACTTCCAGCGAATTGAGGAAATAGGTGCCGTAATTGGAGTTGAACCACGCATCGGGATACTTCTCCCAATGGAAGGGGCTGGGCAACGCGTAATGGTCGAGCTGAATTTCCGAGGTTGTGCGGAACGACAGCAGGGCGGCCCAGACGAAAGGCCCGGCGGCAAACAGCGTGTAGCCGCACAACACGAACACAATGAGCGAACGCTTCAGCATGACGATCTCAATATTCGAGCTTGTCGCGGACGCGGAACAGCCGTGTCAGGCCGAGAACCGCCGCCAGCACGATGACGAACCACACGACGGCGATGGTCGAGGCGTAGCCGAGGTCGAAGGTCGACCATTCGAATGCCCGCTTATAGACATAGGTAGATACCGTCTCGGTGGACCAGAGCGGGTTGCCCTTGGTGGTGATCCATACCAGGTCGAAGATCTTCATCTTGCCGACAAAGGCCAGAATGACAAGATTCAGCAATGTTCCGCGGATAAGCGGCAGGATGACGAAGACGAGCTTGTGCCGCCAGCCGCAATTATCGAGTTCGGCCGCCTCCAGCACCTCCGACGGCAGCGAATGCAGCGCGGCAAGCAGTACCACCATATTGAACCCCACCCACATCCAGCTGGTGACGAAGATCAGCGAGGCGAGAGCGGTGGCGGGGTCGCCTAGCCAGGGCCGGGCGAGAACGCCCAGGCCGACGGCCCGGAGCACGATGTTGATCGGGCCCCATTCGTAATTGTAGATCCACATCCACAATATGCCGACGACGATGTAGGACATCAGCACCGGAGTGAACCAGGCGATGCGGAAGAAGCGGGCGCCGGGTACTTTGGCATAAAGGGCGAGCGCCAGCAGAAGTGCGATGCCGACTTCAAGAACGGGAGATGCCGCCGACCAGACGAAGGTGTTCTGCACCGCCCGCCAGAAGATGGCGTCGCCGGCCAGTGCGACATAATTGTCGATGCCAACGAAGAGTTCGCGTCGCGGCAATACCGTGTGGAAGCTGTTCCAGGCCGTCCGCAGTGCGGGATAGGCGGTGAGCGTGACATAGAAGACGAGGGCGGGGAGCAGAAAGGCGACGATTGCGCCCCAAGGCCTGCGCAGGCCGCTGTCGGCCGTGGTCGATTTCATTGATGGCTTCCCTTCCGGCGCAACCGTCGTCCGCCGCAGCCCGCGCCGCGACGGACATGGCTGGGTCAATAGGCCTGGGACATGGATTTGACGGCGTCTTCGACGCTGATATTGCCGCCGGGCAGGGCGCTGTTGATCACCTGCGTGAACACTTCCTTCGCCCGTCCGGCCATGACCTGGCCGGGGATGCCGAACTGGTATTTTGCGCCCGCATTGGTCCTGGCAAGCATTTCGAAGAACTGGGCAGCGCGCGGGTCGGCTATCGTCGCGGGGTTGCTCTTGATTCCGGTCTGCACCTTGACCGTTTCCAGCCAGCGATTGCCGACGCCCGGCGCGGTGAAGGCGTTGAAGAAATCGATCACCTGCGCCGCATGCTTGGTATCGGCGTTGGCGACATAGCTGCCGCCGATGGCAATGGAACGGCATTCGTTGCACACCGCGCCGGGCACGGCGGGGAATTTCATGATGCCGAGCGGGAAGTCCGCCGGCTGGCCGCCCTGGTCGGGAGTGTTGAAGGCGCGCGAGGTGTACCAGCTGCCGTTCAGGAACATCAGCGCGCCGGGCTTGGAGTAGAAATAGACATGCGCTTCGGCCAGCTTCATGGTCGAAAAGGTCGGCGGCAGCAGGCCGGCATCGACCAGGCCGCGCACCCATTTCAACGTGTCGACCACCCGCGGGTCGGTCCAGGGCAGCGTTCCCTTGAGCAGCTTGCCATAGTCGGCGATGCCAAGCCGCTTCAGCAAGGCTTCGTGGCTCAGATGGGCGCCGGGAAACGGCCGGTCGCCGGCGCCGAGCGCCATCGGGGTGATGCCGGCTGCCCGCGACTTGACGACGAGGTCGTAGAAGCCGTCCGGCGAAAACTGCAGAGTGTCGGGTACGCTGACACCGAGGTTCGCCATCGTCTTGGTGTTGTAGAACAGCTCCACGGTCCACGCTTCGAGCGGCAAACCATAGGGCTTGCCGCCGAACATCCAGGCCTGCTTGGCCCAGGGCTCGACGCCATCCCAATTGAGGGCGGACAGATCGAGCAGGAAGCCATTGTCGATATACTCGACCTGATCGGGCTCGGCATAGAAGATGTCCGGAGCCTGGCCGGCGCGCAGCGCCGTTTTTAAGGCAGCGTAGAGCGCATTCTTCTCGTACCAGGTCGCTTTGATCTTCACGTCGCGGTGGCTCGCCTCATATTCGGCGATCACCTGTTCGACAAAAGCGCGCTTGGGTTTCTCCGCCGCCCAGTGGCTCCACAAGGTCAGCTCGATCGGTTGCGCCCGCGCGGCACTGGCGATCACCAGAACGCCCACCATTAGAGCCACGGCTCTCAAGACCGCTTTCTGCATCGGATCCTCCCCTGGATTGATTTTTTGCCGTCGCCGGCCACGAAGGCACGGCGCGATTGGCGATTTTCCCCACGATGGAAGAGTGCGGTCGAGTTGTCAATGATATTATTGATAATATTCTCGGCAATTGTTTTTATCGGGGCGCTATGACAAACTGCGACCCGACAGGACAACCGAAACGGTATCGATGAAGACGAAGGCCGACCCGCACCGCAAGCCGGAGCGCAGCGTGGACGAGGTCGTGCGCGACCTGGAGTTCGACATTCATTTCGGTGCCCTCAAGCCGCGGGAGCGTCTGGTCGAAGACGATCTGATGCGCCGCTTCGACGTGAAGCGGCACGTCATCCGCAACGCCCTGGCGGAGCTGGAGCGCATCGGCATCGTGGTGAAGGTGCCGAACCGCGGCGCCATGGTCCGCGACTTCGACGCGCGCGAGGTCGAGGAAATCTCGGAAATCCGCGCCGTTCTGCAGAGCCGGGCCGCCGAGCGCATGGAACTGCCGGCGGCGGCCCAGTTGATCGACGCGCTGGAAGCCGCGCAGCGCGAGCACGACGAGGCGGTGCGCCTGCGCGAGCCGCGCGCCATCGACAAGGCCAATGAGCATTTCCACGATCTGCTGTTCGGCGCCTGCGGCAACGCCCATCTCGCCGAAGCCATCCAGCGCTATGCGTTCCTGTCGCGCGCCATGCGTCTCTACCCGCTGGTCGAGGTGAGCCTGCTGGAGACCCTGCGCAGCGAACACTGGGCGATGATCGAGGCGCTGCGCCGCGGTGACCGGCCGACGCTGAAACGGCTGGTGGTCGATCACATCCAGCATTCGAAGAAGATCTATCTCGACGTCCGCCACGCGATGAGCCAGCGGCTGGCGGGCTGAACGCTCAACCGCGGCCGATCAGCGGCATGGCGGTCGCCATAACCGTGACGCTCTGAATATTGGCGTCGAGCGGCAACTCGGCCATTAGCAGCACGGTGCGCACCACATGCGCCGTATCCATGCGCGGTTCCGCCAGAAGGCTCCCGTCCGCCTGCAGCATGCCGGCGCCGATCTGCTGGGTCATGTCGGTTGCGGCATTGCCGATATCGATCTGCCCGCAGGCGATGTTCCAGGCCCGGCCCTCCAGCGATACCGACTTGGTGAGCCCGCTCACGGCATGCTTGGCCGCGGTATAGGCCACCGCGTTCGGGCGCGGCGCTTGCGCGGATACTGAGCCGTTATTGATGATGCGCCCGCCCATCGGGCTCTGCGCCTTCATCCAGCGGAACGCCTCACGGGCGCACAGGAAGGCGCCGTGGAGGTTGACGTCGATCGCGTGCTTCCACGCCTCATAGTCCACCGCATCGATCGGCGCGCCGCCGTCGAAGGTGCCGGCATTGTTGAACAGCAGGTCGATGCGACCCCAGTGCGCCGCCGTCTCGGCGAAAAGCGCGGTCACCTGGTCCGGCCGCGTCACGTCCGTCGGCACGACGAGCGTCGCGCCGCCCGCCGCCTGCGCGGCCGTGCTGTCGAGCCGGGCCTTGGTGCGGCCCGCCAGCGCCACCCGATAGCCCGCGGCCACCAGGCCGAGCGCTACCGCCCGGCCGATTCCCGAGCCGGCACCGGTTACGACGGCAACCTTCTCTCCCATCGCGATGGTCCTCGCCTGCGTTCGAGGTTCTAGACCGGCGCCGACGCGCGCTGCCGCTTGCCGATATCGAGGGCGACATCGACGATCATGTCTTCCTGGCCGCCGACCATATTGCGCCGGCCCAGCTCCACCAGGATCGAGCGCGGGTCGATGCCGTACAAAGCCGCAGCCTTCTCGGCGTGGCGCAGAAACGACGAGTAGACGCCGGCATAGCCGAGGGTCAGCGTCTCGCGGTCGACCCGCACCGGGCGATCCTGCAACGGGCGCACCAGATTGTCTGCCGCGTCCATCAGCGCGAACAGGTCGCAACCATGGTCGAACCCCAACCGGTCGGCCACCGCAACGAACACTTCCAGCGGCGCATTGCCGGCGCCGGCGCCCATTCCGGCCAGCGAGGCATCGATTCGCACGGCGCCCGCCTCGACCGCGACCACCGAGTTGGCAACGCCGAGCGACAAATTGTGATGGGCATGGAAGCCGACCTGGGTCGCTGCATCGAGCTGCTGCCGCAGCGCATCCACCCGCTCGCGCGCCGTCTTCATGGTCAGGGCGCCGGAGGAATCCGTGACATAGACGCAGTGAGCGCCGTAGGATTCCATCAGCGCGGCCTGTTCGGCCAACCCTTCCGGCGTGTTCATGTGCGCCATCATCAGGAAGGCGGCGACATCCATGCCGATCTCTCGGGCAAAGCCGATGTGCTGGGCGGCGGTGTCGGCTTCGGTGCAATGGGTGGCGATGCGCACCGAGGTGACGCCGAGCGCGAACGCCTCCTTCAAATCCTCCTTGGTGGCGATGCCGGGTATCACCAGCGTCGCCAGGCTGGCCCGCGTGAGGCAGGCCGCCACCGCGGCGATCCAGTCCCGGTCGGTATGCCGCCCGAAGCCGTAATTGAAGCTCGAACCGGCGAGGCCGTCGCCATGGGCGACCTCGATGGAATCGACGCCGGCGGCGTCGAGCGCCGCCGCTATGGTGCGGACCTGGTCCAGCGAATATTGGTGCCGGACGGCATGCATGCCGTCCCGCAGCGTGACGTCCTGAATATAAAGCCGGCTCATCACTGCACTCCACAGCGGCGAAATTCGACCAGCCGCTCGGCTGTCTTCAGCGCGGCGGAGGTCATGATGTCGAGGTTTCCGGCATAGGGCGGCAGATAGTGACCGGCCCCCTCGATCTCCAGGAACACCGAGACCTTCAGGCCGTTTTCCGGCTCCTCGATGTCGGGCATGCCGAAGCGGCGGTTGTGCGAGCTGCGCTCGAATTGAATGTCCTGCTTCAACCGGTAGCCCGGAACATAGGTCTGCACTTCGGCGATTTTGCTCAGGATGGCGCTTCGCACCGCCGCCTCGTCGTCGCTGTCCAGCAGGCCATAGATGGTATCGCGCATGATGAGCGGCGGTTCGGCCGGATTGAGCACGATGATCGCCTTGCCGCGGGACGCCCCGCCGACCGACTCGATGGCGCTGGAGGTGGTGTGGGTGAACTCGTCAATATTGGCTCTCGTGCCCGGTCCCGCCGATTTCGACGCAATCGAGGCGACGATCTCGGCATAGGCGACCGGGGCCACGCTCCGCATCGCGGCGACAATGGGAATGGTCGCCTGGCCGCCGCAGGTTACCATATTGAGGTTTGGCTGCTCGAGATGGGCGTCCATATTGACGGACGGGACGACGAACGGGCCGATGGCGGCGGGCGTCAGGTCGATCACGGTCTTGCCGTCCTGCTTCAGCGCCTCGGCGTGGCGTTGGTGCGAACCGGCCGATGTGGCGTCGAACACGATATCGATATCGGCATAGACCGGCAGGCAGCGCAGGCCATCGAGCCCCTCGGCCGTGGTCGCCACGCCGAGCCGCTTTGCCCGCGCCAGGCCGTCGGACGCCGGATCGATGCCGACGAACGCGCCGGCCTCCAGCACGCCGCGCCCGCGAAGGATCTTGATCAGAAGATCCGTCCCGATATTGCCCGTGCCGAGGATCGCGGCCTTTACTGTTTTCATGGGGTTCACCCGGTGTGATAGTAATATCAAGAATAATCCGGCGCGTGCCGGTGAAGCTGAAACCCAGCCACCGGCGGCCAGCCGCTCAGATCATCGTCGTTGCGCCTTGCGAGGCCGACCCGACCATCGCCGAATACTTCCGCAACACCCCAGGCTCGATGGGCTTGTGCGGCGGCACCCATGCGGCCTTGCGGCGCGCCAGCTCGACCTCTTCGACGTGCAGAACGAGGCGCCGGCCGTCGCCGTCGATGGAGATGGCATCACCCTCTTCGACCAGCGCGATCGGCCCGCCACGGAACGCCTCCGGCGCGACATGTCCGATGACGAGGCCGTGGGAGACGCCGCTGAAACGGCCATCGGTAATCAGCGCGACCTTTCCGCCGAGACCGCAGCCTACCAGCGCGCCGGTGACCGTGAGCATTTCGCGCATTCCGGGTCCGCCGGCCGGGCCTTCATACCGCACCACGATGACGTCGCCGCTTCGGATGGCGCCGCTGTTGATGGCGTCGAAACAGTCTTCCTCGCAATCGAACACCCGAGCCGGGCCGCGATGAAGCACCCCTTTGCGTCCGCCGAGCTTGAGCACGCAGCCCTCCGGCGCCAGGTTTCCCCGCAGCACCGCGAGAGCCCCCGGCCCCTTGACCGGCCGCGCGACCGGACGGACGACATCCTGTGCATCGGCTTCTGTCGCCTGCGCCGCAGCTTCGCCCATGGTGCGGCCGTCGACCAGCAGCGCATCGGCCCGGAGCAGCCCGGCTTCGTGCAGTTCGCGCGCAACCAGCGCGGTGCCGCCGGCCCGCCAGAGATCCGCGGCGACATAGGCGCCGCTCGGCTTGAGGTTGGCGATGATCGGCACGGCGCGGCACACTTCGTCAAACCGCTCCAGATCCAGTTCCAGTCCGGCCTCACGCGCGATGGCGAGCAGGTGCAGCACGGCGTTGGTGGAGCCGCCCATGGCCGCGACCGAGACAATGGCGTTGTGCAGCGAATCCGCGGTGATCAGATCGAGCGGGCGGCGATCGGCGCGGTGAATGCTCATGGCGAGTTCGCCGATCGCTTCGGCAGCCGGCTTCTTCTCCGCCGCGACCGCGGGTATGTCGCCGACGCCGAAGGGGGCGAGACCAAGGAAGTCGACGATGGCGGCCATGGTATTGGCGGTGTATTGCGCGGCACAGGTGCCCGCACCCGGACACGCGACCCTGGCAAGTTCCTCCACCTCCGCCGCGTCCATCCGGCCGACGGCGCGTTCGCCCAGCCCTTCCCAGAGATCCTGGATGGTGACGTCCTTGCCGCGCCAGCGTCCGGGCATCATCGAGCCGCTATAGAGCACCACGCTCGGCACGTTGAGCCGCGCAATCGCCATCAGCGCCGCCGGCACGGTCTTGTCGCAGCCGACGATGCACACCAGGGCGTCGAACAGATGTGCGCGGCCCATCAATTCGATGGAGTCGGCGATGACCTCGCGGCTCACCAGCGA
>JBGGNI010000165.1:0-4466 GCA_041287585.1 Xanthobacteraceae bacterium
TTGTCGTGGGGCGTGGAGGGTGACTTGTGAACGGTCGGTTGACCGTGCGCGTCTATGATCACGAGATCACAGAACGTACCGCCTGTATCGACACCAACGGTATCCATCGAGTTCTTAAACTCCATGCAAGTCACTTGAATGGAGAAAAACTAGATTGCAAATCAGTGGGTGTCGAGCGCAAAAAGCAGGCACGCCAGAGATATTTGCCACTTGGCCGAGGCACCCGTGCCGCACATCGCTCCGCGGCTGCGGCAGGCGATGACCGCCACCGCCACTCGACGGCGCGCCGGCAGGGCACGGCACGGGAGCGCACCCGGAGGTCGTCCGCTTAAGATCTGAAATTACTCAAGATTACGGTTTATCTGGTCAGCTTCCGCCTTCGCGGCACGCCGGGCCTGCAGGTCGGACCCATGAAGGCGTCGGACGGCCGTCGCGAACGTGATGGCGGCGGCTCACCTGCGGATCGGTTGGGCCGGCGGAACCAGGCGGTTCAATTTCATGCAAGTGACTTGCATAACGCCGGGCCGGGCGCCCAAATTTCGATCAGCGGCTAGAACGTCACCGGCGTGTTGACCCAGATGATGCGGCACGGAACGTCGCCGGCCGCCCGGTAGAAATGCTCAAGCTCGGAGTCGAAGAAAAAGCTGTCGCCCACTTCGATGGTCTCGACCATGCCGTTCACCTTGAGCTCCAGCGCGCCTTCGAGCACGTAGCCCACCTCCTCGCCGGCATGCCGATACGGCCCGCACCAGTTTCCCTTGGCCGGCACATGCATGATGTGCGCTTCCAGAAGGCGTTCCGGCGCATAGGGAACCAGGCTCTCCGCCATGCTGCCGTCACCTTCCACGAAGCCGCCGCCGGTGTATTCCGGGCGTTTGCCGTTGCGGTAGATGACGACGGATTCGGACGAGCCGGCGTTGAGCAGCGCGGTCACCGAGATGCCGAGCGCCCGGCACAGCCGGTGCAGCGTGGTGAGCGAGGGCGAAGCCAGGCCGTTTTCGACGCGCGAGAGCAGGCTTTCCGAACAGCCGGCGGTTTCCGCGAGATCCTTCAGCCGCATTTTGCGCGTGCGGCGCTCGACCCGGATGCGGAAGCCGATGTTTCGGAACTCGCTCTCATTGAGCGACTCGCTCTTGGCCTCGACGTCGGAAGCCATCAAAGCTTACCTCTATGCTGATGCGTCGCCCATGGTACTCGACTTTCGTGCGCTCTAGCACGCCGCCGGTCGATTTTCCAAGATGGACCGCACGCAGGCGATGCTCGCTTATTTTGCGCGCTCGTCGAACAGCCGCCCCCAACGCCGCCCGCGCCCATCCGCGCGATCGACCATGTGCAACCCGTGCCAGACGGCCAGCGTGACGGAATCCAGAATCGGGATGTCGTGTTCGCGCTCCAAGGCATCGACGCCGTAGGCGGCGGGAAAGTTGGTGCACCAGGTGAGGATGGCGTCGGGCTTCGCGGCGGCGACATCGTCGATCATGCCGGCGATCGCGGCGTCGGACACCGCGGCGAAGTCGAGATTGTCGCCGATGCCGGCGTGCGCCTGCGCGACGACGTCCAGTCCCTCGCGCTCCAGCCCCTCGATCAGCTTGTTCTGGTAGTCGGTCGTATACGGGGTGACCACGGCGACGCGCCGGCCGCCGAGCCTGCCGAGCGCGGCCTCCAACGCCAGCGACGAGGTGGTGGCGGGAACTCCGGTTTCCTCGGTGACCCGGCGACAGAATTCGCGGTCGGTGGCAAAGCCCAGCGTCGCGCCCTTGCTGCCGTTCCACACGATCACGTCGGGTCGCGCCTGCGCCAGCAACCGGGCGGCCGACAGCATGCCGTCCCAGTCGTAATCGTCGGGAAACAGGTCCTTGGCGCCGAACACCGGCGTGCGGGAGAAATGCCCGGAGACCTCCGGGAAGTCGGCGAGAATGGCCCAGGTCACGCGCTCGACCACCAGATTGGCCGAGGGCGTGATCATGCCGATGACGGCGCGATAATTCGGGCGCAGCGAGGCGGTGCTCACGCCGCGTCCTCGCGCACCAGCCGGTTGCGGTCGGCCTGCCAGCTTGCCAGGACTTCGGTCCCCGGCCCGATATCGGGAGCCGCGGTGTCGACGACATCGTTCTGGCGAACCGCGATCAGCGGGTCCTGGCCGGGGCGCTGCAGGTAATAATGCGTGCTCATGCCGTGATAGACCACCTGCTCCACGGTCATCCGCGCCGCGTTCGGCCCGACCTCGCCATTGGCGGGCGCGATCCGCACCGATTCCGGGCGCAACGCGATGGTGACCTGACCGCCCGCCGGCGGCGGGCCGTCGAGCGCGAGGGTGAAGCCGTCGACGGTCGTGACCAGATAGCCGCCGGCCTCGCGACGGGTAACGCCGCCGTGGAAGAAGTTGGAGGTGCCGATGAAGCTGGCGACGAACCGGGTTGCCGGGTGCTCATAGACTTCGCGCGGCGTGCCGACCTGCTCGATGCGGCCATTGTTCATCACCGCCACACGATCGGAGAGCGTCAGAGCCTCGTCCTGGTCGTGCGTCACCATCAGGGTGGTGATACCGAGCCGCTGCTGCAGCTGGCGCATCTCGATCTGCATGTTCTCGCGCAGCTTCTTGTCGAGCGCCCCGAACGGCTCGTCCAGCAGCAGCACGGACGGTTCGACGATCAGCGCGCGGGCAAGGCCGACGCGCTGCTGCTGTCCGCCGGAAAGCTGGTGCGGCAAACGTTCCGCAAACGAAGACAGCCTGACGGTGGCAAGCGTCGCTGCCACGCGGCGGCCGATCTCATCCTTGGGCACCTTCCGCATTTCCAGCCCGAAGGCGAGGTTGCGGGCGACCGTCAGATGGGGGAACAGCGCGTAGTTCTGGAACAGCATGCCGATGTTGCGGCGATGCACCGGGGTGTGGGTGACCGAGCGGCCGGCGATACGGATATCGCCGGCGCTGGGATCGATGAGGCCCGCAATCATCCGCATGATCGTGGTCTTGCCGCAGCCCGAAGGGCCGAGCAGGGACAGCACATGCCCCGGCTCGATGTTGAAGCTGACACCGTGCACGGCGCGGTGGCCGCCATAGTCCTTCTGCACGTCGTCCACCGCTATGTCGGCCGCGCGGATCGCCAGTTCGGGAAGCGGGTTTGCCATCGCCGTCAGGCCGTGAAGATCTGGTTGAGGTTTTCGATCCAGCTGGAACGGACCGAGTTCACATAGGCCCAATCCGGGCTGAACAGGCCGAGCTCATCCATCTTGCTCTCAGGGTAAGCGAGCAGGCCGGCAATCTCCGGCTTGAAGCTCAAGCCGCTGATGGCCGGTGCGGCCAGCGCGGTCTCGGCAAGGCCCTGCTGGATGGCAGGATCGAGCATGCGGTTCATGAAGGCGGCGCCGAGGTCGGCATTCGGGGCATTCTTCACCAGAATCTGGCAGTTCACGCCGGCGAAGGCGCCCTCCTTGGGGAAGCACATGTCGATGCTCGCGCCCTTCAGCTTGTAGGGATAGACATATTTGGAGTATTCCGGCCCGCCAAGGGCGCCCTGGCCTTGCGCGACCAGCAGGGGTGCGTCGTCGGTGCTGTAGAGGTTCAGCACATTCGGCTTCAACTCCTTCAGCTTCGGCCATGCCTGCTCGGCAAGATACTGCGCCTCCTTGTACGGCTTGCCGGTCGCGAGAGCGGCCGCGATGATGACGGTGAACACGCTCGGCGTGGTCTTGGTGCCGACCATGGAGAACTTGCGGGCGAAGCGCGGATCCCACAGCTCGGCATAGCTCTCCAGCGGCTTGGTGGCCTGCGGATTGTAGAACAGGCCGGCGGACGAGATGGCGAGCGCGACGCCGTAGCCGTCATTATAGATGAAGCGCGGATAGACCTTGGCCAGATTGGGCATCTTGTCCTTGGGCAACGGGTCGATCAGCCCTTCGCGCTTGGCGATCTCGACGCCGAGATCGTCGACGAACATCACGGTAAATTTCGGCGCGTCCTTGCCGGCGCGCAGCAGGCCGATCTGGCCGAGCGTCGAGCCCTGCTGGGCATCGACCTTGCAGTCGAACTCCTTCTCGAAGGCTGGCAGCACCTGCTTGCGGATGAACTCACCCTGCACGCCGCCCAAGATGCCGATCTGCATGGTCTTGCCGGCGGCCCAGGCGTTGCGGACGAAGAAGCTGGGCGCGGCGAGGCCGGCTGCGGTGGCCGCGCCCGCCTTCAGCAGGCGGCGGCGGGAAAGCACCTTCGATGTGGTTGTCGTCATGGCAAAGCTCCGGGGTTCGCGCTCCGGTTTGAGCCGCGCGCAGCGATTGAGTGGAAAGGCGATGCGGGTAGAAGCGGGTTTCTAGAAGCAGGTTTCTAAAAGCTCATGGCGCGTCTCAGGCCGGCGAGGCGCTCCAGCAGCAGCACCATGAACAGCGAGAAGAAGATCATCAGCGAGGCGATGGCGGCGATGCCGGGATCGAACATGCGGCTGATGAGCGAGATCATCATCATCGGCAGC
>JBGGNI010000166.1:0-11349 GCA_041287585.1 Xanthobacteraceae bacterium
TCCACCACCAGCTCGGAATCGACACCGTGCCGCACCCCCGGCTCCAGCGGGACGCGCGGGCGGATCAGGCCGAGGTCGATCAGCAGCCCGCCATTGCGGTATTCCGGCAGCGCGGTCAGCTCGTCCAGCCCGGTGACGGCGAAGCCCGCCGCCTCGAACGGCTCGATCAGCGAATAGGTCAGCCATTGCGACAGCTTGTGGAACGGCACCAGCCCGTGCGAGCGGTCCGGCCGGACGATGGCGCGGTGCCGGCCGACATCGCCGAGCGCGAGCCCGTCCACCACCAGCCCGGACGGCCAGATCGGCGCCAGCCCGTCCAGCAGCGCGGTCAGGATATCGGCCGCCGGCAGCCGGCCGAGCGGGGCGTGCGCGTGCAGGGCGTCGACCAGACCGCCGGGCCGGGCCGGGCCGGCGCCGAACAGCTCGGGCTGGGCGGCAAGCGCGGCGCCCAGCCGGTTCATCAAGGCGACGCGGCCTTCGACGCCGACCAGCGGATTGTCTCCGCGCACCTGGAAGAAGCGCTCCAGCGCCCCCGCATCGAGCGCCAGCAGCGCCGCCGCGTCGGCCCGCAGCGGCTCGGCGGCATCGGAGGAGAAGCCGCCGGCCTCGAACATGCGAAAGCTGGCAATCGCCAGCCCTTCGGAACGGCCGAGCGGCGGCGCGCCGCCGGCCTCGGCATAGCGCCAGGCGTCGCCCGCCCCGGCATCCAGCAGCACGCTGACGACCGTGAGGTCGACCATGGTGCGGGCGCGCGCCAGCGGGTCCGCCGGCAGCTGCTCCGCCAGCGCGGCCCAGCGGTCCACCCCCCCGGCCGCGAAATGCCGCCAGCGGCTGTGATAGGGCACATCGAGCGTCGGATAGGCCCGCCGCGTGGTCTCCACCACATAGTCGGCGACACCGTCGAGCGCCGCCTCGTCCACGGTGAAATGCGGCGAGCCGCCCGCCAGCACGAAGTCGAGAATCTGGTGGGCACGGGCGCGCACGGCGGCGGGGGAGCGAAGCGCGAGCAGTTCGGGCGGGGTCATTGCGGCTCTTTACCTGACTATTTGAAAACCGGCCTCACGCACCGTCATCCCGGCCCCACGGGTCTTGCCTTTGGCAAACCCGAGGACAGGCTCCGCCGTAGCCGCAGAGCCGGGATCGGTTCCCGAGCTAAACGCCCGGCTGATCCCGGCTCGGCCTGCGGCCGTCCGGGATGACGACCTATGAGAGACCATTTGGAAAGTCCGATCGAAGCGTGCGGTAGCCGGGTGCGTGCTTCGAGGCCGGCCTGTGGCCGGCGCCTCAGCATGACGAATGTTTTTACAAAACAACAAGTTACGTCATCCTGAGGTGCCCGAGCGCAGCTCGGGCCTCGAAGGACGCACAGCGCTGGTGCAGGTCGCTTCTGACGTTCCAAACGGACACTAAGACTTTTCAAGCCGCCCTTATTCCTTCAACCCCCGCCCCTGCGTCGCGTCATAGACGCTGGCGAAGGCGCCGCCGGAGAAATAGCCGGCCGCCACCTTGGCCTCCATCTCCACCCGCGCATCGTCCGGGATCAGCGCCTCGGGAATCGGCACGCGCTCCAGCACCGCGATGCCGGCGCGCTCCAGCGCGTTGAACTTCATGTCGCTCATCGAGGCGAAACGGTCGATGCGGGTGATGCCGAGCCAGTGGAACACGTCCGGCATCAGTTCCTGGAAGCGCATGTCCTGCACGCCGGCGACGCATTCGGTGCGCTTGAAATAGGCGTCCGGCCGGTCGCCGCCCTCCTGCCGCTTGCGGGCGTTGTACACCAGGAACTTGGTGACCTCGCCCAGCGCGCGGCCTTCCTTGCGGTTATAGACCACCAGCCCGGTGCCGCCCCTCTGCGCCATCTCCACGCACATCTCGATGCCGTGGGCGAGATAGGGCCGGCAGGTGCAGATGTCGGAGGAAAACACGTCCGAGCCGTTGCATTCGTCGTGCACCCGGCAGGCCAGCGGGGTGACGCCGTCGCCGATCTTGGCGACGTCGCCGAACATATAGAGCGTCATGCCGCCAATGGGGGGCAGGAACACCTTGAGATCGCCGCGGGTGACCAGTTCCGGGAACATGCCGCCGGTGTATTCGAACAGGTCGCGCCGCAACTGGCCCTCGGTGACGCCGAAGCGGGCGGCGATGCCGGGCAGATACCACACCGGATCGATCGCCGCCTTGGTGACGCGCACATCGCCCTTGGGGCCGATGATGTCGCCGTCGATCTTCAGCCGCCCGGCCGAGATGGCGTCGCGGATTTCCGGCATGTCGATATGGGCGCGGGTCACCGCAATGGTCGGGCGCACATCCAGCCCGCGGGCGATCTCGTCGGTGAAGGCTTCGCCGATGAGATGGCCGTACGGGTCCAGCGAGACGATCTTGGCGGCATCGCCCCATTGCGGGTGTGGGCCGATGCGGTCGGACGGCGCGGTGTTGGTGAGGTCGGCCTTGAAGTCCGCCGGCAGCGCGCCCGCGGCGATGGCCAGCGCCCGATAGACCGAATAGCCGCCGGCATGGGTGCCGATGGCGTTGCGCCGCCGCGGATCAGTCAAGGTGGCGACCACCGGGCCGCGCTCGGTGGCGCTGGGCGCGCCCCAGTTCAGCGCCGGCGCCAGACCGGCGACGCCGGTGGAGGCGCCGTGCGAGGTGAGGACGATATGGCTGCGGGGCTTAGTGCCGGGGCCGGCATTGACGGACATGAATGCGCTCCTGGCCGGCAGGGGTCGCCGACGACTTGGAAGCACCGGAGCAAAGCGCGATTTGGCACCGGCCGCAAGAGGCACGCCGCAAGTGGCAGATGGCGGCGATTTCGGCCCGCCGCGGATCAGGCTAGGCTGGCCGCGACGGCATGCGGCCTGCATGCCGGACTCACCCGCCAAATCGTGAGCTCACCGTCCATGTCCGGTCACACCGCCGCACTCACTGCACAACCGCTCGACCCCGGCCCGACCGTCGTGGTCGACCACCCGATGATCCAGCACAAGCTTACCCTGATGCGCCGCACCAAGACCGCGGCCAACGAATTCCGCCTGCTGCTGCGCGAGATCAGCATGCTGCTCGCCTATGAGGTGACGCGGGACATGAAGCTGGAGATGATCGAGATCGAAACCCCGCTCACCCGTATGATGGCCCCCGTGGTGGCCGGCAAGAAGCTGTGCCTGGTCTCGGTTCTACGCGCCGGCGGCGGCATATTGGAAGGCATGCTGGAAATATTGCCGGCGGCGCGGGTCGGCCACATCGGGCTGTATCGGGATCCGGTGTCGCTGGAAGCGGTTGAATATTATCTGAAATTGCCGCGCGATATCTCCGAGCGCACCGCCATCGTCGTCGACCCGATGCTCGCCACCGGCAATTCCGCCGCGGCGGCGGTGGCGCAGGTGAAGGCGGCCGGCTGCCAGTCCATCAAGTTCGTCTGCCTCATCGCCGCACCCGAAGGGCTCGCCGTATTCCACGACGCCCACCCGGACGTGCCGGTCTATGCCGCCTCGGTCGACAGCCACCTCAACGACCACGGCTATATCGTGCCCGGCATCGGCGACGCCGGCGACCGTATCTTCGGCACCAAGTGAGCGCCTTGACCGCGCACCGCACCGCAATATGCTGAATTTCAGCCCGCTCCTGGAGACCACGCCCGTGATGAAGCCCTCCCTCACCCGCCCGCTGCTCACCGCGGCCCTGCTGCTCAGCCCGGCGGCGGCCTATGCCCATACCGGGCTCGGCGACACGCACGGCTTCGCCCACGGCTTTGCGCATCCCATCAGCGGGCTGGACCATGTGCTGGCCATGGTGACGGTCGGCATCTTCGCGGCGCATCTGAGTGGGCGCGCGCTGTGGGCGGTGCCGGCCGCCTTCGTCGCTTTGATGGCGGTCGGTGGCGGGCTCGGCATGGCCGGCGTCGACGTGCCGTTCGTCGAGCTGGGCATCGCGCTTTCGGTGGTGGTGCTCGGGCTCGCCGTGGCATCCGGCCCGAAGAACTGGCCGCTCGGGGTCGCCATGGCGCTGGTCGGCTTCTTCGCCATCTTCCACGGCCACGCCCACGGCGCGGAAATGCCGGAAAATGTCTCCGGCGCGCTTTATGCGGCAGGCTTCATGCTGGCCACCACGGCGCTGCACCTGGCGGGCATCGGGCTCGGCTTCGCCGTCGGGAGGTTCGGCGACCGCCTCGCGCCGCGCCTTACTCAGGTGGCCGGCGGCGTGATGGCGGTGGCCGGCGTCGGGCTGCTGACCGGCGTGCTATGAGGCGACATAGCGCCGCCAGCCGCCCAGCGCGGTGATCTCCTTCGCCCCGGCGACGGCGTGCGCCTCGCACAGAAAGCCGCTCGCCGCGGTGCCGTCTTCGAGGCTGATCTTGCCGATGCCGAGCGGTGCCGGCACGGCGGCGACGAATCGACCGAAGCTTTCCGGCGGCAGGTTCCAAACCTCGACCTCGATACCCGCGCCGGCAAAACCGGGCGCGCGCACCAGGCCGGGCTTGGCCGGCACGGTGTCCGGCAGCACATAGAGCCGGTAGTCCGGCGCGGTGCGGCACCGGCGCAGCAGCGTGCCCCCCGCGGCCAGCAGATCGCCGTTCAGCGCCATGCCCGAAAGGTGCGCGCCGACCACCACCAGCGGCAGCGACTCCGGCTCCGCGCCGGCGAGCGCGCTCGCCTCCGGCAGGGCTGCCGCGCGCTCGCGCCCCATGCCGAACGGCGCGGCGCGGTGCAGCCGGTCGGCCAGCGCGGCCAGAGCATCGTCGGCGAAGGCGGGGGCGATCAGCGTGACACCGAGCGGCAGGCCGTCGGCGCGGAAGCCGGCGGGAATCGCGACGCCGCAGCAATCCAGCAGATTGACGAAATTGGTGTAGCGGCCGAGATGGCTGTTCAACAGCACCGGCTCGGCCCGCATGGCGTCCACCGTGAAGATGGTCGGCGTGGTGGGCAGCAGCAGCACGTCCATCTTCGCCCATTCGCGGTCGGTGCGCACGCGATAGGCCTGCAACCGGTACTGGCCGCGGAAGGCGTCCACCGCGCTCATGCCGCGCGCGCCCTCGACGATGGCGCGCACCGTGGGGTCCATGGCGTCGGCCTGCGTGGCGACGAAATCCTCGATGCCGGCAAGACGCTCGGCGACCCACGGGCCGCCATAGAGCAGCAGCGCGCATTCGCGGAACGGCGCATAGTCGATCTCGACCGCCGTGCCGCCGAGCATCTCCAGCCGCGCAATGGCAGCGTCGTACAGCGCTTCGGCCTCGACATCGCCGCAGAATTCGCGCTCGGCCGGCCCCAGCACGCCGAAGCGCAGGCCCTGCTGCGGCAGCGGCTGCGCCACCATGGCGCGCGAATAGGCGTCGGCGGGGTCCACCCCCTGCATGGTCCGGCGCACGAGATCGGCATCCCCCGCATTGGCGGCGAATACGGTGATGCAATCGAGGCTGTGGCAGGCCGGCACCAGGCCGGTCATCGAGACCAGACCGCGGGTGGGCTTGACCCCGACCAGATTGTTGAAGGCCGCCGGCACCCGGCCGGAGCCGGCGGTATCGGTGCCCAGCGCGAAGGCGACCTGGCCGGAGGCCACCGCCACCGCCGAGCCGGAGGATGAGCCGCCGGAAATGAACGCCGGATCGAACACCGATCGCGGCGCGCCATAGGGCGAGCGGGTGCCGTTCAGCCCGGTGGCGAACTGGTCGAGATTGGTCTTGCCGACGAGCAGGGCGCCAGCCGCCTTCAGCCGCGCCACGGCGCGGGCATCCGCTGCGGGGCGATAGGCGAATGCGGGACAGGCGGCGGTGGTGTCGAGCCCGGCGCAGTCGATATTGTCCTTCACCGCGAACGGCACGCCCCAGAGCGGCTGGTCGGCGCTCGCCGGCCCGGCCGCCATCAGCGCCCGCGCCGCCGCGCGCAGTTCCTCGTCGGAAAAGCGGGAGATCCACACCGCCGGATCCGGCCATTCCCGCAGGCGGCCGATCACCGCACCAATAACCTCGAGCGGCGTCAAGCTGCCGTCGCGATACGCGCTGGCCAGCGTGGTGATGTCGAGCATGTCGGGCACGGCCTTCAGCAGCATATCAGGGCACCTCCACCACAGCGACGACGTCGCCGGCGCGAATGGTCTGGCCCGGGCGGCAGCGCAGGCCGGCGACGCGGCCGGCGGCGGGCGCGAGGATATCGATTTCCATTTTCATGGATTCCACAATCAACATCGGCTGGCCTTGCGCAACCATGTCGCCCTCCTCCACCAACAGTTTCCAGACATTGCCGGTCATGTGGGCGCTCACCCCGACGCAGCCGTCCGGCACCTGCGCCTCCTCGCCCACGGCGAGCGTGCCGGCATCGCTGACGAAGCTGTCCAGCCCGCGCGCCTTCCAGTCCGCCCGCTCCGCCTCGAAGGCGGCCTGCTGGGTGCGCTTGAAGGCGGCGATGCCGTCCGCATGCGCGGCGAGGCTGCGTGCATAGTCGCCATAGTCGAAGCGCCCGTCCTCCACGCGCACATCGTAGCGCCCGTGCGGGAAGGCTTCGCGCATCTCCACGAGTTCGGCTTCGCTCACGGGGAAGAAGCGGATGCGGTCGAAGAAGCGCAGCAGCCAGGGGTGGCCGGGCGCGAAGGCGGGGGTCGTGCGCCAGGAATTCCACATCTGGATGGTGCGGCCGAACAATTGGTAGCCGCCCGGCCCTTCCATGCCGTAGACGCACAGATAGGCGCCGCCGATGCCGACGGCGTTCTCCGGCGTCCAGGTCCGGGCCGGGTTGTACTTCGTGGTCACCAGGCGATGGCGCGGGTCGACCGGCGTCGCCACCGGAGCGCCGAGATAGACGTCGCCGAGGCCGAGCACCAGATATTCCGCATCGAACACGATGCGCCGCACATCCTCCTCCGAGGCCAGGCCGTTGATGCGGCGAATGAACTCGATGTTGGAGGGGCACCAGGGCGCATCGGGGCGCACCAGCTCCTGGTATTTGCGCATGGCCAGACGCACCGAAGGATCGTCCCACGACAGCGGTAGATGGACGGTGCGGCTCGGCACGCTCACCTGCTCGGCCGGCGGCAGCCCGGCTTCGATCTCGGCCAGAGCGTCGAGAATGCGCCCCGCCGGCACCGCGGTGCTGTCGAAATGCACCTGGAGCGAGCGGATGCCGGGGGTCAGTTCGATGATGCCCGGCAGGCGGGCCTTAGCGAGCGCCTCCGACAGCAAATGCACCCGCAGCCGCAGCGCGATGTCGAGCGCCATCGGCCCGTATTCGACCAGTATGTTGTCGTCGCCGGCGCGCCGGTACACCACCGGCACAGTGCCCTCATCGCGCCGGCCGAGGATCGGGCTGTCGACCGCCGCCGGGCGGACACTGGCGGGTGCGCCATGCGGGGCGAAGCGCACGCCGTCGCCGGGGCGGAGCTGGCCGAGCTTCCACAGTTCGTCGCGCGCCACCACCACCGGGCAGACGAAGCCGCCCAGACTTGGCCCGTCCGGCCCGAGCAGGATCGGCATGTCGCCGGTGAAGTCGAGCGCGCCGACCGCATAGGCGGTGTCGTGAATATTGGAGGGGTGCAGCCCGGCCTCGCCGCCGTCCCGCCGCGCCCATTCCGGCTGCGGCCCGATCAGCCGCACACCGGTGCGGGCGCTGTTGAAATGCACCTCGTAGCGGGCGTCGAACAGGGTCTGGATATCGGCATCGGTAAAGAAATCCGGCGCGCCGTGCGGGCCGGAGCGCACGCCCAGCGTCCATTCGCCGGTGAGCGGCGCCGGCTCGTCCGCCTGCGCCGGCCGCATCGGCCCCGCATCCGCTCCGGCGAGCTTCAGCATGTCGCCGGCACGCAGCGTGCCCACGGCGTGGCCGCCGAAGCGGCCGAGCGCGAAGGTCGCCCGCGAACCGAGGAACAGCGGCGCGTCGAGACCGCCGCGCACCGCGAGATAGCTGCGCTGGCCGGGACCGCTGATGGCGCCGAGCGTCAGCGTCGCCCCCGCCGCTACCTCGACCGGGGCGTCGTAAGGCACCGGCACCCCGTCGAGCCTCGCCGGCATATGCGCCCCGGTGAGCGCAATCGTCACGGCGCAATGGAAGCGCAAGGTCGGCCCGCTCACCGTGCATTCGAGCGCGGCAGTGCCCTCCGCATTGCCGAGCAGACGATTGGCGAGCCGGTGCGAGCGGGAGTCCATCGGGCCTGACGGCGGCACCCCGATCGGCCACAGGCCGAGCCGGCCCGGCCAGTCCTGCACGCTGGTCTGCGGACCCGGCGCGACGACCTCGATGGCGCGCGGCGTAAAGGCGAAGTGTGCGAGCGCGCCGGTGGAGACCGCACCGGAGGCCAGCACCTCGGAGGCCGCAACGGCGCGCAGATAGTCGAGATTGGTCTCCATGCCGTCGAGCGCGGTGCCCGCCAGCGCCCGACGCATCGCGGCGATGGCCCCGGCGCGGTCGTCGGCATGGACGATGAGCTTGGCCAGCATCGGGTCGTACCAGGGGGTGACCTCGGTGCCGGTCTCGACCCAGCCGTCGACGCGCACGCCCTCGGGATAGGCGACCCGCGTCAGCAGGCCGGTCGAGGGCCGGAAATCGGCCTGCGGCGTCTCGGCGTAGAGGCGCACCTCCATGGCGGCGCCGCGCGGCACCAGGCTTTGCTGCGCCGGCAGCACGAAGTCGCCCGCCGCCTGGCGGATCATCCATTCCACCAGATCGATGCCATAGACCGCCTCGGTGACCGGGTGCTCGACCTGGAGCCGTGTGTTCACCTCCAGGAAGGACACCTCCTGCCGGGCGACGTCGTAGATGAACTCGACCGTGCCGGCGGACTCGTAGGAAACCGAGCTGGCCAGCGCCACCGCCGCGCCGTGCAGCCGGGCGCGCACCTCGTCCGGCAGGTTCGGCGCCGGGGTCTCTTCCACCACTTTCTGGTTGCGGCGCTGCAGCGAACAATCGCGTTCGCCCAGCGCCACCGCGCCGCCCTTGCCGTCGCCGAACACCTGCACCTCGACATGGCGGGCCACCGCCACGAAGCGCTCCAGATAGAGCCGGGCATCGCCGAAGCTGGCGCCGGCCATGCGGCGCACCGCCTCGAAGCGCTGGGCGAGTTCGCCGGCATCGCGGCAGAGTTGCATGCCGATGCCGCCGCCGCCGGCGGTCGACTTCAGCATCACCGGATAGCCGATCTGCACTGCGGCGGCCTCCGCTTCCGCCACCGAGCCCAGCAGCGCGCTGCCGGCAAGCAGCGGCACGCCGGAACTGGCGGCGAGCTCGCGCGCGGTGTGCTTCAGGCCGAAGCCGCGCAGATGCTCCGGCCGCGGCCCGATAAAGGCGATGCCGTGCGCCGCCAGCGCCTCGGCGAAGGCGGCGTTCTCCGACAGGAAGCCATAGCCAGGATGCACCGCCTGCGCCCCGGTGCGCCGGCACGCCTCCAGAATGGCCCCGACATTCAGATAGCTGTCCTTGGCCGGCGCCGGGCCCACGCGCACGGCCTCGTCGGCATCCAGAACCGGGCGGGTGAAACGGTCGGCATCCGAATAGATGGCGACCGAGGCGATGTTGAGCCGGCGAAGCGTTGCAAGCACACGCCCGGCGATCTCGCCGCGATTGGCGATCAGAACCTTCTCGAACATGGCTGTCACGCGCCGGTGGGATCGAAGATCAGCACGCGTACCGGCGACGGATCGAAGCCGTTGCAGGGGTTGTTGACCTGCGGGCAATTGGAGATCACGCAGAGCACGTCCATCTCCGCCCGCACATCGACATGATCGCCCGGCGCCGAGACGCCGTCGACGATGGCAAGTGCGCCCGAGGGCTCGATCGGCACATTCATGAAGAAGTTGATGTTCGGCACGATGTCGCGCTTGGTCATGCCGTGCTTGGCGAGCTCGACAATGAAGTTCTCGCGGCACGCATGCATGTAGCGGGTGTGGTGGCCGAAGCGCACGGTGTTGGCCTCGCAGGAGCAGGCACCCGCCGAGGTGTCGTGGCGCCCGCAACTGTCGGCGACCACCGTGGCCATCAGCCGGCCAGCATTCGAGATCAGCTCGGTGCCGGTGGTCACATAGGGCGCGCGCTGGTTGAGGATGGTGTCCTGCGCGCTGTAGCGCTCGCCGCCGTCGGCCGCGTTGTAGAACAGCGTGTCGACGGCCTGCTGGCCTTCGAGATCGACAATGCGCAGGACCTGCCCCTTGCGCACGACGTGCGACCAGGGCCGATTGGCCGGGATGACGAAATCATAGACCGCTTCAGCGGCATCCGGGGCGGGGAAGGCGGCGGCAAGATCGTTCATGGGTCCGGCTCCCGCTCAGGCGCGCAGATAGGCGGCGTTGTTGTCGAAACCGCGCGCCGCCTCAGGCGCAGCGGTGCGGCAGGCGTCGTCCGTGCCCGGCGCGGGGGCGCGGTGCACCACCAGCTCCACCGGGCCGGGGGCGAACGCGGTGTCCGGCGCCAGCGGATGCGGGCAGTTCGACACCGCAACGATGAGGTCCATCTCGGCGCGCAGATCGACGAAATCGCCGGGGCTCACGGCATTCTCGCGCCAGGCGAGACGCGCGTTTGCCGTCACCGAAACCGGAGCGAAGAAGGTGATCACCGGCGCGATGTCGCGCGGTCCCAAACCGTGCTTGGCGGCGGCGAGAATGAGGTTCTCGCGGGTGGAGCGCAGCGCCGCATCGCTATACTTTGCGGCGTTCGAGGCGGGCGTCGAGCCGCCGACGATGGTGTCGTGCGCGCCGCAGCTGTCCTCGACGATCGAGAACAGCACCCGGCCCATGTCGGAGAACAGCACCCGGCCTTTGCGCAGTTCCGAGGTCCACTGCACCTTCACCGTGTCGGCGCTGTTGTAGCGCTCGCTGGTGTCGCGCGCGTTCCAGGCGAACAGCGACACGCCGGGGGTGGCGGAGCTGTTGACGATGCGCAGCGCCTCGCCGTGCTTCAGGCGGCCGGTCCAGTACCAGCCGCCGGGCAGGGTCTCGCGCAGCTGCACCGCCGGCTCATCGAGCGGCGCGCCGTGGCGCGGGGTCAGCGGCGGCAGCGCCTTGGGGCTGGCGGTCTGGCCGGCGGCCTTGAGTTCGAGGTAGCGGGTGCGGTACGCCGCGATCTGGGCGGCCTTGTCTAGGTTCAGCGTCACCTGACGTCTCCAAGCATGCCGGGTCGTCCCGGAGATCGTGGCCCGCGAGGGGCCGGAGGCGCGTGCGCGTCGTCGCGGGCGCCGAACGAATCACAGCGTGCGTGGACGGCCTTGCAGGGGACATTGAAGCGAGAGGCGAATAGACATTGGGACACTCCGCTCAAGACTTCGCAAAGGCACGACTTCGCAACGCCTGGAACGGGCGAAGACCATCGCGTCGCCAGTTCCTGGCCACTGAGGTCTCCCGGGGTTTTCTCCCGCCGTGTCCCGACCGGATTTCTCCCG
>JBGGNI010000167.1:0-22625 GCA_041287585.1 Xanthobacteraceae bacterium
GGCGCTGATCGCGTGGCTGCGCCCGCCGCTGCCGCGCAGCCCGCGGGCCTATCTCGACCTCGCCGTGGTCGGCTTCCTCATTCAGGTGCTGTATTTCAACCTGAGCTATTTCGCCTTCCGGTTCGGCATCTCGGCCGGCGCGCTCGCCATCATCGTCTCGTTGCAGCCGGTGCTGGTCGGTCTGGTGGCGCCCGCCTTCACCGGCGAGCGGGTCGGCCTGCGGCGCTGGATCGGCTTGCTGCTCGGCCTTGCCGGGGCGGCGCTGGTGATCCTGTCCCGCTCGTCGATCGAGGTCGCCTCGCCGGGCGTGATCCTGCTCGCCATCGGCGCGCTGTTCGCCATGTCCGGCAGCGCGCTCTACGAGAAGCGCCACGGCGTGGCCCAGCATCCGCTGGTGGCCAATGCCGTTCAATATGCGGTCGGCTTCGTGTTCACGCTGCCGCTGGCCCTGCTGATGGAAGACGGCCATGTCGTCTGGTCGGCCCCCTTCATCGGTGCGCTGGCCTATCTGGTGATCGGCAATTCGCTGATCGCCGTCACGCTGTATCTCGCCATGATCCGCGCCGGCGAGGTGTCCAGGGTCTCGGCGCTGTTCTTCCTGGTGCCGCCCTGCACGGCGCTGATCGCCTGGGCGCTGATCGGCGAACAGATGCCGCCGCTGGCCTGGGCCGGCATGGTGCTGGCCGGCGCCGGCGTCGCGCTGGCCTCGGCGCGCCGGCTGCCGTGGCGCCGCCCGCCCGCCGGCGAGGCTGCGTGACCGCCAGGATCGCCCCCGACACGCGCAGATGCCGACCTGCGCCCCTTGACCGCGCGCGTGCCGGCTTTAAAGCACGCTGCCGAAACGCCCCGCTTCAAAGAACTCAGCCAACACCGGACAACAAGGGAATCCGTCCATGCGCGTTTATTACGATCGCGACGCCGACCTGAACCTCATCAAGGGGAAGAAGGTCGCCATCATCGGTTACGGCAGCCAGGGTCGCGCCCACGCGCTCAACCTGAAGGATTCCGGCGTGACCGAGCTTGCCGTCGGCCTGAAGCCCGGCTCGGCGACGGCCAAAAAGGTCGAGGCCGACGGCCTCAAGGTGCTCACCGTCGCGGAAGCCGCGAAGTGGGCGGACCTGATGATGATGGCGACCCCGGACGAATTGCAGGCCGATATCTGGCGCGACGAGATCGCCCCGAACATCCGCGACGGCGCCGCCATCGCCTTCGCGCACGGCCTCAACGTGCATTTCGGTCTGATCGAGCCGAAGGCCAGCGTCGACGTGCTGATGATCGCCCCGAAGGGCCCCGGCCACACCGTGCGCGGCGAATATCAGAAGGGCGGCGGCGTGCCGTGCCTCGTCGCGGTGCATCAGGATGCCTCCGGCAATGCGCTCGACCTCGGCCTTTCCTATGCCTCGGGCGTCGGCGGCGGCCGCTCCGGCGTCATCGAGACCACCTTCAAGGAAGAGTGCGAGACCGACCTGTTCGGCGAGCAGGTGGTGCTGTGCGGCGGCCTGGTGGAACTGATCCGTGCCGGCTTCGAGACGCTGGTGGAAGCCGGCTACGCCCCGGAGATGGCCTATTTCGAGTGCCTGCACGAGGTGAAGCTGATCGTCGACCTGATCTATGAAGGCGGCATCGCCAACATGAACTATTCGATCTCCAACACGGCCGAGTGGGGCGAATATGTTTCCGGGCCGCGCATCATCACCGCCGAGACCAAGGAAGAGATGAAGCGGGTGCTGAAGGACATCCAGACCGGCAAATTCACCTCGGAATGGATGCAGGAATACCGCGCCGGCGCCGCCCGCTTCAAGGGTATCCGCCGCGTCAACGACGCCCACCAGATCGAGCAGGTCGGCGAGAAGCTGCGCGGCATGATGCCGTGGATCGGCAAGAACAAGCTGGTCGACAAGACGAAGAACTGAGAAGTCAAGCACCATCTCCGATATTCACTCAACACACAGCTTGGGTGAATATCGGGGATTGCCAATGTAAGTCTCGCCGCAGCGAGTCCCGACAACCTATCATTTTGAGGTTGCAGCGACTCACGGAGACGCCCTGTGGGCGAGACCGACGACTTCGAGTGGGATGACGAGAAGGACGCTGCGAACCGTAACAAGCACGGTTTGCCGCTCCCGTTGGCCGTCCGTCTGTTCGATGGGCGGCCGCGTCTCGACCGGCCCTCCCGCGGTGAACGCGGTGAAGCTCGTTTTGAGACCATCGCCGCCTATGGCGACGACGTGTTAATGTGCGCTTGGACGTGGCGTCGCCACCGTCGTCGGGCCATATCCTTTAGATATGCGAATGAGGTAGAGCGGCGTGCCTACCAAGAAGCAATTGGAAGAAGCTGATCGGTTGGCCAAGGAGGTCGACTGGGAGAGGTTCCGCGCCATGTCGGACGATGAGATCCGTGCGCATTGGGCCTGGGACAAGGACATGACCTGGCCGACCAAGGAAGAACTTGCCGAGTTCGACCTTGTGATTCCGGCGAAAAGCCGGAGGAAGCTGCCGAAGGAAGCCGCCGAGTAGCGCTCTCCGGCACAGCCCGTACACCTGCCGTCAGTCGTCTTCGGCGTTTGCGCTGCGCCCGGCCTTTGTGGCGATGCGGATGCATATCCGCTCGCCGGTCGCCTTGGCGCGGTACATTTGCCGGTCGGCAAGGCGGAACAAATCGTCGACGTTCCCGCCCGGCTTGTCGTGTACCGCGACGCCGATCGCCGCTCCGAACGTCAGCGTGCGTCCGTCCCCCACCACGATCGGCTCGAACAGGGAATCGGCGATGCGTCGGAGCATGCCGTCGAGGCTTAGCGTTTCGCCTTTCGGCAGGTCGAAGATGATCGCGAACTCGTCGCCGCCGATGCGGGCGACGAAGTCGCTGTCCCGGCGGCTGCGCCGCAACCGGTTCGCCAGTTCGCGCAACACCATGTCGCCGATGCTGTGCCCATAGCGATCATTGATCGGCTTGAAACCGTTCAGGTCGATGAAGGCGAGCGCCACCGCGGTGTGGGCCGCCGCGCCCGCCAGCCGCTCGGCGAGCTGAAGGTCGAAATCCAAGCGGTTGGGCAGGCCGGTGAGACCATCGGTCCGGGCGGCGACCGCGAGGTCGCGCTCGCGCGCCCGCTGCACGGCGACGCGATCGGAGACATCCATCAGCATGTCCACATCATAGGAAACACCCGCAATCGTCGAGCGCTGGGAGGAGACCAGCGTCGGAATCAGCGCACCGCCGGCATGGCGGATCTCGACCTCCTCCAGCCGGTAGCCGCCGTGCTCTTGAAGCAGGCGCAGGCGCCGCTTCCGCGCCGGCGAGTCGACCGCCGGTCCGCGTTCCAGCATGTCCTGACCCGCCAGTTCGTCCCAACTGAACCCGGTCAGGTCGAGAAAGGCCTTGTTGGCCTTGACATAGCGATGCGTGTCCGGCCCCGTCGTGGAAATCAACATGGCGACGGGCGAGAACTCGAACATGCGCAGCAGCAGCGCGCTGAGCGCCTCCGCACTTAAGTCGAGTTCGCCACCCGGCGGGCTTTGATCGATCGAAGATGAGACTTTCGGCATAAGGGTTTTTCGCTCAGGCACGCCGAGTTCGGGACGATATCCCGTCTATAATGGAAAAGTGCCGACATGCGCGAGCGGCGACCATCACCCGCTCCGCCTACCAGCCCAATAGCTTCGCCGCCGCCGCCCCGGGGGCCAGCAGCACGAACGCCCAGGCCATTGCGGAGGCGACGTTCGCCATCTGGAAAAGAAAGTTCGGCATGCCGAACATGCCGGCGATCAGCGGCACCACCGCGCGCAGCGGGCCGAAGAAGCGGCCGATGAACACGCTCCAGGCGCCGAAGCGGTGAAAGAACGCCTCGCCCCGTTCCACCATCTCAGGGTGCCGCGACAGCGGCCAGATCTGCCGCACGCGGTCCTTGAAATGCCGGCCGAGCCAATAGGAGATGGCGTCGCCGCCGCTGGCGCCGAGCACCGCGCCGAGCCACACCGGCAGGAAGGCGATGCCGCCCGCCTCGATGATCGGCCCCAGCCCGATCAGCACGAAAGTGGCCGGAAACAGCAGCGACAGCACGGCGAAGGATTCGCCGAAGGCCAGCGCAAAGGCGATGTAGGGCGCCCAATGCGCGTGCGCTTCGACAAAGGCGAGCGCCTGCGCGGCATAGTGTTCCAACTCAAGCAACATCGAATCCCTACAGCCGGTCGCGCAGCGCAAAATAGCTCATGCCGGCGGCGAGCAGCGGCCAGCGCATCAGCGGTCCGCCGGGAAAGGGCGGCACCGGCAGGCGCGCCAGAAGGTCGAACCGCCCGAGCTGACCGGCCACGGCATCGGCCAGGATCTTGCCGAACAGCGGCGCCAGCATGACCCCCTGGCCGGAATAGCCCGCCGCCGCCAGCACGCGCGGCGAGAGCCGCCGCACGAAGGGCATGCGGGTCATGGTGATGCCAAGCAGCCCGCCCCAGCCATAGGCGATCGGCACGTCCGCGAGTTGCGGAAAGATTTTCAGCATGTAGGGCCGCACGAAGGCGCCGGGGTCGGCCTTCAGCCGGCGGGTGTAGCTCTCGCCGCCGCCGAACAGCAGCCGGCCGTCGCGGCTCAGCCGGTAGTAATTCACGACGAAGCGGCTGTCGGCCACCGCGACATCCTGCGCCAGCACCGAGACGGCGCGCGCGCCGAGCGGCGCGGTGGCGGCGATGTAGTTGGCGATCGGCATGACATGGCGATCGACCCGCACGTCCAGCCCGTCCTGCAGCCCGTCGCCGCACTCCAGCACCCAGTCGCACTCCACCGCCCCACCGGCGGTCTCGACCCGGATGCGGGCGCCCTCATTGATGCGCGTGGCGCGCGAGCCCTCGAACAGCCGCGCCCCGGCGCCCGTCGCCGCGCGCGCCAGCCCGAAAGCCAGGGCAAGCGGGTGCAGATGGCCGCCGTCGCGGTCGATCATGCCGCCATAATAGGCGTCGCTGCCGACCAGCGCCCGCAACTCCTCGCGGTCCAGCGGCGCAGCGTGCGGATAGGCGTAGACCTCGTTCAGCTTGCGGGCATAAGCGTGGCTGTGGGCGACGAAGCCAGGTTTGTGGTCGGCGACGACGAGGCCGGAGCGCAGGTCGCAGTCGATACCGTGGCGGGCGATGAGGGCACGCAGCAGAGTCTTGCCCTGCTCGGCGAGGTCCCACAGCCGGCGGGCATCGTCGAGACCCAGATGGGCCTCGATCCAGTCCTGGTCGCGGCGCTGGCCGGAATGGATCTGGCCGCCATTGCGGCCGGAGGCGCCGGAGCCCACCCGCCCGGCCTCCAGCAGCACGACATCGATCCCGGCCTCCGCCAGATGCAGCGCCGCCGACAGCCCGGTATAGCCGCCGCCGATGACGCAGACATCGGCCCGCACGGTACCCGCCAGCGCCGGATAGGGCGCCAGCGGCGGCACGCTCGCGGTGTACCAGCTCGCCGGATGCCCGGCCGCCTGCGTATCGCTCATCGCCGCGCGAACAGCTTTTCGATGTCGGCGAGCGACAGGGTGACGAAGGTCGGCCGGCCGTGATTGCACTGGCCGGCATTGGGCGTGCGTTCCATCTCGCGCAGCAGGGCGTTCATCTCCTCAGGGCGCAGCCGCCGGCCCGCCCGCACCGAGCCGTGGCAGGCCATGGTGGCGGCGACATGCAGCAGGCGGCGCTCCAGCGGCAGCGCGTCGTCCCATTCCGCCGCGTGCTCGGCTAGGTCGCGCACCAGCGCGCAGGTATCGGCATCGGCCAGCATCGCCGGCACCTCGCGCACCAGCAGCGCGCCGGGGCCGAACGGCTCCAGCACCAGGCCGAGCCGCTCCAGAGCGGGGCCGCGCTCGGCCAGCCGCTCGGCATCGGCGGGGTCGAGGTCGACCACGAGCGGCACCAGCAGCATCTGCCGGTCGATGCCGTCGCGGGCCATCGCCGCCTTGAGCCGCTCATAGACGATGCGCTCATGGGCGGCGTGCTGGTCGACGATCACCACGCCCTCGCGGGTCTGCGCGACGATGTAGTTCTCGTGCAATTGCGCGCGGGCGGCGCCGAGCGGCTGGTCGACCTGCTCGGGCGCGGCGGGCGCGGCGGCGGAGCGGGTGTCCGCCGCGGAATCGAGCACCAGGCCCGGCCCGCCGTCGAAGCCCGCCTGCGCGCGCTCCTCCAGCCCCGCGGCCATCGGCGCGGCCCAGGACCGGGTCCAGTCATGATTGCCGGCGTGTGACGACGGCGACGTCATCCCGGCGAATCCGGCGAGGCGGTCCGCCATGGTGCTGGCGGTGCGCGGCACGCCCGCGGCGAGGGCGTCGGCCAGCGTGCGCACGATCAGCGCGCGGACAAGGCCGGGGTCGCGGAAGCGCACCTCGGTCTTGGCCGGGTGCACGTTCACATCCACCTCGCCGGGGTCGATGTCGAGGAACAGTGCCACCATCGGATAGCGGTCGGAGGGCAGCAGATCGGCATAGGCGGCGCGCACCGCGCCCACCAGAACCTTGTCGCGCACCGGGCGGCCATTGACGAAGAGATACTGCGCCAGGGAGTTGGCCTTGGAGAAGGTCGGCAGCCCGGCCAGCCCATCGAGCCCGGCGCCCCCGCGCCGGCCGGAGATATCCAGCGCATTGCCGGCGGCCTCGGCACCGAGCACGTCGGCGATGCGGGCACGCCGGCCCGCCGCGTCCGCCGCGCGGGCCGGCCAGCTCACCGGCGCACGGTCGTCGGCGACCAGAGTGAAGGCGACCTCCGGGCGGGCCAGCGCCAGCCGGCGCACCACCTCCACCGCCGCGGCGGTTTCCGCCCGCTCGGATTTGAGGAATTTGAGCCGCGCCGGCGTGGCAAAAAACAGATCGCGCACCTCCACCCGTGTGCCGGGCCCCAGAGCCGCCGGCCGCACCGGGGCCTTGGCGCCGCCTTCGACCCGCATTTCATAGGCGTGCGCGGCAGAAGCCGGCCGGCTGGTGATCGTAAGCCGGGCGACCGCGCCGATGGACGGCAGCGCCTCGCCGCGAAAGCCCAGCGTCGCGATCGACATCAGGTCGTCGCCGTCGAGCTTGGAGGTGGCGTGCCGTTCGACCGCCAGCGCGAGTTCCGCGGCATCCATGCCGGCGCCGTCGTCGGTGACGCGCAACAGCCGCCGCCCGCCGCCGTCGATAACGATCTCGATGCGGCGCGCGCCGGCGTCCAGCGCGTTCTCCAGCAGTTCCTTGAGCGCCGCCGCCGGACGCTCCACCACCTCGCCGGCGGCGATGCGGTCGACCAAAGTGGAGGGCAGCAGGCGAAGCGGCATCGGGCTCGTTCGATTCGCGGGGCGGGACAGCCTTATAGCAAAAGCCGGGAGGCTTACCCCCCGCTTACCCCCTCGTGCCGCGCGCGATCGGCCCTGCTCAGGAGCCGGGATAACCGAACCGGGTTTCCAGCCGCTCGAAGGTCTGGTCCATCGCCCAGGCCGGGAAGAACGGAATGGGGAAATGGCCGTAATAGATCGAAAGCTGGCGTTCGGCGGCGGCCTCGTCGGCCTTGGCGATGGCGGCGAGATAGATGGCGGAGGCGATACCGCTGCGGTCGGAGCCGCCGCGGCAATGCAGCAGGAGCGGCTTCTCCGCCGTCTCCATCAGCGCCACCAGCTGGTCGACCTGCGCATCGGTCAGTTCGCGGCCGGCGCTGAGCTTGAAATCGATATGGCGGATGCCGAGCGCTTCGCTCTCCGCAACCTCGTCCTTGTACCAGGCAGCGTCGGAGGGTCCGCGCAGATTGATGATGGTGCGGATGCCGTAGTCCTTCTGGTGCTGCGCCAGGTCACCGGCATCGAGCTGGGCGGAGCGGTAGAGCTCGCCGGCGATGACGGTGTGGAAATTGCCGATCCATTGCTGCAGGCCGAGATAGCCACCGACCACCGCCAGCACCGCGACGAAGGCGATGACCGCCCGGCGACGCTTGGTCCGGGTACGGGCATCGAGCGGCACATCGGCCGCGCCGGTCTCCGTATGGTCGGGGGCCAGCAGGTTCGCGGCGGTGGCGTCGGTCATGGCGATTCCGGACGAGGTTCGAGCAGCGACCAGTATGCGCAGAACTAAGGCGGGATTCAGCCCGCGGCAGCTTCGCGCTCGGCCCGTTGCCGCTCCATTTCCTGGCGCTTGGTGATGATGGAGGCGGCGATGACGACCACGGTGACGATGGCGATCAACAGCGTGCAGGCGGCGTTGATCTCCGGCGTGACGCCGAGCCGTACCTGGCTGTAGATGCGCATCGGCAGCGTGGTGGCGCCGGGCCCGGTGGTGAAGCTCGCAATCACCAGATCGTCCAGCGACAGCGTGAAGGCCAGCATCCAGCCGGAGACCACCGCCGGCAATATGATCGGCAGGGTGATGACGAAGAAGGTGCGCAGCGGCGTGCAGCCGAGATCGAGCGCCGCCTCTTCCAGACTGCGGTCGAAGGTGACGAGCCGGGACTGCACCACCACCGAGACGAAGCACATGGTGAAGGTGATGTGCGCCAGCGTGATGGTCCAGAAGCCGCGGTCGAGATCGATGGCGACGAACAGCAGCAGCAGCGACAAGCCGGTGATCACCTCCGGCATCACCAGCGGCGCATAGACCATGCCGGAGAACAGCGTGCGCCCCCAGAACCGGCCATAGCGGGTCAGCGTGATCGCTCCCAGCGTGCCGAGAACGGTGGCGATGCTGGCGGAGATGAAGGCGACCCGCAGCGTCACCCAGGCGGCATCGAGCAATTGCTCGTTCTGGAACAGCTTGACGTACCACTCGGTGGAGAAGCCGGCCCACACCGTCACCAGCCGCGAGGCGTTGAAGGAGTAGATCACCAGCAGCACGATCGGCAGATACAGAAAGGCGAAGCCCAGCGCGATGGAGCTGACATTGAACCAGGACAGGCCGCGGCGCATCTAGCGGCCCTCCATCTGGCGTGCCTGGACGTTCTGGTAGAACACGATGGGTATGACCAGCACCAGCAGCAGCAGCACGGCCACCGCGGAGGACACCGTCCAGGAGCGGTTGACCGAGAATTCGGTCCAGAGCGACTTGCCGATCATGATGGTGTCGGAGCCGCCGAGCAGGTCGGGAATGACGAACTCGCCCACCGCCGGAATGAAGCACAGCAGGCATCCGGCGAACACGCCGGGCAGCGACAGCGGCCAGGTGATCTTCCAGAAGGCGGCGAACGGCGGGCAGCCGAGATCGGCGGCGGCTTCCAGCAGCGTCTCGTCCATCTTCTCCAGCGCCGAATAGAGCGGCAGAATCATGAAGGGCAGATAGGAATAGACGATGCCGATATAGACCGCGGTGTCGGTGGCCAGCAGTTCAAGCGGCTGGTCGATCAGCCCCAGCGCTTCCAGCAGCTGGTTGAGCAGCCCCTCCTGCGAGAGGATGCCGATCCAGGCATAGACGCGGATCAGGAACGAGGTCCAGAACGGCAGGATCACCAGCATAAGCAGCGTCGGCCGGATCGATTTCGGCGCCCGCGCCATGCCATAGGCGATGGGATAGCCGACCAGCAGCAGCAGCAGCGTGGAGACCGCGGCGATCCACAGGCTGGAGCCGTAGGCCTGCAGGAACTCGTTGTCCCAGCTCAGCACGTAGAAATAATTGTCGAAGTTCAGCTCACTGAGGCTCTCCGAAATCGCCTGCCAGCCCTGGGCGAGGTCGAAGGTCGGCACATAAGGCGGCTGGGCGATGGCGTCCTGCGACAGGCTGATCTTGAAGACGATGAAGAACGGCACCAGGAACAGCGCGAGCAGCCAGATATAAGGCGTGGCCACCACCAGCCACTTGCCCCTCGCCCCCTGTGCCATCCCCGCTCTCCCCCGCTCAGCGCGTCAGCACGACGCCGGCATCCGGCGACCAGGAAATCCACACCGTGTCGTCCCAGCTTATCGGCCGTTCCACCATGCGGGTGAGGTTCGGCTGCGCCGCCTTGATGCGCGTGCCGTTCGGCAGTTCGACATGGTAGATGGAGAGATCGCCGAGATAGCCGATGTCCCAGATGGTGCCGCTGAGGCAGTTGGCGCCGGTTTCGGCCGGCGCATCGAGGCTGACCCGCACCTTTTCCGGCCGCACCGCGATCCACACCGCGTCGCCGGGCTTGGCCTCGACATCCTGGGCGATGGCGAGCGGGCAGGTGGCGGCCTCCGAGCGCAGATGCACGAGGCCGGGCTCGATCGATTCCACCTTGGCTTCGATGATGTTCACGTCGCCGACGAAATCGGCCACGTAGCGGCAATTGGGCTGCTCATAAACCACGGCCGGCGGTGCCACCTGGACCAGGCGGCCATGGTCCATCACCGCGATGCGGTCGGCCACCGTCATCGCCTCTTCCTGGTCGTGGGTGACGATCAGGAACGTCATGCCGAGGTTCATCTGGATGTCCATCAGCTCGAACTGCGTCTCCTCGCGCAGCTTCTTGTCGAGCGCGCCGAGCGGCTCGTCGAGCAGCAGCACCTTGGGGCGCTTGGCGAGCGAGCGGGCCAGCGCCACGCGCTGGCGCTGGCCGCCGGAAAGCTGGTGCGGCTTGCGCTTGGCGAAGGATTCCAGCTTCACCAGCTTGAGCATTTCCTCCACGCGCGCCGCGGTCGCCTCGGCGTCGACGCGGTCCTGCTTCAGGCCGAAGGCGACATTGTCCCACACGCTCATATGCGGAAACAGCGCATAGGACTGGAACATCATGTTCACCGGCCGCCGATAGGGCGGCGTGCCGACCAGGTCCTGGCCGGCGAGGGTGATCTGGCCGGAGGTCGGCTCCTCGAAGCCGGCCAGCATGCGCATGAGTGTCGTCTTGCCGCAGCCGGAGGGGCCGAGCAGAGCGAAGAATTCGCGCTCGTAAATGTCGAGCGACAAATTATCGACGGCGGTGAACGCCCCGAAGCGCTTGGTGACGTTGACGTAGCGGATGAGCGGAACGGCGGCGGGGTCGGTCCAGGGGGCGAATTTGCGCTTGACGCCGCCTATGGTCTTGCTGGTGGTGGCCTTGACCGTGGATTTCGCTGCGACACTGACCTGCGCCGGCTCGCTGCCGCCCGTGCTCATGCATGCCCCATCGCTGTCGCCCCGCCCGAACCGGCTCTGCTGCGAACGCTAACGGGGTTTGCGCGGCGGCTCAACTGGCCGGGACCCAACATTTTCGCTGCGGCATCGCCTTGACGGGCCAAGCGCCACCATGGTCCCCTCGCGCGGACCCTGGCGTGATCGGAATGGTGGTACATGGCGAAGAAGAAGCGGTCGGACAAAGCCGCGGCCGAATCGGCCCGTGGCGTCGGCTCGCTCGCCGAAGCCAAGGCGTGGATGGCGGCGCGCGGAATCACCGAAGTCGAGTGCGTGGTGCCGGACCTTGCCGGCGTCGCCCGCGGCAAGATCATGCCGGCGTCCAAATTCCTGTCGTCGCCCGTGATGAACCTGCCGCTGTCGGTGTTCTTCCAGACCATCTCCGGCGAGTACCCGCCTTATGACGGGCTGGTCGATTCGGTGGTGGTCGACAGCGACCTGGTGATGGAGCCGGACTTCTCGACGCTGGCCACCGTGCCCTGGGCGCAGGACCCGACGGCGCAGATCATCCACGACGCCTATCACCGCGACGGCCGGGCGGTGGAACTGTCGCCGCGCCAGGTGCTGAAGAACGTCATCAATCTCTATGCCCATAAGGGCTGGACCGCGGTGGTGGCGCCCGAGATCGAATTCTATCTGGTCGAGCCCAATATCGATCCCGACTATCCGCTCAAGCCGCCGGTCGGCCGCTCCGGGCGGCCGGAAATCGGCCGGCAGTCCTATTCGATCCAGGCGGTGAACGAGTTCGAGGCGCTGTTCGAGGATATTTACGAATTCTCCCACGCCCAGGGGCTGGAGATCGACACGCTGATCCACGAGGACGGCGCGGCGCAGATGGAGATCAATCTGCTGCACGGCGATCCGTTGGTGCTGGCGGACCAGGTCTTCCTGTTCAAGCGCACCATTCGCGAGGCGGCGCTGGCGCACAAGATCTACGCCACCTTCATGGCCAAGCCGATCGCCGACGAGCCCGGCTCGGCGCTGCACATCCACCAGTCCATCATCTCCTCGGAGACCGGCAAGAACATCTTCTCGGATGCGGACGGCGATCCGACTCCGGAATTCTTCGCCTATATCGCCGGCCAGCAGCGCTACATGCCGGCGGTGATGTGCATATTGGCGCCCTATGTGAATTCCTACCGCCGGCTGACGCGCGATTCGATGGCGCCGATCAATGTGCAGTGGGGCTACGACAACCGCACCGCCGGGCTGCGCGTGCCGCCCTCCTCCGCCGAGGCGCGCCGCGTCGAGAACCGGGTGCCCTCCTCGGACGCCAACCCCTACCTCGCCATCGCCGCCTCGCTGGCCTGCGGCTATCTCGGCATGGTGGAAGGGTTGCGCCCGACCGAGCCGCTGGAAGCGGACGCGAAATTCCTGGATTTCGAGCTGCCGCGCGGCCTCTTGGAGGCGGTGGCGGCGATGCAATATTCCGACGAGATCGCCACCGTGCTCGGCCCGTCCTTCGTCAAGACCTATTCGGCGGTCAAGCAGGCCGAGTTCGAGACCTTCATGCGGGTGATCTCGCCCTGGGAGCGGGAATATCTGCTGCTCAACGTGTGACCGAAACGAAAAACGCCCGCCGGCCTGGGGACCGACGGGCGTCAGGACGGCAGCGCGAGGGGGGCGCTGCCGGAGGCGGGGCGGCGCACGGCGTCAACCGCAGCCGATCAAATCCTGTGATGCATGCGCCTTGGGGACAGCCCGCCGGTTGGCGCGCTTCTCCACTGCCCTCACCACCAGAACGGAGGTCGGGTCTTGCCAGAGCGGCCCGGACGCGGCGTCGCGCAGGTCCGAACGCGTCAGGCCGATGTCGCGCAGCATGCGGTCGTCGAATTCGCCGAGGTCGGCGAGAATGCGGCGGCGGGACAGAGCCTTAAGGATACGGACCACGCGGAGGGCGCCGGCAGTCAACATGCCGCCCACCGCGTTTCCGAAGCTCTCGAAAGCGGTCTTACGGGTTTCGCCAATATAGCTCATCGGTCTCTCCATCGGGTCGGCCGTCGCGGCTCGGTGTCCGTTTCTAGCGGCGGCGCTGGAGCCCACCCACCCGAAACCGACATCGCCGCGGCGACGCCCTCCTTATGATCCCGACCGAACAATCACACTAGCGAATGTTTATGATCCAAGTTATCATTGATCTTGATGATAGCTTCGGAGGCTCCCGATCATGAGCGTGCTCCTCGACACGGATCAATTAAGAACCTTCATAACGATCGCCGACACCGGTAGTTTCACGAAAGCGTCGGAAGTGGTCCACAAGACCCAGTCGGCGGTCTCGATGCAGATGAAGCGGCTGGAGGAGCGGGTCGGCCGGCCGATCTTCGCGCGCGACGGGCGGGCCTCCAAGCTCACCGAAGAGGGCGAGCGGCTGCTTGATTATGCCCGCCGCATCATCAAGCTGAACCTGGAGGCGATGGCGAGCCTGGCCAATGCCGATCTGTCCGGCCGGGTCTGCCTCGGCGTGCCGGACGATTATGCCGACCGCTATCTGCCGGAGATCATGGCGCGCTTCTCGCGCACGCATCCCAATGTCGAACTCACCGTGGTGTGCGACCCCTCGATCGATCTGGTCGACCGCATCGATACCGGCGACCTCGACCTCGCTATCATCACCGATTGCAGCACGCTGAACCGCGACAGCGAGATCGTCCGCCGGGAATCGCTCTTGTGGGTCGGCTCCAGCCGGCATTCGGTGCATCTGGAAACCCCGCTGCCGCTGGCGCTGGGACGGCAGGCCTGCAATTGGCGGCAGGAAGCCATCATGCAGTTGCAGAGCATCGGCCGGCCGTTCCGCATCCTCTATTCCAGCCTCAACAGCACCGCCATCTCCGCCGCGGTGCTCTCCGGCCTCGCCATCTCGGTCATGCCGGAATCCGGGCTGCGCCCCGGCATGCGGGTGCTTGGTGCCGCCGACGGCTTTCCGGCGCTGTCGCCCTGCCGCATCGGGTTGATCCGCAACAAGCACGAGCCGTCGCTGCTCGCCGACGCGCTGGCCAATCACATCGTGCAGAGCCTCGACAACCTGTCGGAAGCCGCCATCGCCGCCGAGTAGCGGCCTCAGTAGGCGCATTCCTCGAAGATCGGGTCCACCGATCCGCCCCACGCGCCGTGATAGCGGCGCAGCAGCGCGTCGGCGGGGGTCTCGCCGTCCGCCAAGCTCTGCTCCAGCGGCGCCAGGAAGCGGGTCTCGTCGCGGCCCTGGCTGTCGCGCTTGTCGCGGCGGGCAAGGCCGGCGCGGGCGATGGCGACCACCTCCCTGGCGACGTCCAGCATCGGCCGGCCGGCGATGGTCGCATCGAGGCCGAGCCGCGGCACCGCGTCCCGTGCCGCCTGCTGCTCGGCGGTGCTCCAGCCCTTGGCCAGATCCCAGGCGGCATCGAGGCTGGCCTGATCGTAATACAGGCCGGTCCACAGCGCGGGCAGCGCGCACAGCCGCGCCCACGGCCCGCCATCGGCGCCGCGCATTTCCAGGTAGCGCTTCAGCCGCACTTCCGGGAACAGCGTGGTGAGATGGTTGGCCCAATCGGAAATGGTCGCCCGCTCGCCCGGCACCGCCGGGTGCCGGGCGGCCAGCAGATCGCGGAACGAGGAGCCGGCGACGTCGATATAGTCGTCGCCGCGCTTGATGAAGTACATCGGCACGTCGAGCGCATAGTCGACATAGCGCTCGAAGCCCATGCCGGGATCGAAGGCGAACGGCATCATGCCGGCGCGCGCATTGTCGGTGTCGCGCCAGATTTCCGAGCGATACGACAGGAACCCGTTGGGCTTGCCCTCGGTGAACGGCGAATTGGCAAACAGGGCGGTGGCGACCGGCTGCAGGGCAAGGCCGACGCGCAGCTTCTGCACCATGTCCGCCTCGGTGGAAAAATCGAGGTTCACCTGCACGGTGCAGGTGCGGAACATCATGTCGAGGCCGGCCGTGCCGACCTTCGGCATGTAGTTCGCCATGATGCGATAACGCCCCTTGGGCATCACCGGCGTCTGCGCCAGCGTCCATTTCGGGCTCATGCCGAGGCCGAGAAAGCCGAGGCCGAGCGGGGTGGCAACCTCGCGCACCTGTTCCAGATGCCCGTTCACCTCGGCGCAGGTCTCGTGGATCGACACCAGCGGGGCGCCGGAGAGCTCGAATTGCCCGCCGGGCTCCAGCGAGATCGCGCCCCCGCTCACCGGATCGGCAAGGCCGATGATGGTGCCGTGCTCCTCGATCGGATCCCAGCCGTTCAGCGCACCCAGGCCGCGAAGCAGCGCCTCGATACCGTCGGCCCCCTCATACGGCACCGGAGAATGGTCCTGGAGCCGGAAGGGAAACTTCTCGTGCTCGGTGCCGATGCGGAAGCGGCTGGGCGGCTTGCAGCCTTCTTCGATCCAGGCGACCAGCTCGTCGCGGTGCTCAATCGTCTGGGTGTCGACCTGGTCTCGCGCCATGCGGCGAACTCCGATGTTCCTGCTCCGGCGGATGGTTCGGCGCGCGGGGCGCGCGACCATACACAGGCGTCGCGCCGACGCAAATCAGCCCCAGCGCTCGCGTTCGGCCTGCACCAAAGCGAGCGCCGCGACCGCGGCGGTGTCCGCCCGCAGGATGCGCGGGCCGAGCGACAGCACGACGGTGCCGGGCCGGGCCCGCAGCGCGCGCCGCTCCTCTTCGGCAAAGCCGCCCTCCGGCCCCACCAGCACCGCGAGCGGGCCGGCGAAGCGGCCCGGCGTGGCCGCGCCGGCATCCGCGGCCTCGTCGCAGAAGACGAGGCGCCGTGAGGTTTCCAGTTCGCCCAGCCAGCGTTCCAGCGGCAGCGGCTCCATCACCTCCGGCACCGCCAGCACGCCGCACTGCTCGGCGGCCTCCACCGCATTGGCCCGCATGCGCTCGCCATTGACGCGCGCGACCTGGGTGTGGCGGGTGAGGACCGGCTGCAGCCGCCCGGCGCCCATCTCCACCGCCTTCTGCACCATGTAGTCGAGCCGCGCATGTTTCAGCGGCGCGAAGACATAATCGATCTCAGTGGCCGGCAGCTGCGGCCGCAACAGCGTCTCGCAGGACAGCACGGCATCGCGACGGCCGGCGGCGATGCGGCGGGCGCGCCATTCGCCGTCGCGTCCGTTGAACAGATGAATGGTGTCGCCGACGTCGAGCCGGATCACATCCGCGACATAATGGGCGCGGGCACGGTCGAGCCGAACTTCCGTGCCGGCACCCAGCGCATCCGGCACGAACAGGCGCTGGGCGCGGAAGTCATAGTGCTGCATAGGCGCGATTCCGGCCGATTCATCGCTGTTTTGTGTCGCGCGCGCATTCCGTTGCGCAAGCGCCGTGATATTGCCCAAAGTTTGGCGCCTCTGTATCACGCATCATCGAAACTGTGCGGAGCGGAAGCGGATATGGCACGGTTGATTCGCGGCGGCCCAGCGGGCGCCAGCCTGGTCGTTGCCGGAGCGCTGCTTTTGGCGGGCGCGGTTCCTTTTGCGCGCGCACAGGCGCCGGATCCGGCTGCGCCGGCCGCTGCCGAGCCCGCCGCTCCGCCCCAGGCCGCCCCTGAGGCACCCACCCCGGAGGCACCCGCCGCGCCAACCGCGCCGGGAACCACCTCCATCATCATCCAGTCGTCGCCTCCCGGCATGATGCCGGCTCCCGACATGGGCGCGCCGATGCTGAGTTCGCCGGGCTTCACGCCGTTCGGCGGCCCGCCGGCGGCGGCCGCGCCGCGCCAGGGGCCGGACTGCCAGGGCGACGTCAATGCGCTGCGCGGCGACCTGGAGCAGAAGGGCAACGCGCTGCAGGCCGCCATCAAGAAGAAGCAGCCGCCCACCGCGCTGTGCCCGATGTTCCGCCGGCTGGCGGTGGCGCAGGACAAGTTCGTCAGCTACCTGACCGCCAACCAGACCGCCTGCGGCGTGCCCGCCGACATATTGAAGAAGCTGAAGGCCAACAACGCGCAACTCACCGGCACGCGCGACAAGGTCTGCCAGATCGCGATGCAGCAGGAGCAGGGCGGTGGCGCCGCCGGTCCGGCCGGTCCGCCGCCGCAGGGCTCGCTGTCGTCCGGCCTCGGCCTGCCCAGCGCCATCCCCTCAAGCCGCAACGCCAAGCCCGGCAATCTGTTCGACACGCTGAACGGCAACGCGCTGCGTTGAGGCCGGACATGACGCCCGGTTCGACGCTGCCGGCCGATGCCACCGGAAACTGGGTCGACCGCTGGGCCCCTGCGCCCGCCCGCCCGTTTCTGCGGCTCGCCCGTGCCGACCGGCCGATCGGCAGCTGGCTGCTTCTCATCCCCTGCCTGTGGTCCACCGCGCTGGCCGCCGCCCTGGCGCCGGTGCCAGGCTGGAACGGCTGGCGGCTGTCGCTTCTGGCGCTGTTCGCCCTGGGCGCGCTCGCCATGCGCGGGGCGGGCTGCACCTGGAACGACATTCTCGACCGCGATATCGACGGCAAGGTGGAGCGCACCCGCGGCCGGCCGATTCCCGCCGGGCAGGTGAGTGTCGGCGGCGCCTTCGCCTTTCTGGTGGCGCAGGCGCTGGTGGGTCTCGCCGTGCTGGGCTCGCTGCCGGGCTTCGCCATCGGCGTGGCGCTGGCCTCGCTCGGCGTCGTGGCGGTGTATCCGCTGATGAAGCGGGTCATCTGGCTGCCGCAGGCGGTGCTGGGGCTGGCGTTTTCCTGGGGCGCGCTGGTGGGCTTCGCCGCGGTGCTGGAGCAGCTGCCCGCCGCCGCCTGGCTGCTCTATGCCGGATCGGTGCTGTGGGTCATCGGCTACGACACCATCTACGCCCACCAGGACCGCGACGACGACGTTCTGGTCGGCGTCAAATCCTCGGCCCTGCTGTTCGGACGGGCAACAAAGCCGTGGCTCGCCGTGCTCTATGCCGGCGCCGGCGCGCTGATCGCCGGCGCGCTGCTGGCCGCCCAGGCGGGGCCGGCGGCGTGGCTGGGCCTCGCCGCCTTCGTCGTTCATCTGGGCAGCCAGGTGCGCCGGCTCGATATCGACGCGCCGGCGCAGTGTCTGGCGCTGTTCCGTTCCAATCGCGATGCCGGCCTGCTGCTGTTCGCCGGCCTCGCCCTTGATGCCGCGCTGGTCAATCAAGGCCCATAAGTTCGCCCTCGGCTGGGCGAACCACGAGCGGCCGGCCTGCGGCCCTTCGGCGGAACACCGAGGGCCGGCGGTGCTTGAGCCCGCCGCGCCGCCGCCGGCGCAGGGCCGGCTCGCAGACCGCGAGGCGGCCGAGCTGGCCGAACGCCGGGCGCAGCACGCCGTGGCGGTCCGGTGCCAGCATGGGCACGGCCAGCACCGCGCACCAGCGCCGCCATTGCGCGACGACCTCCGTGGTGTCGGGCGCCGCATACAGCCGCACGCACAAAGCGGGGTCGGCATGGACGAGGTGCAGCACCACCCCATCGCCGTCGCCGTCCGGCTCGGCCAGCGTTACCCCGATGCCGGCGAAGGCCGCCATCGGCAGGTGCAGCGTCATGGCGATTCCGGTACGGCGCCGGCGCAGCACCACGCGGTCTGCGAACAGCTCGACCGCGCGCCAGCCGCCATCGGCGCCGGCATCGGGCTCGTTGTAACGCACCGGCAGACATGCCGGATCGATACGAAGGCCGTCCCCCGAGGGCGGGCCCCCGTCCACTCTGTTTTGATGCCTCATGGTTCTCCCCGCCGGTCTTGCGGCTCTTACGGCCCCGGTCGTGAGGCGATACTAGGCGCCGTCCGTCGCCTGCCGCTTAAGGGAAATGGTTGATGCTTTCTTCGGCGGGCACCGAGCGGCACTGAGCTGGACTATGCTTGACGAAGTCTTGTCGCGCGTGCGCAAACACCGCGCATCGGTGAAACGGATAGGACTTGCATGCGCGCGCGCGCCCGCCTAATCCCCTGTCATGAATGAGCGAAGCGAAGCGGCCGGGCCGGCCGGCGGGGACATTACGGCGCAACAGGCCGCCGGGCATCTGGCGGAAGCGGCGGTGGCCGCCGGCGCTCTGGCGCTCGACATGTTCCGCGGCGGGGTCAAATCTTGGTCCAAGCACAATGATTCCCCGGTGACGGAGGCCGACATCGCCGCCGACCGGCTGCTGCACGCCCGGCTCACCGCGCTGGCGCCGCATTATGGCTGGCTGTCGGAAGAGAGCGTGGACGCCCCCGCCCGCCTGGAACGGCGGCGGCTGTGGATCGTCGACCCGATCGACGGCACCCGCGCCTTCATGGCCGGCGGGCCCGATTGGGCGGTGGCGGTGGCGCTGGTGGAGGACGGGCGGCCCATCGCCTGCGCGCTCTATGCGCCGGTGACCGAAGAACTGTTCGTCGCCACCCGCGGCGGCGGGGCGACGCGCAATGGGCAGGCGTTGCGCAGCTCGGGCCGTGCGCAGCTGGAAGGCGCCCGCGCGGCCGGGCCGGGGCCGTGGCTCGACCATCTGGCGCAGGCGGCGGGGGTGGAGCGGGCGCCGCGCATCCGCTCGCTGGCCTTGCGGCTGGCGCGGGTTGCCACCGGCGAGATCGACGCCGCGCTTGCCTCGCCCAACGGCTATGACTGGGACCTTGCCGCCGCCGACCTTTTGGTGCACGAAGCGCAGGGACGTCTCACAACGCTTGACGGTCGCCCGCTCGCCTATAATGCGGCGGTGCCGCGCCACGGTGCCCTGGTTTGCGCCGGCGCCGCGCTGCACCCTTTGCTGATGGACGCGGCGCGCTGATGCGGGCCCTATCAATGGCGGGAACCTGATGACCGGTACCACGAGCAGCCCCCAGCTTCTGCACCTCGTCTTCGGCGGCGAGCTGGAATCGCTTGAAGGCGTGAACTTCAAGGATGTCGCCGGGCTCGACATCGTCGGCATCTTCCCGAGCTACGCCACGGCCCACGCCGCCTGGAAAGGCAAGGCGCAGATGACCGTGGACAACGCCCATATGCGCTACTTCATCGTGCATCTCCACCGGTTGCTCGATCCCGACACCGCCGCTCCGGCCCGCTGAAGCGCCCGCCCGCGCGATGTGGCGTACCCTGCGCACCTATCCGTGGTTCCGGCAGGCGCTCGGCCGCAGCATGGCCGGCTATCTGCGCTTCGTCTGGCGCACCTCGCGCGTCGTCATGGAACCCGTCGACATCTATGACCAGGCCGAGCGCGAGCTGCCGCTGATCATGACGTTCTGGCACGGCCAGCACTTTCTAACGCCCTTCGTCACCAAGCCGCACCACCGGGCCAAAGTGATGATCTCGCGCAGCGCCGACGCCGACATCAACGCCATCGCCGCCGAGGCGCTCGGCATCGGCACGGTGCGCGGCTCCGGTGCCGCCGGGCGCGATTTCAACCGCAAGGGCGGCGTCGACGCCACCCGCCAGCTGGTCCATGCGCTGGAAGACGGCATCAATGTCGCCATGACGGCCGACGTGCCGAAGATCGCGCGGGTGGTCGGGCTCGGCGTCATCGCGGTGGCGCGCCATTCCGGCCGGCCGGTGTTCCCGGTGGCGATCGCCACCCGGCACCGCATTTTGGCAAAGAGCTGGGACCGCGCCGCCATCCATCTGCCGTTCGGCCGCGCCGCCGTGGTGGCCGGGCCGGGCGTGCGGGTGCCGCACAATGCCGATGCCGCGGCACTGGAGGAAGCCCGCCGCGAGGTGCAGCGCCAGCTCGAAGTCGCCACCGCGCGCGCCGAAGCGCTTGTCGGGCGCGGCCATGGCTAAATCTCCCGCCACCCTGACGCTGCGGCTCTACCGCGCGCTGTCCTGGGCGGTGACGCCGTTCGTCGGCCTGCTGCTGAGCAAGCGCCTGAAGCGCGGCAAGGAAGACGCGACCCGGCTGCGCGAACGCTATGGCCATGCCGGCGTGGAGCGGCCCAAGGGGGCTCTGGTGTGGGTGCACGGCGCCAGCGTCGGCGAGATGCTGGCGGTGCTGCCGCTGATGGACCGGCTGCGCGCGCGCGGCTTCCGCGTGCTGCTGACCTCCGGCACCGTCACCTCCGCGCGGCTGGCGGCGACCCGGCTGCCGGCCGACATGATCCACCAATATGTCCCGCTCGATTCACCCGTCTTCCTGCGCCGCTTTCTCAAGCATTGGCGGCCGGATCTGGTGCTGCTGGCCGAGGCCGAGCTGTGGCCGAACCTGATGCTGGAGGTCAAAGCCCTCGGCGTGCCGCTGCTGCTGGTCAATGCCCGCATGTCGCAGCGCTCGTTCGGGCGCTGGCACCGGCTGCCGCGCAGCGCCGCCGCCCTGCTGTCGCGGGTGGATCTCTGTCTCGCCCAGGGCGAGGGCGACGGCGACCGTTTGCGCCGGCTCGGCGCGCCGCGGGTGACGGTGACCGGCAACCTGAAATTCGACACGCCGCCGCCGCCGGTGGACGCCGGCGCCTTCGAGGCGCTGAGGGCCGCTGTGCACGGCCGCCCGGTGCTGGTCGCCGCCTCCACCCATGCCGGGGAGGAAGAAGAGGTCGTCGGCGCCCATAAGCTGCTGCAGGGCGACATAGCGGACCTCATCACCGTCATCGCCCCGCGCCACCCGGAGCGCGGCCGCGAGGTGCTCGGCATCGCCACCGAGCAGGGCGTGCCCGCGGTGCTGCGCAGCGACGGCTATCTGCCGGACCGCGGCACCGGCATCTATGTCGCCGACACCATCGGCGAACTCGGCCTGTTCTACCGGCTCAGCCGCGTCGCCTTCCTCGGCGGCTCGCTGGTGCGCCATGGCGGGCAGAACCCGATCGAGCCGGCCCGGCTCGACGCCGCGCTGCTGCACGGGCCGCACGTCGCCAATTTCGGCGAGCTTTACGAACGGCTGGACCAGACCGGCGGCGCCGCTCTGGTGGTGGATGCCGAATCGCTCGCCGACCATGCCCGCGTGCTGTTCGCCGATGCCGCGGTGCGCTCCGACATGCTGGAGGCCGCGCGCGAGACGCTGGACGGCTTCGGCGGCGCGCTGGAGCGCACGCTCGCCTTCGTCGACCCCTATCTGGTGCAGATCCGCCTGGAGCGGCACTGAGCCATGCCGCGGCAGCCTGACACCGAGGCCGCCTGATGCGCGCGCCCGGCTTCTGGTGGCAGACGGAGCGCGGGCTCAAAGCCCGGCTGCTGGCCCCGCTCGGCACTCTTGCCGGCGCGGTGGCGGCCGCCCGGCTGGGCCGCCCCGGCGCGGAGGCCGTCCTGCCGGTGCTGTGCGTCGGCAACCCCACCGTCGGCGGCTCCGGCAAGACGCCGACCGCGCTGTATCTCGCCGAACGGCTTGCGGCGGACGGGCACCGCGTCGCCTTCCTGACGCGCGGCTATGGCGGCCGGCTCAGCGGGCCGCTGGCGGTCGATCCCGCCCGGCACGGCGCGGACGAGGTCGGCGACGAGGCGCTGCTGCTGGCCCGTGCCGCGCCGACCTTTCTCGCCCGCGACCGCGCGGCCGGGGCAAGGGCTGCCGCGGCGACCGATGCCTCGCTGATCATCATGGACGACGGCTTCCAGAACCCCTCGCTGGCCAAGTCGCTGTCGCTGCTGGTGATCGACGCCGCGGTCGGCGTCGGCAACGGGCTATGCCTGCCGGCCGGCCCGCTGCGCGCCCCGCTCGGCCCGCAACTGGCCCGCGCCGGTGCCGTGCTGCTGGTGGGCGAAGGCGCGCCGGGCGACGCGGTGGCGCGGGCAGCC
>JBGGNI010000168.1:0-5867 GCA_041287585.1 Xanthobacteraceae bacterium
CGCCGGGCGATAAGCAGCCCGATCAGCGTCACGCCGATCAGGATTCCGGAGATCGCGGCGACCCGGACATCAAGCGATTCCTCGATCAGCGCAAACATCCGCAAGGGAAGCACGGTGGTCTGGGCATCGGCGAGGAACAGGGAGACCGACACATTGTCCAGCGACTGGATGAACACGAGAAACGCTCCGGCAAGAATGCCGGGCATCAACAGCGGCAGCGTCACGCGTCGCAGCGTCGTGAGCCAGCTTGCCCCGAGCGTGGTCGAGGCTTCCGCCAGCGAAGGGTTGAGCCCCTGCGCCACGACCGAGGCCGCCCGGTACATCAAGGGTCCAAACACGACGACATGGCCGGTGACGGTGAGCCACAGCGAGGGCTGGAACCCGACGAAGTTGGCGACGATCAGGGCGGCAAGGCCGAACACCAGGCTGGGCAGGACAAGCGGGGCGAGCAGCAACGGCTCGATCGCCCCGACGGTGCCACGCTTCATCCGCGTCATGCCGATGGTGGCGGGAACCGCGAACAGCAGCGCCCCCAGCACCGCCAGCCCGGCGATCTTGAGCGAGTTCCACGCCGCGATGTGCTCCGTCGCCGACCGGACAGGATCGAGCAGCGCCTCATACCAGCGCAGCGAGAACCCCTCCGGCGGATATTTGAGCGTCTGGCCGGAGGTGAACGACATCGTCAGTGCAATGACGATGGGAGCCACGAGATAGACCACGCACAGGCTTCCGAAGCCGAAGACGAAGGCCTTGTAGAGCAAAGCGGGAATGGGATTTTCGCTGCGATCACGCATGGCCGACCAGCCTCCTGTGACGGGAAATCATTGTGAGCGCGACCAGCAGGCATCCCGTTGAGAGCAGCAGGACCACGGCGATGGCAGCAGCCAGCGGCCAGTCGAACAGCGTGCCGACCTCGCGATAGATCAGTTGCGGCACATAGACATTGCGCGCGCCGCCGATGATGGCCTGCGTCACGAATGAGCTGCTCGTACTGGCAAAGACCAGGATCCACCCCGCGAGCAGGCCGGGCAGCATGAGCGGGATGAGAACCGTCACGAATATCCGCCAGGGACCGGCCCCTGACACCTGGGCGGCTTCCGTGAGCTGCACCGGCGTGCGCGAGAGAACCGCTATCAGCGGCAGGATGATCAGCGGAAGGTCGATCTGGCACATTGCCAGAACCAGACCGAGTTCCGTGAACATCAGGCTGATGGGGGCCTGCGTCAGGCCGAGCGCCTGAAGTGCCTCGCTGATCGGCCCCTGGCGCCCGAGAATGACGATCCACGCAAAGGTCCGCACCACATTGCTGGTCAACATGGGCACCAGCGTCAGGAAGATGATCACCTGGCGACAGGTCTTGCCGGTGTGCCAGTAGAGCAGCGCAATCGGCACGCCCAGCAACGTCGTGCCGATCACCGTCTGCAGCCCCAGCCGCGCCGTGTTGACGAGAACACGGAAGTTGAAGGGGTCTCCGAGGAAGCGCCCGTAATGCTCCAATGTCGGCCCATCGGGGCCGGCAAAGCTGTAACCGACAAGAACGGCGAGCGGCGTTGCAAAGAACGCCACCGAAAGCAACAGCATCGGGATAACGTATGGAAAGCCGCTCGCCTTCATGGCCCCAGCCTCAGCCTGCGACCAGAGCGTCGAACCTGCGGATCCACTCGGCGCGGCTTTTGTTGATCGCCGCCCAGTCCGGGTAGACCATCTGGGCAAGCTGGGCGCGCGTGACATAGGCCTCGATGCCGGGCGTCAGCGCGACATCCTTGTTGGTCGGGAACATCTCCCGCGGCGGCATCTTCAGCTGGTCTTGAGCCGCCTTCGAAATCGCGGCATCCATATAGGCATAGGCCGCATCGACGTTCTTCGCGCCTTTGGTGAGATGAATATTGACCGGCGCGGCCGGCGACCCGGTTTCCGGCTGGACGAACTCGGCCTTGAGGCCCATCGCCTTCAGGCGGGCTACATTGCCGGTGCTGCACATGAAGACGGCGATCTCACCCTGCTGGAACAGGGTCATCTGATGGTTGGTGCTGTCGACGACGCCCTTGAGCTGTTCCGGGTGCTCCTTGAACAGCTTGAAGACCGCATCCATGTCGTTCGGCCCGGAGCCGTAGATCGTTGCGAGCTGGGTATAGGCCATGACCGCGGTGTTGGAGGCGAAGCCGGTCCAGGAGACCTTGCCCTTATAGGCGGGGTTCTCGAACAGGTCGCGATAGCCCTTGGGACGCGGCACCAGATCGGGATTATAGGCGATGCCGTTGACCTCGATCGTCACCGTCGGGCCGTATTCGCCCTGAAAGGCCGGTTCGAGCATGCCCCAGTTCTTGAGCCTGCTCGGATCGATCTTCTGGATGAGATCCTTTTCGACGGCGATCGCCATCTGCCCCGGCGACATCAGCAAGGTGTCGAACGGCGGATTGCCAGGGCTCGCCATCACTTTGGCGAGCTGATCCTGGGCCAATGCGGGTGCAATGACCAGGCCGTATCCCGCTTCCTTGACCATGGGTGTCAGGACGGTCCGGTAGCCGTCCTCCCAATTGCCCGGAAACGTGGCGGCGACGGCGGTGCCGCCGGCGGCGCTGACGGAAACCGGAAGCGCCGTGGAGAAGGCGGCACCGGCGGCAAGCAGGCCGAAGCGCCGACGGGTGATGCGCAGATCGTTCATGGTATTAACCTCTTATGGCTGGTGGGTTTACTGGGCGTGATCCGGTTCATCCGGAAAGGCGTGACACCGCGTGGTGTCGATCTCGGCAAAGAGCTGCGCTCCCGGCTCGGGCATGCGTGTGGAGGGCCCCCGCACCTCGGAGGCGCGAAGTCCCACGTCGTCGAACAGAACGAGGTCGTGGACCAGTGTCGGGCCGAGCGGCACGGACACCGTCAGGCTGGCCGGAAGCGCGCTTTCGCTGGGCTGGGTGGACAGGCGGACTTCTTCCGGGCGGAAGGTGATCGCGACCTTCGAACCGGGGGCGAAGTTCAGGCGGCGCGGCAGATGCAGCGACGTCTCGTTCGGCAGAGCGATCAGCGTACCCTGCGGATCCAGCCGGGCGACCGTTCCGCGCAATATATTGGTCTGGCCGATGAAGGTGTTCACGAACAACGTCTTCGGACGATCATAGACCGCCATGGGCGTGTCGATCTGCTCGACATTCCCCTTGTTCATCAGCACCAGGCGGCCCGCCAGGCTTTGGGCTTCTTCCTGATCGTGCGTGACGATGAGAGTGGTGATCCCCAGCGTCTTCTGCAGATGCAGCAGTTCCACCTGCAGGTCGAAGCGCAGCGCCCTGTCGAGCGCGCCGAAAGGCTCGTCGAGCAGCAGGAGCGAGGGGCGCCCCGCAATGGCCCGGGCAACGGCGACGCGCTGCTGCTGGCCGCCGGACAGTTCGCGCGGCAACCGGTTTGCGTACCCCTTGAGACGCACAAGGGAGAGCATGTCCTCGACCCGCGCCCGGCGCTCGGCACGCGGAACGCGTTGGCAGGCAAGCGGATAGGCGATGTTTTCCGCCACCGTGAGGTGGGGGAACAGTGCATAGTTCTGAAAGACCATGCCGATGCCGCGCGCCTTCGCGGACACGTTCGCGAGGTCCTTCTCCCCCAGGCAAATGCTACCGCTCTTGGGCTGCACCAGCCCGGCAATGGCGCGCAGGACGGTCGACTTGCCGCAACCGCTCGGTCCGAGCAGGGCAACGATCTCGCCCGCATCTACATCGAACGAGACGTCGCTGATCGCGTTCTGCCCACCATAGCTATGGGTGAGACCTCGAACGCTGAGCTGCTTCCTTGCAACTAATTCCGTGGTGTCGAGCATGGCAGCTCCCGAGATTGCGTGAAGCGCGGTGGCCTGCGACCCGCCGTAGGGGCGGAGCGGACGTTCGGCGAACCGTGCGGTGTGAACATGGGTCATGTCGACCTATGAGCAAGCGGCGTGCCATGCGCTGATATCGACTCGACAAAAAAACCTAAATAATTGATATTATTTAATTATTTATCAAAAAATAATCTACGAATCTTTTTAATTATCTATTGACGGATTGTAATCCGAAATGATTTTATGATCAAAATTTCATCGGATCGGCGCACTATATTGTGCACATGCGTTGATAGAGCTCGCGCTCTAGCAGGCCGCACCCCCCTCAGATTACCGGCTTGCGGCCATAAATTGACCAAGGGGAACCATGAGACGGCATCAGAGCACCTCTCGGAAAGCACCCGATGGTCGGGCGCTGCGGGCGCTAGATTTCTGGAAGAATTTTGTGCATTTTTGTTGGAATATTAATTCGAAGAAAGATTCGAACAAACTTTATGAATCAATGTTTTTTCATATAAGTTATATTTTACAATGACTTATAAAAAATTACCCCAGATTGGCACGGCGATTGCTTGTGTGTTTCCCGGAAATTGGCACGCGAGATTTGAAAGGGAACCACATGAAGGGCGTTCGGAAAATCGTGAAGACCGGTGTCGCAGCGGTGATGGCAACCTGCCTCGCTCTGTCCGCTCAGGCCGAGGGCGAGATCGCAAAGCTGCCCGGCGTTGTGCTGAACCCGAAGCTGGCCGAGGCGCTGCCCCCGACCGTCAAGGCGGCGGGCGTCCTCAAAGTGGCGACCGACCTGACGCCGCCGATCAGCTTCCATTCCGCCGAAGGAAAGCTCATCGGCATCGACGCCGACATTGCCGAAGCGCTCGGCGTCATTCTCGGGGTCGATATCCAGATGACGGATGTGGGCGCCGGCGCCGCGATCGTGCCGTCGATCATGTCGAAGCGGTTCGACATCTCGATTTCGGGGATCAATGACGATCAGGAACTGCAGAAGCAGGTCGACGTCATCGACTACATGTACGACGCCACGACCATCATGACGATCAAGGACAATCCGCTCGGCATCAAGGACATGGCGGATCTGTGCGGCAAGAAGGTCGCGGTTCCGGTCGGCACCTTCCAGGCGCGCCTGGTCGAGGCCGCTTCGACGAAGTGCGCGACGCCGATGAACATCATGTCGCTTCCGAAGATGCCCGACGTGCTCCAGGCCGTCCGAACCGGGCGCGCCGACGCCACGGTCAACGGCTACGCCACCAGCGTCTACACGACGAAGAACCAGACCGGGAGAGGCCAGGGCTTGCAGGCATTGCCGGACGTCCGGCTCGCCGTCGGCTATCTCGGCATGCTGACCGCCAAGGACAATCCGCAGCTGCGCGACACGGTCGTCGCCGCCTTGCAGCAGATGGTCGACAGCGGAGCCTATGCGTCCATCATGACCAAGTGGGGCCTCGCCCCGCTCGCCGTGAAGACCGTCAAGGTCAATGACGCCGCCAGCATGCCCGCGGAGTGAGCCGATGTCGCTCCTCGCCGCTCAGCCGACCACCCTGGCGCGACCGGTCGCCAGACGGATCCAATGGGGTCAGATCGCAATCGGGGCCAGCGCGATACTCGTGCTGGCCGGCTTCGCCTTGATCGTCGCCCGGAGTCAGAGCGTGCAATGGGCGGTGATTCCGCCCTACCTGATCAACCCTCTGATTCTGAGCGGCGTCCTGCTGACGCTGGAACTGACGATCGCCGCGATGGTGTTCGGCATCGCGCTCGGCTGTGTGCTGGCCATCATGGCGACCAGCAAGAACATGGTGCTGAAAGCCATCGCCGCCGCCTTCGTCTGGTGGTTCCGCGGCGTCCCGCTCATCGTCCAGGTCTTCCTGTGGTTCAACATCGCCTTGTTCGTGCCGATGATCGGAATAGGCAGCTACACCATTTCGATCAACGACCTGGTGACGCCGTCGCTTGCGGGCTTCCTCGCACTGGGGCTGCACGAAGCCGCCAACATGGCCGAGATCATCCGCAGCGGCCTCCAGTCGGTTGACCGGGGCCAGAAGGAGGC
>JBGGNI010000169.1:0-15859 GCA_041287585.1 Xanthobacteraceae bacterium
CTATGCCACGGCCAACACCATGCTGCACACCTTGCTCTATGCCGGCACGCACAACCCGATCATCGCCGAAATGGCCTCCGGCCTGCGCCGGCGGCTGGCACCGTTTCGCCGTGCCCAGTTCCGCGCCCCCGGCCGGCTGCCGCGCTCCCATGCCGAGCACAGCACCGTGGTAGAGGCGATCATCGCCGGCGATGCCGTGGCCGCCCACAGTGCCATGCTGCACCATGTCAGCCTGGTGGAGGACGCCTTCGAGCAGCTCGCGGCGAACGCCGCCACGAATACGGGCTGAAGCCGCTCGAGCACTGCGGCTCTGGACGCCGCACTGTTGCCCGGTCCATCCTGCCGGCGACCGCGCGGCAGGACGGGCAGGGGAGAATCATGACGCAGCCGACCATCGAAGTGCTTTTCGACGCGCAGACCATTGCCGCGCGCAACAGCGAACTGGCTGATGAAATCGTCGCTGCCAAGCCCGACAAGCTCGTCGTCATCGCGGTGCTGAAAGGCAGTTTCGTGTTCGCCGCCGATCTCATCCGTGCCTTGCATTGGGCAGGGCTCGCGCCCGAGGTCGAGTTCATCACCTTGTCGAGCTACCGCGACGCCACCGCCTCGTCCGGCCATGTCACCGTGCTGCGGGACGTCGAGACCGAGGTGCGCGGCCGCGACGTGCTGCTGGTCGACGACATTCTGGAATCCGGCCGCACGCTCGCTTTCGCCAAGGACTTGCTGGCGGCGCGCGGCGCCCGGCGGGTGCTGGTGTGCGTGCTGCTGGAAAAGCCGCACAAGCGTGCGGTGCAGATCGAGGCCGATTTCGTCGGCTTCAAGTGCCCGGACTATTTTGTCGTCGGCTACGGCATGGACGTGGCCCACGCCTTCCGCCAGCTCCCCTTCATCGGGCATATCCCGCAAATGGAGGCGTGAGGGCGTCTCGTCGTCTGCCACGGCATTCCGACGCAGGCTGCTCCATCCTTCAAGACCGGAATGCTCAACCTCGACCGTCATTCCCCGGCTTGTCCGGGGAACCCACGGTTCGGCCCGGTGCCCGGTCGATCCATGGGCGGCCCGGACAAGCCGGGCCATGACGTCGTGTGATTGGCCGCCCGCTCAGAAGTCCTTCAGCAACCGCTCCAGATAGTCGAGCTCCAGGCGCGGACGCTCCGGCTCGCCGAGGCGGCGGCGCAGTTCTTCCAGCACGCGGCGGGCGCGCTGCATGTCCATTTCCTCCGGCACCTTCACGGTGACGTCGTCGCCGTAATCGCGCGAGCGCATCGGCCGGCCGAGCGGATCGTTGCGCTCGGCCATTTCGCCGGAGGGCGAGCCGGGCTCGCCACCGGGGCCCGGCTGCTGCTGCATCGCCTGCGCCATCGACTGGGCGCCCTTGCGCATCGCCTGGAGCGCCTCGTTCTGGGCGTCGACCGCGCCGGTGCCGTCGCCCTGGCCCAGCGCCTGCTCGGCCTCGCGCATCGCCTGTTCGGCCTCGCCGAGCTGGCCGGAGCCGGGCTGGCCGCCTTCGCCGGGCTCGCCTTGTCCCTGCTGGCCGGGTTCGCCCTGACCCTGCTGGCCCTGGCCCTTCTGTCCCTGCTGGCCTTTGCCGCGCATCGCCTGCTGCATCTTCTCGCGCATCTCGCGCAATTGCTGGCGCAGCTTCTCCTGGTTCTGCTTGAGGTCGGAGAAGGCGCCGTCCTGCTCGCCCTGGCCCGGCTGCTGGCCCTGCTGGTCGCCGGGCTCGCGGCCCTCGCGGAAGGTGCGGTCGCGCAGCTTCTGTTGCTGCTGGATCATGTCGCCGAGCTTGTCCAGCGCTTCCGACATCGCGCTCTGGCCCTGCTGGCGCTGCTGCTGGCGGCCGGCCTGCAGGCTGTTCAGCATGTTCTGCAGCTCGCTCAGCATCTGGCGGGCGGCGTCGCGGGCGCCGTTCTTCGCCATTTCCTCGATACGGTCGAGCATTTTGCGCAGATCGTCCGGGCGCACCGTCTGGGTGTTGCGGTCGAGCGGCCGGCTGGCGGTGTCGCCGTCGCGGCGCATCTGCTCGGCGAGTGCCTGGAGGAACTTGTCCATGGCCTGCCGCAGATCCTGGGCCAGGCGCTTGATCTCATCCTCGCTGGCGCCGCGGTCCAGCGCCTGCTGCAACGCTTCCTGCGCCGCGCGCAACTGCTTCTCGACATCGGAAAGATCGCCGTCTTCGATGCGGATGGCGACGTCCCACAGATAGTCGACCACGCCGCGCAGATCCTCGTCGCTGCGGGCGTTGCTCAGCCGGTAATAGGCGGTGCGCAGGCCCATAAAATGCGAGGGATCGGGCGTGAAGCGCTCCGGCGCGATGGCGAGCGCGTCGAGCGCGCGTTCCACCCGCGGCCTGGCGTCGGCGTCGAGCGCGAGGCTGCGCCGCTGCTCGATCAGTGCGCGGGCCAGCGGATTGGTGAAGCTGCGGGCCGGCAGAACGAACTGGCGCGGCTCGGTGAAGCCGATATTGCCGGCCTCGTCGCGGGCGGTGAGCGTCAGCGCCACCTTGACCCCGGCCCAAGGGCTCTCGGCGAAATCCTTGGTGGTCTGGCTGGCGCCGGCGCGCGCGCGGGCGCCGGGCAGCGGCAGCGCAAAGTCCGGCGGCGGCACCAGCACGCGCGGCGCCGGCACCGAGGTGCCCTTCAGCGCATAAAATGGGCGCGGCGCCGGCACGGCGGTAAACTTGGCCTCGGCGGAGGCGACGCCGTAATCGTCGTCCACCTTATAGGCCAGAGCCAGCCCGGTGCGGCCGGCCACCTGTGGGTCCTTGGTGAAGGCGATGGTCGGGGCGCGGTCCGGTACCACCTCGAAGCGCCACGATACGGTCTCGCCGCCCCGGCCCGCGAGGTGCGCGGCGCCGGCGGCGTTGATGACGAAGCGCTGTTCCTGCCCCGTCTTGGCATCCCCCGTCTTGGCATCCGCTGCCTTCGGCGCGTCTTGGGCCGCCGGCGCGGCTTCCTCCGGCTCAGGCGCCGTGGCGATGCCGCCTTCGATCCGAACCGGGGTGTCGTCCAGCCCGGTCACCCGCACGATCAGTTCGCTACCCACCGGCACGGTGAGCGCAGAGGCGGTCTGCGCCGCGGCCTGCACGCCCGCGTCCGGCGCGGCCTGTGCGGTCTCGTCGGAACGCAGTCCGGGCAGCATCACCGGCGCGCGGCCGGTATAGGCCGGCGGCGTCACCCAGGCGTCGATGCGATAGGGCGCCGGAGGGGTTGAGGTCGACCAGTCGAACGCGGCCGACATGCGCCGCACATGGTCGCCGGGCGCCATGAAGAAGGTGGCCACCAAGCCGAGCAGCACCAGGGCGCGCACCGCGCGCGGGTCCAGCGCCGCCAGCCGCGGCCGCGGCAGGCCGGCGCGCAGGCGGCTCATCTGTTCGGCCATGCGGCCGATATGGGCGCGCCACAGCGCGATGGCCACCGGATCGTCCGGCCGGCTGGCGAGATGGTCGGCGAGCGCGGTGGCGGGGCGGTGCGGCAGCCGGCTTTCGCGGTCCAGCCGTCCCAGCGCCTCCAGCCGGCTGGCGCTGCGGATGCGCAGCGCCGGAAGGAGGGCGACGACCAGCAGCGCGCCGGTCAGGCCGACGCCGATCAGCCGGCCGATGGGCGGCAGCACCAACCAGAGGCCGGCCCAGGACGCGATGAGGAAGATGCCGGCCGCGGTGCCGACCGCCGCGAGTGCGGGCCAGGTGCGTTCCCACATAATCGCGCCGCGCGCGCGCCGAACGGCGACGCTGAGCTGCCGCGCGGCGGCCAGACCCTCGGACGCGAAATCTTCTCCGGGGGCCGCATCGCTGCGGCCGCTCTCCGGCTTGGTCGATTCGGGTGTCGTCGTCATGCGCTCGAAGTCTCCGACACGCCAGCCCCGACATGCAGAGTATCACGCAGGGTCAGATGCGCTACCCCTGCCTGCGTCTTGAGCGTGCGCAAGCATGCGGCAGTCGGGCGGGCCTGGCGCGCGGGCGACGCGGCGCCGGCGTGTCGCTCAGCCGAGCCAGGGCGGCAGGCGGTCGAGGGCGATCAGCGCCTCGGCGTCGAGCCGCGGGCGCACCACCGCGGCCTGCTCGCCACGCACCAGAATCTCTGGAATCAGTGGGCGTGTGTTGTAGGTGGAGGCCTGCACTGCGCCATAGGCGCCGGCGGTCATCACGGCCACCAGATCGCCCGCCCTGAGCGGCGGTAGGGGCCGCGCCAGCGCCAGAAAATCGCCGGTTTCGCACACCGGTCCGACCACATCCGCGACGATCCGCCTCGCCCCGGCGGCCGGTTCGGCCACGGGCACAATTTCGTGATGTGCGTCGTACAAAGTGGGGCGGATGAGGTCATTCATCGCCGCATCGACGATGACGAAGGTCTTGCCCTCGTTCTGCTTCACGAAAATCACCCGCGACACCAGCACGCCGGCATTGGCAGTGATCAGCCGGCCGACCTCGAAAACCAGCCCGAGCCCGAGATTGTGGGTGTGGCGCTTCACCAGCGCGGCATAGGCGGTCGGCAGCGGCGGGTCCGGCTCGCCGGCGACGTAGGGCACGCCGAGGCCGCCGCCGAGGTCGATATGGCTCAGCCGGTGGCCGTCCGCCATCAGGTCGCGGGCGAGTTCGGCGAGCAAAGCGGTGGCGTTGTCGAACGGCTCCAGATCGATGATCTGGCTGCCGATGTGCATGTCGACGCCGGTGATGCGCAGACCCGGCAGCCGGGCTGCCTGCGCATAGGCTTGCCGTGCGCGCGAGACCGGAATCCCGAACTTGTTCTCCGACTTGCCGGTGGAGATTTTGGCATGGGTGCGCGCGTCGACGTCCGGATTGACGCGGATCGACACCGGGGCGACGGCACCCATGCCGACCGCGACCTCGGACAGTGCCGCGAGTTCCGGCTCGCTCTCGACATTGAAGCAGAAGATGCCGGCCCCCAGCGCCGCCGCCATTTCCTCACGGGTCTTGCCGACACCGGAGAACACGATCTTGGCCGCAGGCACCCCCGCAGCCAGAGCACGCTTAAGTTCGCCGCCCGAGACGATGTCGGCACCGGCGCCGAGCCGGGCGAGGGTGGCGATCACCGCCTGGTTCGAATTCGCCTTCAGCGCGTAGCACAGGGTGGCCCGCACATCGGCGAACGCCTCGGTGAAGACCTGGTAGTGCCGCTCCAGCGTCGCGGTGGAATAGGCATAGAACGGCGTGCCGACGCTGTCCGCCAGTGCGGCAAGATCGACGTCCTCGGCGTGCAGCACGCCGTCGCGATAGGCGAAATGGTGCATCGTGAACCTTCGGGCGCCGAGGCTTTGTTGCGGGCTCTAGAGCAGGCCGTCGAGAACGAAGGGCGGATTGGGCTTTTCCGGCGCGGCTTTCGGCGCATCGCCCGATTTGACGCCGGCCTCAGCCGTGGGCGTTGCGCCCGGCGGCGGCTCCAGCGGGCCTTTGACGCCGCAGCCCGCGAGCGCCAGGGCGGCGACCAGCGCCAGCAGAAGGGGAGAACGTCGCGGGCAGGGCCGTGGCACGAAGCATTTCCTGTTGCGGCGCAACCCTGTTTGGGTGCCGGCGCACTATAGCGAAGGCGGCGCGAAAGGCGAGCCTTCCCACCGCTTCCAAGTAGCGCGATGTCAGATGCTGCGGCGCAGCCGCGGCGGGCGGCGCGCGCTGCGGCTCAAGGCAGGGGCCAACACCAACGCGCGCAGCAGGCCGACAAGCCCGACCGCGAAGGCGCAATAGGCCAGCAGCGTGCTGCCGGAAGCGGCCGGCGAGGCAAGCAGCAGGCCGGCGCCGGCGGCCAGCAACGCCAGAGGCGCCGCAAACCAGAGCGCCTCGCGTCCGAGTTGCCGCACCACCCCGCCGCTACGCTGCGTGAGATTCAAGCTGCGTTTCGTCCGCGACATGCCTCGCTCCTCGACGGCGGCCAAACGACTTGAAGAATTCTATCGAATTTATATACTAAGTCAACGGGCGGTGTCGCGGCACCGCGTCCAAAGGAGGACAAACCTATGACCATGCATCGGAATGTGGTTCCTCCGGCGCCGTCCGCCGTCGCCGGCCCCGCAGAGACGTTTCGCCAGGCCATGCGGCAGTTCGCCGGCGGCGTCGCCATCGTCACCGCCGGCACCGGCGCGGACCGCACGGGGCTGACGGCCACGGCCATCACCTCGCTTTCCGCCGAGCCGTCGGCCCTGGTGGTGTGCGTCAACCGCTCGGCCTCGGCCTGGCCGCTGATCCTGCGCGAGCAGGCCTTCGGGGTGAACCTGCTCGCTGTCGGCCATGTCGGCCTCGCCAAGCGCTTTGCCGGCGTCGACGGGGTGAAGGGGGCAGCGCGCTACGAGCAGGGCCTGTGGACCAGGCTGGAGACCGGGGTGCCGGTGCTCGCCGATGCCCTGGCCGCGTTCGATTGTGCGGTGGAAGAGGTGTTCGAGCGGCACTCGCATGCCGTGCTCATCGGCCGCGTGCGCGCCGTCCATGCCGGGCTGCCCGGCGATCCGCTGCTCTATTGGCAGGGCGGCTATCGCAGCCTCGCCGGTTCCGGCGACGACTGGTCTCCGGTGGTGGAGCGGCTCGCCGCGCGCTGATTTCAGGCGTCGAAACTCACCAGCACCGGCACATGGTCCGAGGGGCGCTCCCAGCCGCGTGCCTCACGCACCACGGTCATCGCCCGCGCGCTCGGCGCCAGGGCCGGGCTCGCCCAGACATGGTCCAGCCGGCGGCCGCGGTCGGAGGCCCGCCAGTCGGCGGCGCGGTAGCTCCACCACGTATAGAGCTTCTCGCTGGGCGGCACGAAGCCGCGCATCACGTCCACCCAAAGCCCCGCCGCCTGCAGGCGGCCGAGCCGGTCCACCTCCACCGGCGTGTGGCTCACCACGTCCAGCAATTGCTTGTGGCTCCACACATCGGCTTCCAGCGGGGCGATGTTGAGATCGCCGACCAGCACGGAGCGCGCGCCGGGCGCGGTGGGGTGCAGATGCTCCCAGGCGATCGCCTCGTCGAGAAAATCGAGTTTGTGGCGGAATTTCGGGTTGAGGTCGGGATCGGCGATGTCGCCGCCGGCGGGGATGTAGAAATTATGCACGGTGAGCGGGGCCGAAAGGCCTGCCGCGGCGCCCAGCGTCACCGCGATGTGGCGCGCGTCGCCCTTGTCGCAGAAGCCCTGGCGGCTCACCGAATCGAACGGGACCTTCGAGAGCACCGCCACGCCGTGCCAGCCCTTCTGGCCGTTCACCGCCTGATGGACATAGCCGAGCTTGGCCGCCTCCTTGGCCGGGAAGCGGTCGTCCGGGCATTTGGTCTCCTGCAGGCAGATGAGGTCCGGCGCGTGTTCGGTGGCGAGCTTGGCAACGAGATCGATGCGCAGCCGCACCGAATTGATGTTCCAGGTGGCGATAGTGAGCGGCACGGGACGCGAACCTCCGGCAAGAATCGGCGGTTACGCTAGAGCATGACGCGGCAAAGCGCACGGTCCCGGCCCGTACCTCATGCCGCGGCGCCGGCGAGTTCGCCCGCGAGTTCGCGCTCTTCGGCCTCGGCGGCGGCCTGCCGCCGGCTTTGCGCGCGCGCGTCCTCGCGGCGCTTGACGAGTTCATAGGCCAGCGCGCCGATGAGGGTGGCGCCGATGATGAGCACCGCCAGCGCGCTGATCGCCGGCGTGGTGCCCTGCCGCACCCGGCCGGCCAAGATGGTGGTGAGCGTCTTGTCGGCGAGGATGGAGAAGGTGGTGGTGTTGTAGTTCTCGAACGAGGCGAGGAAGGCCAGCACCGCGGCCGAGAACAAGGCCGGCTTCAGATAGGGCAGCAATATGTGGCGGAACACCTGGGGATAGCTGGCGCCGAGGTCGAGCGCGGCCTCCTCCTGCGCGCGATCGAAGCGCTGCAGCCGGGCGAGGATCACCAGCATACAATAGGCCGAGATGTAGCTGGCCTGGCCCAGCACGGTGAGCACGATGCCGTCATAGAGGAACTTCATGCCGGTGACGGTGGTGAATTCGCGCCAGAACACCACGGTGGAAATGCCGATGATGATGCCGGGCGTCAGCACCGGGGAGACCACCACCAGATAATAGGTCGAGCGCAGCCGGGCTTGGATCTGCGTCATCACGATGGCGCCGGCGAGGCCGATGGGCACTGAGATGGCGACCACCAGCACGCCGATCCACAGGCTGGTGCGCAGCCCGTACATCATGTCCTCGTCCGCCAGCAGCTTGCCGAACCAATCCAGCGTCAGCCCTTCGATGGGCCAGACCTGGGGATAGGCCGGGGTGTTGAAGGCGGAGATGCCCATCACCGCCAGCGGACCGAGCAGATAGACGAAGAAGGCGCCGATATAGACCGCGAACAGCAGGCGGGAGACCAGGCCGGGCTTCATCGCGTGATCTCCCCCAGCCCGAGCTTGAAGGCCTTGAGCACGGTGAGCACGAACAGGATGCAGGTCACCAGCAGGATGAAGGCGTAGGCGGCGCCCTGCGGCCAGTTGAAGGCCTGGTAGAAGCGGTCATAGACGATGGGGGTGAACCACAGCGTGCGCGGCCCGCCGAGCACGAGGGGGGCCGCCAGCGCGCCGGCGCACAGCATGAACACCAGCGTGCAGCCCGATGCGATGCCGGGCTTGGCATGCGGCATCACCACGAAAGCATGGATGTGCCACCACGGCGCACCGAGATCGCGCGCCGCCTCCACCTGATTGCGGTCGAGGCTTTCGATGGCGTTGTAGAGCGGGAAGATCATCATCAGCAGATAGGCGTAGCTGAGACCCATATAGAGCCCGACATCGGCGCCGAGGAAATCCACCGGCTCGGCGATCAGCCCGGCGCCGAGCAGCGCCTTGTTGACGACGCCGCCCGACGACAGCAGCACCCGGAAGGCGAAGGCGCGCAGGATTTCGTTGACCCAATAGGGGATGATCAGCAGCAGCAGGAGCATCCTCAGCCGCCCGACCCCGGCCGAATAGGCCATGTGGAAGGCGAGCGGATAGCTGATGGCGAAGTTCAGCGCCGTTATCAGGATGCTGACGCCGATGGTGAGGAAGAAGGCCTTAATGTGCAGCGTGTTCCAGCTCGCGGTGGAGGTGGTGCTGCCGAACAGGAAGTAGCGATAGTTCTCCAGCGTGTAGAGGTCTTTCGGCCCGCCCATCTGCGACGGCGGCAGCTTGGGGCGGAACGACATGTCCACCATGGCGACCTGTGGCAGCACGATGATGAACAGCGCCCAGAACCCCACCGCAATGATGAGATAGAGACCGACGGCGACGCCGTTGCGCTGGAAGAAGCCCGGTCCGCGGGCCGCACCGCTGCGCCGCTCGAACCATGACAGCGCGAGGAACACCAGCGCCACCGCCAGCGGCAGGCCGATGATGATGGCGAGGCTGCCGGTGCCGGTCATGCGGCTTGCCGTGCCAACAGCAGCCCGTCCTGCGGCTCGAAGCCGAGGCGCAGCGTCTCCCCCGCCGCCGGCACCGCGATGCCGGAGCCGACCGTGGCGGTGACCTTCTGGCCGGTGCGCACGCGCAGCGTGACATGGCTGACGCTGCCCTCGAAGGCGACGTCCACGGCTTCGCCCTCGAAGGTCGATGTGGCGGTGTCGGCGCGCAGCTTCATCGCTTCCGGGCGCACGAACAAGAGCGCGTCGGCGCCCGCTGCCAGCCCGGTGGGGTTGCGCCCGCGCAGGGTGCCGAGCGGCGTCTCCAGTGTCGCCAAACCGTCGCCGGCGCCGACGATGCGGCCGCGGATGGAATTGTTCTCGCCGACGAAGGACGCGACGAACGGCGTGCGCGGCTCGGCATAGATGCTGCGACCGTCGCCGACCTGTTCGATGACGCCGGCATTCATCACCGCAACGCGGTCCGACATGGTCAGCGCTTCGCCCTGGTCGTGGGTGATGTAGATGAAGGTGATGCCGACCCGCTTCTGGATGGCGCGCAGCTCGGTGCGCATATGCTGGCGCAGCTTGAGGTCGAGCGCCGAAAGCGGCTCGTCGAGCAGCAGGACCGAAGGCTCCACCGCCAGAGCGCGGGCGATGGCGACGCGCTGGCGCTGGCCGCCGGACAGTTCGCTGACCTTTTTGGCGCCGTAGTCGGCCAGCGCGACCTGGATCAGCAGCTTCTTCACCGCCTCGTCGCGCTCATGGCGCGGCACGCCGCGCACGCGCAGCCCGTAGCCGATGTTCTCGGCGACGCTCATCATCGGAAACAGCGCGAGGTTCTGGAAGATCAGCGCGGTCGGCCGCCGGTTGGGGCCGATCCCCTTCATATCCTGGCCGCCGATCCGCACCGAGCCGTGCGTCGGCTCGACGAAGCCGGAGATCGTGCGCAGCAGCGTGGTCTTGCCGCAGCCGGACGGGCCGAGGAACGAGAAGAACTCCCCCCGCTTGATGGTGAGGTTGGCATCGCGCACGGCGACGAAGTCGCCGAAGCTGACATTGACGCCTTCAAGCTCGACGGCGGCAGCCATGTGGCCTCCAACTCGATCCAATGTCGTCATCCCGGATCGCACCGAGCGGTGCGTCCGGGGTGACGACAGCGCTGGTTCACGCTGCCTTGAACTTCTCGGCGTACTGGGTGCGCAGGTCGGCGTACCAGGTCGGCTCCGGCGGGCGGCTCCAGAGCTTGGAGAGCGCGTCGCCCGGATAGGCCTCCGAGAAGTTCTTCTTGGCGGTTTCGGAGAGGAAGCCTTCGGCGCCCTTCACAACCGGGTTGTAGCCCGAGCCCTCGGCCACCAGCGCCGAGGTTTCCGGCGTGTGGATGTAGTTGAGCCACTCATAGGCCTGGGCGATGTTCTTGGCGCCCTTGGACATCGCCCAGCCGTCGATCCAGGTGATGGCGCCTTCCTGCGGGGCCATGTAGCTGACGGGCTTGCCCTGCTTCTTCAGCGACAAGGCCGGCCCGTCCCAGGTCTGCCCGATGACGCAGCCATTCTCCAGGAAGCCGGACTTGGTATTGTCGGCGGAATCCCAGAACTGCTTGACCTGAGCCTTGTTGGCGATGGCGAAGGCGAGGATGACGTCATAGATCTTCTTCATGGACTCTTCGTCCTTGAAGGCATCGAGCATGCGGTTGGAGGGCAGCTTGCCGGTGTGGTCCATCCACAGGCCGATGCCGAGCAGCAGCGAGTGCGGGCGGCCCTGCATCTTGCCCTTGTACTCCGGCGCCCAGAGCGTGCCGTAGCTGAGGTCCTTGTACTCCAGCTTGGTGAGGTCAGTGCGCCAGGAGATCGCCTCCGAGCCCCAGCAATGCGGCACATGGTAGAGCTTGCCGTCCCAGGTCCACACGCTGGTGGAGCCCTCCAGCATGGCGGGCAGCAGATTGTCGAGCTTCAGCTTGGAGGTGTCGAACGGCTGGAGCACGTCCAGCTCCTTAAACTGCGGGGCGCGGTCGCGCGTCGGCTCGCAAAGGTCGAAGCCTTCGCCGCCGGTGGCCTGCAGCTTGTTGATCTGTTCCTCGTTCTGCGAGAACGGGGTGGTCTTGACCTTGATGCCGGTCTTCTTCTCGAAGTTCGGGATAACCGGGGCGGGCAGTTCGTCGTCCCAGTTCAAAAGGCTGAGTTCGCCGGACGAGGAGAAGGCGTCCTTGACGATCCAGGGACCGGCAAGGGCGGCGGTGCCGGCGGCAAGCGCGCCCTTGAACAGCACGCGGCGGGTGAACTGGCGCGCCGCGGCCAGGGTTTCCACCGACGAATTCGACACATCAGGCTTCTTGGTCACGGAACGGTTCCTCGCTCATCGTGCCCGAGGCGGCGGCCGCAGGCTCCCGGCGGAGCTAGCACAAAATATGCCAGCGCCTGCCCGCCTCCATCAGCGGGGCCGGAGCGAGGAATGACGATGAATTGATCATGCTGCGCTGCCGCAGCGCCCACAAAAGGCGCGCCAACGGCAGACTTGAAAGCCCATACGTTTCGTATCGAGCCGAAGTGCGCTTTTATCGCCGGCGCGGGTGCGGAGCAGGCACTAGCTGCCGGCCGGGCCGATATAGCGATAGCCGCCGCCGCGCACCGTGCGGATGAGGTCGCCCGCGGCGACGCCGCTGCGGGCCAGCTTGCGCCGCAGCCGGGTGATCCGCGTGTCGACGCTGCGGTCGGACGGGTCTTCGCCATGGGCGGGCGCCAGCCGCAGCAGCGCCTCGCGCGACAGCAGCTTGCCGGGATGGGTGGCGAAGGCGGCCACCAGGTCGAGCTCGGTGGCTGCCAGTTTCAGTTCCGTGCCGTCCGGGCCGAGCAGCTTCCAGCGCTTCAGATCAAGCCAGCAGGCCCCGAAGCGCACCGCCACCGGGCGCGGTGCGCGCACGGAGTCTTCCTCGACGATCATCAAACCAGTCATGATGCCCCCGCATCGTTTACACTCCTCCGGTTGTGGGAACCGGTGGCGCGAGCGCAGACAACACTGCCGAACATGAACGTCACATGATCGGCCCGCAGGTTCGCTTCGCATTCCGCCGCCATCGGTGTGCGATGCGGCACGTTCGGCATGGGCCTGCCGGGCCGCGTGGTTTATGCTGGCGCGGGGTCGGCAGATCGGCGGTTCGGCCTCGCGCGCCGCCGGCATTCAGGTGTCATGAGCACGAAACTTCGAGCGAAACACGGATCGCGGGCCGGATTCGGCGGCGTTGTTGCGGCCCTCGCGCTGGCTCTTGCGACGCCCGCCGCCGCCTGCGAGGTCCCGCTCATCGGCCGGGGCGTCCCCGCCACCGCAGATGCGGACGGCGATCTGCGGCTGGAGGACGGGCGGCGCGTGCGGCTCGCCGGAGTGGCGCTCGATCCCGGCCTGTCCGCGGCACTGGCGAGCGCAATCGCCGAATCGGCAATCGGCCGCCCGGTGGTGCTGAACGGCCCGCCGGCGGCGGACCGCTATGGGCGCCTGGCCGCCATCGTTCGCTTCGAGCCCGGCGCACCGAGCCTGCAGCAGGTGCTGGTGGAGCGCGGCCTGGCACTGGTGCGGCCGGAGGAAGGCGTCAGCAGCTGCCTGCCCGCGCTGCTCCAGGCCGAGGCGAAGGCCCGCCGCGCACGGCTGGGCCTGTGGGCGGCTTCGCTGCCAAATGCGGCGGATGTGGAGGCCATACGGCGCCACAGCGGGCGCTTTTTGGCGTTCGAGGGCGAAATTTTAGCGGTCGGCGAGGGCCGGAGCGTAGATTACCTCAATTTCGGCCCGGTCTGGCGGCAAGACGTGACGGTGCGCGTGCCACGGGAGCAGCGCGCGGCCTTCATCGCCGCCGGCAAGGATCCGGCCGGCCTTGCCGGCCGTAAGGTGCGTGTGCGTGGCACGGTGTTCGAGCAGGACGGACCGGCGGTCGAAGCGCGCTGGCCGGAGCAGATCGAGGTTGAGGGAGACGCGGGCCAGTGAGCAGGGCCGGCATGGCGCAGGTGCGGAGCGGAACGGGCGGGCGCTGGAGCGCGCGTGCGCTGCTGCTTGCCATGACGCTGGCCGTTGCCGGTTGTGCCGGGCTCGATGTGCAGGTGCCGCCGGCCAACGGGCCTTCCAGCAGCCCGGTGGCGCTGGAAGACACGCTGCCGCCGGCCCAGCGCAAGGAGCACGAGCGTCTGGTCGCCGGCTATGGCGGCGCCTATGCCGATGCCAAGCTCCAGGCGCTGATCCAGGATGTCGTCACCCGTCTGGTCGCCGCCTCCGAGCGGCCGGATCAGCGCTACCGCGTGACCATTCTCAATTCGCCCGCCATCAATGCCTTCGCGCTGCCCAACGGCTCGCTCTATGTCACGCGCGGGCTGCTGGCGCTGGCCAACGACACCTCCGAACTCGCCTCGGTGCTGGCCCATGAGATGGCCCATGTCATCGCCAACCACGCCGCCATCCGCGAAGACCAGATGAAGCAGGCCGTGCTGGTGAGCCGGGTGATTTCCGATGTGGTCAATGATTCGGACCTTGGCGCCCTGGCGCTTGAGAAGAGCCGCATCTCGCTGGCGAGCTTCTCGCGCGCCCAGGAACTGGAAGCCGATGCCATCGGCGTCGGCATCAGCGCGCGCGCCGGCTTCGATCCCTATGGCGCCTCGCGCTTCCTTGCCGCCATGGGTCGGCAGGCGGCGCTGCGCTCGTCCACCATCAGCCAGACCTCCGCTTCGGACGCGCCCGATTTCCTGTCGAGCCATCCGGCGACGCCGGAGCGCATTTCCATCGCCATCGCCAATGCGCGCGAGTACGCCAAGCCCGACAAGCCGGGCGAGCGCGACCGCGACCAGTATCTCGCCGCCATAGACGGGCTGGTCTATGGCGATGATCCCAAGGAAGGCTTTGTGCGCGGCCGGCGCTTCTTCCATCCCAAGCTCGGCTTCACCTTCACCGCGCCCGAGGGCTTCACGCTGGAGAACACCTCGCAGGCGGTGCTGGGCGCCTCGTCCGCCGGGCGCGAGGCGCTGCGGCTCGATGCGGTGCGGGTGGCGGGCGACCAGAGCCTGGCGCAGTACCTCTCCTCCGGCTGGATCGAAGGGGTCGAGGTGTCCTCGGTCGAAAGCCTGGTGCTGAACGGTTTTCCGGCAGCCACCGCCGTGGCGCGCGGCGAGCAATGGTCGTTCCGCATGTTCGCCATCCGCTTCGGTGCCGATGTCTACCGGGTGATCTTCGCCGCGCGGGAGCTTTCGCCGGAGCTCGACCAGTCTTTCCGCGCCGCGGCCGAAACCTTCCGGCGGGTGTCGATCGACGAAGCGGACAAGGTGAAGCCGCTGCGCATCCGCATCATCACCGCGGGCCTCACCGACACGCCGGAAAAGCTGGCGACGAAGATGGACGTGCCGGACCGGCCGCTGGATCGCTTTTTGATTCTGAACGGGCTGGACCGGGCCGACAAGATTGCCTACAGGCAGGAATTGAAGATCATCGCGGACTAGGTCGGACGCACGGCCTGTGGTTCGCACGATGGTTTTGGGCTACCGGACAATCGTACAACGGCCCCGAATGACAAATTAACCTATCGACATAACCGCTGACCTTTCGTAATTCTCGGCCGCTTTACAAGTGGAAGAGCGACGAATCGTGCCCTATCGAGAGCAGGCGCGCCTGGCGCGCAAGCAGGTCGAAGAATCGAAGTTCCGGGCAGGGTTCCTACCGCGGGGGCACCCCTATTCCAAGTTGCCGACATGGGTGCCCTATTGGATGGCGAAGCTGTTCATGTGGATTTTAAACGAAGATTATTCGTCGAGCGCCAAAGGCAAAAAGCGCGGCCGGCGCAAATCCTGACACTCAGTCCGTCGCCGTAAGCGTATAGGCCTCGCCGCCTTCCAGCACGAGGCAGGAAAGCCGGCCGGTCTGGTAGGCGCCGGTGTCGATATTGATCCGGTTCGCGTGAATCTCGACCTGCGGCACGATGGTGTGGCCGTGCACCACGATGCGGCCGAAGCTGGCGGTGGCGGTGAGGAACGGCTCGGTGATCCATAAGAGGTCCGAGGGCTTCTGCTGTTCCAGCGGAACGCCCGGGCGAACGCCGGCATGGCAGAGGAAGTAGTCCGGGGTCAGCACGCCGAGCCGCAGATTCTGCAGGAAGCCACGGTGAGCCTCGGGCATCAGCCAGTTCATCGTCTCGGAGGCCGCGGAATAGCCGCGCCCGATCACGATCTGGTTCACCGGAACGCCGTAGGAGCGCAGCGTGTCGATGCCGCCGCGCCGGCACCAGTCGACCCCGCTGCGCGGCTGCGACAGGAAGGAGAGGAACATCTCCTCATGGTTGCCTGCGAGCGGCACCAGAGGCACCGAAAAGGGATTGGAGGCCAGCCGCTCGATCACGCCGCGCGAGTCCGGCCCGCGGTCGACATAGTCGCCGAGCGTCACCACCAGCGCACCGGTTCCGCCATGGGCGGCGATGTCCTGCTCGATGCTCGCGATCAGCCTGTCCAGAAGGTCGAGCCGGCCGTGTATGTCGCCGATGGCGTAGATGCGGCTCGGTACCGCAGCGCCGTCAAGC
>JBGGNI010000170.1:0-11272 GCA_041287585.1 Xanthobacteraceae bacterium
TCGCCGCGGTCCAGCAGATCATGGCCGGCAAACTCATGCCCCATGAAGCTCGGCTCGCGGATCGACCAGCCGCCGCAGGCCACCGCCTCGCCCTCGATCTCGGCGATGAAGAAAGTGCCGTCCGCCACCAGTTCCTCGTCGAAATCGCCGATGCGCGGGATCAGCGATTCGACCACCTCGTCGCCATGCACGCGCCGGGCGAAACCGCGCAGAGCGGCGGCCTGGAGCCGGCGGATTTCGGGCAGGTCGGCAGGGTTGGCGCGGCGGATGCGCAGGCAGGTCGGGGTCATGGTCCGTCTCCGTCGTCCGGAGGCCCCGGAAGGGGCGGGTGTCGGCGTCGCTCCGGCGCCCCTCCCGAGGGAGAATCGCGCCAGTGGCGGCAAGCTAGGCAGGCACCGCGAAATCGGGCCTGAATGCTGTATTCACCCGGCGTTCATGCGCACCGGCGGAACCACTCACCCGTATGCAGCATCCTGCCATCGACCCGCTCGCGCAAGCGTGAACGGCGGGCGCCCGATCACAACCGCGTTTGGCCGCAGCTCGGCGCCGTTGCCGCGGCGGGCGCGCGCGACTAGAACGCCGCAATGGCGCTGATCGACCTTGCCAACCCCACACGCTTCTCCGCCCTCGCCGGGCGCGTCCTGCCGTGGCTGGCCGGGCTCACCGGCGTGCTGCTGCTGGCCGGCTTCGCGCTCGCCTTCCGGGCGCCCGGCGACTACCAGCAGGGCGAGACGGTGCGCATCATGTACATCCATGTGCCGTTCGCTTGGCTCGCCCTGTTCGGCTACACGCTGCTGGCGCTGTCCGCGCTCGGCATATTGGTGTGGCGCCACCCGCTGGCCGATGTCGCGCACAAGGCTTTGGTGCCCATCGGCGCGGTGTTCGCCTTCCTGTGCCTGCTCACCGGCTCGCTGTGGGGCCGGCCGATGTGGGGCACCTACTGGGTGTGGGACGCCCGGCTCACCTCCATGCTGGTGCTGCTGCTGCTCTATCTCGGCCTGCTCGCCTTGCGCTCCTCGATCGAGGAGCCGAACCGCGCCGGGCGCGCCTGCGCGGTGCTGACGCTGGTCGGCTTCATCAATGTGCCGGTGGTGAAGTTCTCGGTGGACTGGTGGAACACGCTGCATCAGCCGGCCTCGGTGTTCCGCATGGGCGGCCCGAGCATCCACCCCAGCCTGCTCTGGCCGCTGGCGCTCACCGCGCTGGGCTTCACCGGGCTGATGCTCACCCTGCACCTCGCCGCCATGCGCAACGAAATCCTGCGCCGGCGCCTGCGGACGCTGGAAGCGCGCGCCGCGGCGGACGCCGCCTATGCGTGAGGACTAGCGCCATGCTGGGCGAACACGGCGCCTTCATCCTCGCCGCCTATCTCAGCGCGATTCTGGTGCTGGGCGCACTTGCCGCCGTCATTCTGCTCGACGGACGGCGCCTGCGCCGCGAACTGGCGGAGATGGAGGCGCGCGGCCTCACCCGGCGCTCGGCCGGACAGGATGACGGGCGATGAGCACCGCCGCACGCCCGAACGGGCGCCGCCTGCTGGTGCTGCTGCCGCTCATCGGATTTCTGGCGCTGGCCGGCCTGTTCTATGGCCGGCTGTTCTCGGGTGATCCCTCGCGCCTGCCCTCCGCTCTGGTGGGCCGCCCGGCCCCGGCGCTCGACCTGCCGGCGCTGGACGGGCTGACCCGCGACGGCGCCCCGGTGCCCGGCATCGTGGCGGCCGACTTCAAGGGCCGCGTCACCGTGTTGAACGTCTGGGCGTCCTGGTGCGCGCCCTGCCGCGACGAGCACCCGCTGCTGGTGCAGCTCGCCGGCCTGCCCGGCATCCGCCTGGTCGGCCTCAACTACAAGGACGACACCGGCAATGCCCGCCGCTTTCTCGGGCGGTTCGGCAATCCGTTCGCGGCGGTGGGCGTCGATGCCGGCGGGCGGGCGGCGATCGACTGGGGCGTCTACGGCGTGCCGGAGACCTTCATCATCGGCCGCGACGGCCGCGTCGCCTACAAATTCGTCGGCCCGCTGGACCCGGAATCGCTGCGCACCCGGCTGCTGCCGGAAATCGAGAAGGCGCAGGCGGGGTCCTAAAGGGGCCTAACGTCCCCCGGACAAGCTGCACGCAGTGCAGCGCCGATCCGGGGCCCAGGGGAAAATCGGCGAAGCCACGGAATCCTTGTTTGAAGCGCCTGCGGCGGCCCCTCAGTTGCGGTCGTCCGGCAGCACCGGCAGCGGGTGCACCTCGATATCGTCCTCGATCAACGCCCGCACCTCCTCGGCGCTGGCTTGGCCATGGATGGTACGCTTCTCCACCTCGCCCTCGTGCATCCGGCGCGCCAGACCCGCAAAGTCGTCGCCGACATAGTCGGAGTTGCGCGTCACATGCTCGCGCACCTGGCGCAGCATGGCACGCAGCGCCTGCTCCTTCTCCGACACCAGAGCCACCGGCTGGGGCACCGGCGCGGGCACTGGCTCCGGCGCGCTCGGGCGGCCGAGCGCCGGCGCCATGATGGCCTTTTCCACCTCGGTCGAACCGCACACCGGGCAGGAGACCAGCCCCCGGCCGCGCTGCGCGTCATAGCCGGCGGAATCGCGGAACCAGCTCTCGAATTCGTGCCCGGCTGCGCAGTTGAGCGAGTAGAGGATCATGCCGCATCGCCCGGCACGGCGAGGTGCAGCCGGCCGAAATCCTCCGGCGGCGCCAACTCGAAGCGCCTTCCATGGTCCAGCGCCGGGATGCGCCCGCGCACCTCATTCACCCGCGCCGGATCGATATCGGCAAGGATCACGCCCGGCTCCGTGCCACCCTCGGCCAGCACTTCGCCCCATGGGTCGATGATCAGGCTGTGGCCAAAGGTCTGCCGGCCGTTCTCATGGGTGCCGCCCTGCGCCGCCGCCAGCACATAGGAGCCGGTCTCGATGGCGCGGGCCCGCAGCAATATGTGCCAGTGCGCCGCGCCGGTGGTGTGGGTGAAGGCCGCCGGCACCGCGATCATGCCCGCGCCGGCTTCCGCCAGCGCCCGGAACAGCGCGGGAAAGCGCAGATCGTAGCAGATCGTGAAGCCGAGCCGGATCCCCGGCAGCTCCGCCAGCACCGCCCGCTCGCCCGGACTGTAGGCGGTGGATTCGCGATAGACGTCGCCGTTCGGCAGCGTCACGTCGAACATGTGGATCTTGTCGTAGCGCGCCGCGATCGTGCCGTCCGGGGCGATGAGATAGGAGCGGTTGGCGGCGCGGTGCTCGCTCGCCTTCACCGCCAGCGAGCCGATGTGCAGATGGATGCCGAGCTCGGCGGCCAGCGCCCGGAAAGCGGCCAGCGCCGGGTCGTGCGCCTCCTCCTGCAGCGAGGCGAACAGCGCGGTACGGCTCTCCTCCATGGTGCCGGTCATTTCCGGCGTCTGCACATAGCTCGCCCCGGCGGCCGCGGCCTCGCGGATCAGCGCGGAGGCGGCGGCGACATTGCGGGCGATGTCGCGGCCGGTGCACATCTGCACGAGAGCGGCGCGGAAACGGCCGTCGGGCATAGCGGAGGCGTTCATGCGGACTCTCCCTGCAGCAGCGGATCGAGCTTGCCCGCCGCGTCGAGTTCATAGAGATCGTCGCAGCCGCCGATATGGGTGGCGCCGATGAAGATCTGCGGCACCGTTCGGCCACCCTGCGCCCGCGCGCTCATCGCCGCCCGCCCGGCGGCATCGCCGGAAACGTCGATCTCGTGGAATTCCACGCCCTTGCGGCGCAGCAGCTCCTTGGCGGCGTGGCAATAGGGGCAGGCGCTGGTGGTGTAGATGTCGATCACGGGAATAGCGTGGGCGGACATGGCGTGCGGTGAACCCTTCTCCCAAACCTCTAAGATAGGGTCGAGGGGGTGCCGTCAACAACCCGTGCGAACACCAGAACATCGATGCCGGCCGCGCCGGCCCGGCTTAGCGTCTTGGTGCAGGCGTCCAGCGTGGCGCCGGTGGTCAGCACATCGTCCACCAGTACCACGCGCCGGCCGCGCAGCTCGGTGCGCAGCGCCTCCGGCACGGCGAACGCTCCGGCTACGTTGGCGGCGCGCGCGGTGCGGTTCAGCCCCACCTGCGGCGGCGTCGCCCGCGCCCGTACCAGCCAGTCCGGCCGGAAGGCGACACCGGCCTCCTTCGCCAGCACCCGCCCCAGCGCGGCGGACTGGTTGAAGCGCCGCCGCCACAGCCGCATCGGGTGCAGCGGCACCGGCACCACGGCATCGGCCTGCGCCAGCAGTTCCGCGCCGGCCCGCGCCATCATCCGCGCCATCGGTGCAGCGGCCTCCAGCCGGTCGCCATATTTCAGCGCATGCACCATGGCCCGCGCCACCTCGCCGAACGTCACCGCGGCCCGCGCCCGCTGATAGGCCGGCGCGGCGTCCATAGCCTCCGGGGACAGCAGCGCCCCGCCGGGATCGAAGGCGAACGGCGTGCCGAGCCGCTCGCAATAGGGCCGCTCGATGAAGGCCAGCCGGCTCCAGCAGCCGGCGCACAGCGCACCCGGCGTCGCCACCGCGCCGCGGCAGGCCAGGCAACTCGGCGGCAGCAGCAGGTCGAGCACGCCGAACGCAACCGCCCGCGCCGCCCGGCGCAGCGGGCGGCGCGGCGGGGACGCTTCGATGTCGGAGTCGAAGGACTCGGCGTCGAACGACATGGCAGACCCATTGCTCAGTCCGGCTCAGCGTCTGCGAAAGGGACCGTGGGCACAAGGGTCAAACCTGCCGCGAGCTTTGACGGGCACCACCGGCGCGCCTATGCAGGCCTTGCCCATCCCTCTCCCGACTGCGGGGGAGGGTTCGGGGTGGGGGAAACCCGGCCTGCCGGAAAACGCGCCGCGGGTGCGTGCGGGCCGCCCGAGCGGAGAAGCGATGTCCGGCCCCATCGAGATCTTCGACCCGCGCGCCTTGGCGGCACGCCGCCGGCGTGCCCTGCGGCTCGGCCCCGAGACCTTCCTGCTGGAACGGGTGGCGGCCGACCTCACGGACCGGCTGGCGGCGGTGAAGCGGCATTTCCCGCTGGCGCTTGACCTCGGCACGCCGGCCGACGCGGTGCGCCGGGCGCTCGCCGCGCAGCCGGGCATCGGCCGGCTGATCGCCGCCGGCCCGCCGGAGCGCACTGACATCGACCTCGCCGCCGATGCCGAGGCGCTGCCCTTCGCGCCCGCGTCGCTGGACCTCGTGGTCTCGGCACTCGCCTTGCAGGCGGTCAACGACCTGCCCGGCACGCTGGCGCAGATCCGCCGGGCGCTGCGGCGGGACGGTCTGCTGCTCGCCGCGCTGTTCGGCGCCGGAACGCTGGCCGAACTGCGCATCGCCTTCACTGATGCGGAAAGCGAAACCACCGGCGGCGTCTCGCCCCGCGTCGCCCCGTTCACCGATCTGCGCGACCTCGGCGGCCTGCTCCAGCGCGCCGGGCTGGCTCTTCCGGTGACGGACGTCGACCGGGTGACGGTGCGCTATGCCAACCCCTTCGCCTTGTTCGCCGACCTGCGCCGCATGGGCGCCGCCAATCCGCTGGCGCAGCGCCGCCGCGTGCCACTGCGCCGCGCCACGCTGATACGGGCGGCCGAACTCTATACGGAACGCTTTGCCGACCCCGATGGCCGGGTACGCGCCACCTTCGAGATCGCTTGGATATCGGGCTGGGCGCCGCACGACAGCCAGCCGCAGCCGCTGCGCCCCGGCTCCGCCCGCATGCGCCTCGCCGAAGCGCTCGGCACCAGCGAGCAGCCGTTGAAGGAGTAGACGGCGGCGCACGCTTGATACCGGCCGGCCGCCGATGCGATAATCGGGCAGAAGGAACCTCGCATGCCCTCCCGTCCCGATCTCGGCCCGCAGCTCGAAGCCTTCGTGAGCGCCCTGGTCTCCAATGGGCGTTTCAGGTCGAAGAGCGAGGTTCTGCGCGAAGGCGTGCGGTTGATGCAGCAGCGCGAAGCCCGGCTTGCGGCCCAGGACGCCGCAATCTCCCGCGGATTGAAGGATGCCGATGAAGGGCGCGTCATACCCGGAAACGAGGTTTTCGACCGTCTGGAGGCCAAGTACCGGGCTGCAAGCGCGAAGGCCGACGATGAATGATCCTCATCTTCACCGCCGAGGCCGACGCCGACCTTGAGCGCATCGGCGACCATATCGCCCTGGCAAGCCCGCGTCGGGCACTGTCCTTCATCCAAGACCTCCGCATCCGTGCCGAGCACTTGGTGCACGCTCCCGAAGCCTACCCGCTGCTTGCCGGCTACGAGGACACCGGGGTGCGGTGATGCATCCACGGCAACTATCTGATCTTTTACCGCATCCGGGGCGAGACGATCGAGATCATCCATGTGCTACATGGCGCCATGGATTATGAAACGCGGCTTTTCGATTGATGCTTAAGCTTTCGGCGCGGCCTGCACGGCCGGCGCCTCACGGCCCCAGCAGATCGATCAGCACCGGTATCAGCGGCTCGTCGGCCGGCGGCATCGGGTAGTCGCGCAGCCGGCCGGGGCGGGCCCAGGCCAGGCGCTGGCCCTCGCGGCCCTGCGGCGTGCCCTCCCAGCGGCGGCAGATCCACAGCGGCATCAGCAGGTGGAAGTCCTCATAGCCGTGGCTGGCGAAGGTGAGCGGCGCCAGGCACGGCTCCTGGACCACGATACCGAGTTCCTCGGCAAGCTCGCGGATAAGCGTCGCTTCCGGCCGCTCGCCGGGCTCCATCTTGCCGCCGGGAAACTCCCACAAGCCGGCCAGCGCCTTGCCGGCCGGCCGCTGCGCGATGAGCACGCGGCGGTCCTCGTCGACCAGCGCGCACGCGGCAACCAGAACCAGCTTCACGAGCGGTAATCGCCATTGATGGCGACATACTCCTTGGTGAGGTCGCAGGTCATCACCCGGTCCGCACCGCGGCCGAGCCCCAGGTCGACGGAGAGGTCGATCACCGGGCCGGTCATGTAGGCCGAGACCGCCGCCTCGTCATAGGACGGGTCGCGCGCGCCCTTGGCGGCGACCGTTATGTCGCCGAAGCGGATGGCGAGGCGGTCGCGGTCGGCGGGCTCGCCGGCCTTGCCCACCGCCATCACCACGCGGCCCCAATTGGCGTCCTCGCCGGCGATGGCGGTCTTCACCAGCGGCGAATTGGCGATCGACATGGCGATGCGGCGGGCCGAGCGCTTGGAGACCGCACCGGTGACATGGATGCGCACCAGCTTGCGGGCGCCCTCGCCGTCGCGCGCCACCTGCTCGGCAAGGTCGGCCAGCACGGCGCCGAGCGCGCGGCGGAAGCCGGCGAGCCGGCGGTCGCCGGCTTCCGCGATGCGCGGCGCGCCGCGCTTGCCGGCATCGCCGGTGGCGAACAGCAGCAGCGAATCGGAGGTCGAGGTGTCGCCGTCGATGGTCACGGCGTTGAAGGTGTCGGTCACCGCCTTGGACAGCAGCGTTTGCAGCGCGCCGGCCTCGATCGGCGCATCGGTGAAGACGAAGGACAGCATGGTCGCCATGTCGGGGGCGATCATGCCGGCTCCCTTGGCCATGCCGGCGATCCGCACCGGCACGCCGTCGATGGTAGCGGTGCCCGCCGCCAGCTTGGGGAAGGTGTCGGTGGTCATGATGGCGCGCGCCGCGTCGGCCCAGGGCAACGGCGCCAGCCGGCGCGCGGTCTCGTCCAGCACGCCGGAAAACTTAGTGGCGTCCAGCGGCTCGCCGATGACGCCGGTGGAGGCCAGGAACACCTCCTCCGGCCGGCATCCCAGCGCCTTGGCGGCGAGGTCGGCGGTCAGCGCAGTCGCCTCGCGCCCCAGCTTGCCGGTGAAGGCGTTGGCATTGCCGGAATTCACCACCAGGGCGCGGGCAAGCCCGGCCGGCAGCCGCATGCGGCACCACTCCACCGGCGCCGAGGGGCATTTGGAGCGGGTGAACACGCCGGCCACCGTGGTGCCGGCGTCGAGCGCCACCAGCAGCACATCGGTTCGGTTCTTGTAGCGAATGCCCGCCGCGGCGGTGGCGAAGCGCACCCCGGCCACGGGGGCGACATCGGGCAGATGGGCAGGGGCGAGCGGGGAGACGGTTGCGGACATGGCGGCCTCGTTCCAGGGCCGCATCGGTGTGCCCGATGAGGCGCCCCGGCGCAAGGCGGCGCCGGTAGTCATTCGTTCGTGTCGGCGGCGCGGTAGAGCGCCTCATAGTCGCGGCCGCCATAGAAGATGTTGGCGATCTCGACCCGATCATTCTCGACCCTGTAGAGGATCACCACCGATCGGCGGAACGCGACCATCCGCAGGCCGGGCAGCAGGTCGTCGCGCGGTCGCCCGCTGCGGGGCGCATCGCCGATGCGGCTGCACCGTTCGCGAATGCGCGTGACGAAGCGGAAGGCAACCGAAGGCGCCCGGCTCAGGTCCAGAATGATGTTGTAGATATTGGCGAGGTCGGCTCTCGCTTCGGCACGATAGCGAACCTCACGCCGCTTCATCGCTGTGCGTCTTCAGCGCCTGAGCATGCAGTTCTTCAAGGAAGGCATCCACCTCCTCCTCGCTCAGGCTCGGCCGCGGGTCGTCGAGCGAGCGGCGGATGCGGGCCCGGATGGTCTCCAGGTGCGCGGCCCGCTCTTTCCGCTCCCGCTCCCAGGCGCGCACCGCATCGGCCAGCGCGTCGCCTTCCGAGGCGAATTCGCCGGCCGCGACACGCGCGCGCAGCGCGCGCAGCACCTCGGCGTGCAGCGTCACGGCAATGGTCTCGGTGGTCATCGGCGGCTCCCTGCGGCGCCGCCGATTTTAGCATAAATTCAGCCGGATCACGGAGCCGCTGATCACGGAGCCTTGGGCGGCTCGGCGGCATCGGGCTTGGGCGCGGCGGCGGTCTTCTCGACCTTGGCCTGCGAGCGGACCGACTGCACATAATCGGCCTGCGACTTCTGCGCCACGAACTGCTCGATCTGCGGCTTCACCTGATCGAAGGTCGGCACCGGCTTTTCGCGCACCTCTTCCACCTTGATGACGTGCCAGCCGAACTGGGTCTTCACCGGCCCGGCGAGTTCGCCCGGCTTGGTGGCGAAGGCCACGGTGGCGAACTCCGGCACCATCTGGTCCTGGGCGAAGAAGCCGAGATCGCCGCCGTCCTGCTTGCCGGAGGGGTCCTCGGTCAGTTCCTTGGCCAGCGTGCCGAAATCCTCGCCCTTCTTCAGCCGGGCCAGCACGTCCTTGGCCTTCTGCTCGGCGGCAGCAGACGCCTTCTCGTCCTTGACGTCTTCCACCCGGAACAGGATGTGGCGCGCATGCACCTCCTTCTCGGGCTTCTGCTGCTTCACCGCCTCTTCATAGGTCGCCTTCAGCGCGGCATCGGTCAGCGATTTCTTGGTCGCCTCGGTGAGGGCGGCCTGCATCAGCAGGCGCTTGTCGGAAAACGCCTTGGCGCGGGCGTATTCGGGCGTCTGGTCGAGCTTGGCGGCCTGGGCGGCCTGGGCCATCGCGGTCATGTCGATGAGGAAGCCGAGCACATATTCCTCGCGCGCCGGGCCCACCAGCTGCTGCGGCAGGCTGCTGCCGAGTTCCTCTTCGGCCACGGTGAGGTCGCTGCGGCGGATCGGCGCGCCGTTGACGGTGGCCAGCACCGGGTCGTCGGTGGCGACGGCGGCCGGGGCGGCGGCAGGGGCAGCGGTTTGGGCCAGCGCCGGCGGCGCGGCGGGGAACATCGCGACGGCGCCCAGCAGGGCGGCGGCGAGTGCCGCACGCAGGGGGCGCGCGGCGTGCGGACGGTGGAAGCTCATGAAAGGCATCCTTGGGGTGAGCGGTTATTCCGCGGTTGGGCGCGAAAGCTGGCCCAGTCCGGCGGCGGTTGCAAGCGGCGGATCTGCGGCGCCGAGAGCAAGCCCGGCACCGCGCGCGATTGACAACCCCCAAACCCGTTCATAAGTGTGGCGCGCTGCACGAGCCCTTGCGGGTGCTCGCGCTGTTGTGACGTGCACGGCCCGCGCCCGTCCGGGTTTCGGCCGCAGCGGCATGCGCAGATCGGCCGCATAAGGAGTTGGGCGGCCCGTCACCGCCCCCTCTCCTTCTCCTCTGCCCTGGCGGGACACGGATGGGATTGCCCATGTTCGGCGCGCTCGCGCGAAAGCTCTTCGGTTCGGCCAATGACCGCCGTGTGCGCGGCTACCAGCCGAACGTCGCCGCCATCAACGCCCTCGAAGCGGAGGTGTCCGCGCTCTCGGACGAGGCGCTGCGCGCCCGCACCGTTGAGTTCCGCGCCCAGCTCGCCAATGGCGCCGCGGTCGACACCCTCTTGGTGCCGGCCTTCGCCACGGTGCGCGAAGCGGCGCGCCGGGCGCTGGGCCAGCGGCACTTCGACGTCCAGCTCATCGGCGGCATGGTGCTTCATGAAGGCGGCATCGCCGAAATGAAGACCGGCGAGGGCAAGACGCTGGTGGCGACCACCGCGGTCTATCTCAACGCGCTCAGCGGCAAGGGCGTCCACGTCGTCACGGTGAACGACTATCTCGCCCGCCGTGACAGCGAGTGGATGGGCCGGGTGTACCGTTTCCTCGGCCTCACCGTGGGCGTCATCGTCCACGGGCTGGACGACAATGAGCGCCGCGCCGCCTATGCCTGCGACGTCACCTACGCCACCAATAACGAGCTGGGCTTCGATTATCTGCGCGACAATATGAAGTACGAGCTGGACCATATGGTGCAGCGCGGCCACCACTTCGCCATCGTCGACGAAGTGGACTCCATCCTGATCGACGAGGCGCGCACCCCGCTCATCATTTCCGGCCCGCTCGACGACCGCTCGGAATTCTACAACACCATCGACGCCTACATCCCGCGTCTGGCGAAGGAGGATTACGAGGTCGACGAAAAGCAGCGCGCGGTCTCGATGACCGAGGCCGGCATGGAGAAGATGGAGCAACTGCTCCGCGACGCCGGCGTGCTGAAATCCGACAGCCTCTACGACATCGAGAACGTCTCGGTGGTGCACCATGTCAACCAGGCGCTGCGCGCCCACACGTTGTTCCAGCGCGACAAGGACTACATCGTCCGCAACGGCGAGGTCGTCATCATCGACGAGTTCACCGGCCGCATGATGCCGGGCCGGCGCTATTCGGAAGGGCTGCACCAGGCGCTGGAGGCCAAGGAGCGGGTGCAGGTGATGCCCGAGAACCAGACGCTGGCCTCCATCACCTTCCAGAATTATTTCCGCATGTACGGCAAGCTCGCCGGCATGACCGGCACCGCCAACACCGAGGCAGCCGAGTTCGGCGACATCTACCGGCTGGAAGTCGTCGAGATTCCGACCAATGTCGACGTCTCGCGCATC
>JBGGNI010000171.1:0-8828 GCA_041287585.1 Xanthobacteraceae bacterium
CAATCTTTCGCCGGTGCTGTGGCGCAAGCTGCCCGGCGCCCGCTCCGCCGGGCGGGTGCAGTCGGTGGCGCTGCGGCTGGTGTGCGACCGCGAGCGCGAGATCGAGACCTTCATCCGCCGCGAATACTGGTCGATCGCCGCGACGCTGGCGACGCCGCGCGGCGACACCTTCGAGGCCCGCCTCACCGGCGCCGACGGGCGCAAGATCGGCCGGCTGGATGTCGGCACCGCGGTGGAGGCGGCCGCCTTCCGCAGCGCGCTGGACGTCGCGCGTTTCAGCGTCGCCTCGGTGGAAGCCAAGCCCGCCCGCCGCCACCCCTACCCGCCCTTCACCACCTCGACCCTTCAGCAGGAGGCCAGCCGCAAGCTGGGCTTTGCTCCCGCCATCACCATGCGCATCGCCCAGCGGCTCTATGAGGGCATCGATATTGGAGGCGAGACGGTCGGTCTCATCACCTATATGCGGACCGACGGCGTCGACATGGCGCCGGAGGCGATCAGCGCCACCCGCAGCCTGATCGGCCGCGACTACGGTGCCCGTTATGTGCCGTCCGCGCCGCGCAAATACACCGTGAAGGCGAAGAACGCGCAGGAAGCCCACGAGGCGGTGCGTCCCACCGATCTGATGCGCAAGCCGAAGGATGTTGCCCGGCAATTGGAGCCCGACCAGGCCAAGCTCTATGAGCTGATCTGGCTGCGCACCGTGGCGAGCCAGATGGAATCCGCCGAGCTGGAACGCACCACGGTGGATGTGAACGCGGATGCCGGCGGCCGCGCGCTGGAACTGCGCGCCACCGGCACGGTGGTGAAGTTCGACGGCTTCCTCACCCTCTATCGCGAAAGCACCGACGACGGCGAGGAGGACGAGGAAAACCGCCGCCTGCCCGCGGTGACCGCCGGCGAGCCGCTGGACCGGCGCGCGCTTGCCACCGACCAGCATTTCACCGAACCGCCGCCGCGCTTCAGCGAAGCCTCGCTGGTCAAGCGCATGGAAGAGCTCGGCATCGGCCGGCCGTCCACTTACGCCTCGGTGCTCGCCGTGCTGCGCGACCGCGAATATGTGCGGCTCGACAAGCGCCGGCTGGTGCCGGAGGACAAGGGCCGGCTGGTGACGGCCTTCCTGGAAAGCTTCTTCGACCGCTATGTGGAGTACGACTTCACCGCCGACCTCGAGGAGAAGCTCGACCGCATCTCCGCCGCCGAGCTCGACTGGAAAGACGTGCTGCGCGAGTTCTGGCGCGATTTCGCCGCCGCCGTGGCCGAGATCAAGGACCTGCGCGTCTCGCAGGTGCTGGACGCGCTGGACGAGATGCTCACCGCGCACGTCTTCCCGGCGCGCGAGGACGGCGTGGACCCGCGCCTGTGCCCGACCTGCGGCACCGGGCGGCTGTCTTTGAAGATGGGCAAGTTCGGCGCCTTCATCGGCTGCTCGAACTACCCCGAGTGCAAGCACACCCGCCCGCTGGCGGTGCAGACCGGCGAGAACGGCGAGGCGGAAACCGGCACGCGCGTGCTGGGAACCGATCCGGTGACCGGGCTGGAAGTGTCGCTGCGCGACGGCCGCTTCGGCCCCTATCTCCAGCTCGGCGAGGGCAAGGACGGCGAGAAGCCCAAGCGCTCAAGCCTGCCCAAGGGGCTGGCGGCCGCCGATGTCGATCTTGCCACCGCGCTGTCGCTGCTCGCGCTGCCGCGCGAGATCGGCCGCCACCCGGACGATGGCGAGCCCATACTCGGCGGCATCGGCAAATTCGGCCCCTATGTGCAGCACGGGCGCACCTACGCCAATCTCGACCGCGACGACGATGTGCTGAGCATCGGCCTCAACCGCGCCGTGGCGCTGATCGCCGACAAATTGAGCAAGGGTCCGGGCGGGCGCCGCGGCACCCCGGCGGGCCGCGCGCTCGGCGACCACCCGACGCTGGGCGGGGCGATCACGGTGCGGCCGGGCCGCTTCGGCCCCTATGTCAACCACGGCAAGGTGAACGCCACCCTGCCCAAGGGCAGCGACCCGGACGCGCTGACGCTGGACGAGGCCGTGGGCCTGATCACCGCCAAGGGCGGCGCGGTGCCGGCCAAGGCGCCCACGCGCAGCGCCACGAAAAGCGCAGCCAAACCTGGGCCGAAGACGCCGGCCAAGAAGGCGGCGGGGACAAAGGCTGCGGCCAAATCCGCGGCCAAGCCGGCCGCGAAGGCAAAGAGAGCCCCGGCCCGCAAGGCCACCGGCGGCTGAGCGCCGGCTCAGTCGGCCAGGCTGCTCGCATGGCCGACCGTGGTGCGCAGCGGGCGCTCCTCCATGCGCAGCAGGAACAGCAGCGACAAAACAAGCGACAGAGCGGACGCCGCAAACACCCAGCGGAAGGCCAGCGTCAGTGCGGTGACGTCGGAACCCGGCGTCAGCATGTCCATGATCGAGCCGTGGCCGGGCTCGGCACCGGCGAGGCCGACGACGATGGCGCCGAGCACGGCGGTGAGCACAGCCGCGCCGAGCGAGCGGAAGAAATTCATCGTCGCGGTGGCGGTGCCGATCTGGTGCATCGGCACGGCATTCTGAATGGCGACGGTGACCACCGGCAGCACGGTGCCGAGCCCCATGCCGGTGGCGCCGAGCAGCGCCATCAGCGCCGCCAGCGGCAGGCGCTGCGGCTCATAGGCCAGCGCCGCCAGCGCGACGATGCCGAAGCACAGGCCGACCATCGGCACGCGCTTATAGTGCCGCAGATGCCCCATGATGCGCCCGGTCGAGGTGGCGCCCAGCACCACGCCCGCCATCAGTGGAATCAGCACCATGCCGGACTGGCTGGCACTGAGTTGCAGCACCGCTTCGAGATAGAGCGGTATCTGGATGGTCAGGCCGATCAGCGTGCCCATGGCGAAGGCGGCCGAGGCGACGCCGGTGCGCACCACCGGATTCGACAGCACCGAAAGCGGCAGCAGCGGCTCCAGTGCGGTGGCGACCCGCAGGCCGAAGCCGGCCCACAGCAGCGCGGAGCCGGCGAACAGGCCGAGGATCGGCAGCGACAGCCAGCCATAGCGGGTGCCGCCCCAGCTCAGCGCCAGCAGCAGCGCCACGGTGGCCGCGCACATCAGCAGCGCGCCGGCGATGTCCAGCCGATGCGGGTGATTGTGCGGCGGCAGGCGGCGCAGCGCCCGCTCGCTCATCAGGGCCGCCGCAATACCCAGCGGCACATTGATCCAGAAGATCAGCGACCAGTGCAGATGCTGCGCGAAAAAACCGCCCAGCACCGGCCCGGCGAGGCTGGAGGTGATGAAGACGGAGGCGAAATAGCCCTGGTAGCGGCCGCGCTCGCGCGGGGCGATGATGAGGGCGATGGTGGTCTGCGCCAGCGAGATCAACCCGCCGCCGCCCACCCCCTGCACCGCCCGGCCGAGCACCAGCGTCAGCAGATCGGGCGCCAGCGCGCACATCACCGATCCCACCAGAAACAGCGCGATGCCGCCGAGCAGCACCGGCCGCGGCCCGTGGATGTCGGCGAGCTTGCCGGCGAGCGGGGTGACCGCGGTGGCGGTGAGCAGATAGGCCGTCACCACCCAGGACAGGTTGACGACGTCGCCGAAGGTGAGGCCGATGGTCGGCAGCGCGGGCCCGATGATGCTCTGGTCGAGCGCACTGAGAAACATGGCCAGCATGATGCCGACGAGAATGGTGCGGATGTCTGCGGGGTCGAGCGGCGGGCGCTCCTCAAGTTCGCTTCCCTGTGTGCGGGCGTCCATGGCGTTTTGTCCCTCCCGTCCGGCGGGCCGCACGATGAACCGCGGCGGCGGGATTGCAAGCACTCAGACGTATACAAACGATCACAACGACGCGCGGCATGCGTGCTTCGGTCGACGCGCCGGGCGCGGTCGGCTAGACCTTGAAGCAGCAACGGCAGGCTCTCTCAGGATTCGAAATCGTGCGCAAGCCCACCCGGCCGAAACGCCCCCCCGAGCGCCCGGCGCCCCCCGCCCGGCGCGGCCTGCCGAGCCGGGAGGAGCTGACCGCCTTCATCGCCGCCCATGGCGGCGAGGTGGGCAAGCGCGAGATTTCGCGGGCTTTCGGCCTCGACGGGCAGGATCGCATCGCGTTGAAGGCGATGCTGCGCGAGCTGGCGGATGAAGGCGCGGTCGCCCGGAACCGGCGCCGGCTGCACATTCCCGGCGCCCTGCCCGCCGCCGTGCTGGCCGAAGTCGTGGAGCGCGACGAGGACGGCGAGCTGATCGCCGTGCCGGTGGACTGGAACGAAGAGGAGCACGGCGACCCGCCGCGCATTCTGGTGCGCCTCGCCCGCCGCGGCGGCCCGGCCGCCGGCCCCGCCCCCGGCATCGGCGACCGCGTGCTGCTGAAGACCGAGGAGATTGCCGAGGAAGGCAGCGTGCGCCACAGCGGACGCGTGCTGAAGCTGATCGAGAAGTCTCGGACGCAAGTGCTTGGCGTCTATCGTATAGACCGGCAGGGGGGCGGCCGGCTGGTTCCGGTAGACAAGCGCAATATGGGCCGCGAGCTTGCCGTGCCGGCCGGCGCCGAGAACGGTGCACAGGACGGCGACCTGGTTGCGGTGGAGGTTCTGCGCCACCACGCCCATGGCCTGCCGACCGCGCGTGTGAAGGAGCGGCTCGGCTCGCTCGCCACCGAAAAAGCGATCAGCCTGATCGCCATCCACGCCCACGGCATTCCGCAGGTGTTCCGCCGCGAGGCGCTCAATGAGGCCGATGCAGCGCGCCTGGCAAGCCTGGCCGGGCGCGAGGACTGGCGGGATCTGCCGCTGATCACCATCGACCCGCCCGACGCCAAGGACCATGACGACGCGGTGTTCGCGCTGCCGGACGACGATCCGGCCAATGAAGGCGGCTTCATCGTCACCGTCGCCATCGCCGATGTCGCCCATTATGTGCGCCCCGGCGGCGGTCTGGACCGCGAGGCGCTGGCGCGCGGCAATTCGGTGTATTTCCCCGACCGCGTGGTGCCGATGCTGCCCGAGCGCATTTCCAACGATCTGTGCTCGCTGCGCCCGCTTGAAGACCGGCCGGCGCTGGCGGTGCGGCTCGTGGTGGGCGCCAATGGCCGCAAGAAGCGCCACAGCTTCCACCGCGTGATGATGCGTTCCGCCGCCAAGCTCGCTTATGCGCAGGCCCAGGCCGCGATCGACGGGAGCGGCGACGACACCACGGCGCCGCTGCTGGAAGGCGTGCTGCGCCCGCTCTACGCCGCCTATCGCGCGGTGAAGAAGGCGCGCGACGCCCGCGAGCCGCTTGAGCTCGATCTGCCGGAGCGCAAGATCCTGCTGAAGCCGGACGGCACGGTGGACAAGGTGGTGGTGCCGGAGCGGCTCGACGCCCATCGGCTGATCGAGGAATTCATGATCCTCGCCAATGTCGCCGCCGCCGAGACGCTGGAAGAGAAGCGCACGCCCCTGCTCTACCGGGTGCATGATTCCCCCTCGCCGGAGAAGGTGGCGGCGCTGCGCGAGTTTTTGCAGACGCTGGATATCAAGCTGCCGAAGATCGACACCGTGCGCCCGTCGCACTTCAACGGCATTCTCGCCCGTGCCGCCGGCACCGAGGCGGCGCCGCTGGTGAACCAGGTGATCCTGCGCAGCCAAGCACAGGCCGAGTATGCCGCCGAGAATTACGGCCATTTCGGCCTGCATCTGCGCCGCTATGCGCATTTCACCTCGCCGATCCGCCGCTATGCCGACCTCATCGTGCATCGCGCCTTGATCCGCGCGCTCGGCTTCGGGCCGGACGGGCTGCCGGACAGCCAGACGCCCGAGGTTCTGGCCGAGACCGCCGCGCGCATTTCCGCCGCCGAGCGCCGCGCCATGGCGGCCGAGCGCGAGACGGTGGACCGGCTGATCGCCCACCATCTGGCCGGGCAGATCGGTGCGACATTTCGCGGCCGCATCGCGGGGGTCACCAAGGCGGGGCTTTTCGTCGCGCTGGACGACACCGGAGCCGACGGTTTCATCCCCGCGGCGACGCTGGGCGCCGACTATTATCGCTACGACGAATCCCGCCATGCCCTTGTCGGCGAACGCACAAACCAGGTTCATCGGCTCGGTGACCGGGTCGAGGTGCGGCTGGTGGAAGCCGCTCCGGTGGCCGGCGCGCTGCGGTTTGAGCTTCTCTCCTCCGGCCACTATGTACCGGGAGCCGGGCGCGCGGCTCGCGGGCGCGCCGGCCGCGACGAGGAGCGCCCCCGCCGGGTGCCGCACCGCGAAGGGAGGCGCCGATGACAGTCGGCAATCATCTGGGTTCGAAGCGGTCGATCGGCACCGCCATGAAGCACGGCTTCTGCCTGCGCTGCCCGTCGTGCGGCGAGGGACCGCTGTTTGCCGGCTATCTGCGGACGGCGGAACGCTGCACCTCTTGCGGCGAAGAATTCTGGCATCACCGCGCCGACGATGCGCCGCCTTACATGGTCATCACCATTGTCGGCCACATCGTCGTGCCGCTGCTGCTCGCCGTCGAAGTCGCCTGGCATCCGGCCGAATGGGTGCATATGGCGGTGTGGCTGCCGATGGCGCTGGTTCTGAGCCTCGTCCTGCTGCCGCCGGTAAAGGGCGCCCTGGTCGGCTACCAGTGGGCGATGAAGATGCACGGCTTCGACCGCGACAGCGCCGAATACGAACCGCGCCCGCCGGGCGTTTCGGCCGCCGCCGACGCGCGCCCGACATGAGTGCGGACGCGCGCATCGGCGAACGGACTCCGCCGCCGCTCGTCGCCGGCACGCGTCACCCCTATCTGCGCCCGGTGGACGCCGCCACGCTGATTCTGCTGGACCGCTCCGCGCGCCAGCCGCGCGTGCTGCTGGGCCGCCGCCACCAGCGGCATGTCTTCCTGCCGGGCAAGCTGGTGTTCCCCGGCGGGCGGGTCGATGCCGGGGACCGCGCCATGCCGGTGTTCGGCACGCTGGATTCGGACAGCGAGCGGCGCCTGCTGGCCCGCGTGCCCCGCCCCAGCCTGGTGCGCGCCCGCGCTTTGGCGCTGGCCGCCATTCGCGAGACCTATGAGGAGACCGGCCTGATGCTGGGCGACCGCGACGCCGGCGCGCCGCCGGCGCGCAGCGGCTCCTGGTCCGCCTTCGCGCAGGCAGGGGTGTTTCCCAGCCTCGAATCGGTTGCCTTCGTCGCCCGCGCCATTACCCCGCCGGGCCGGCCGCGGCGGTTCGACACCCGCTTCTTCCTCGCCGATCTTGGCGCCGTGGCGCACCGGACGGAGGGCATGGTGGGGCCCGAGTCCGAGCTGGTGGAACTGGTGTGGGCCACGGTGCCCGAAGCGCTCGCCGCCGAGCTGCCGGAAATCACCCGCGCCGTGCTTCAGGACCTGGAGCAGCGGCTGGCGGCCGGCAACCATCCGCGCCTGCCGGTGCCGTTCTATTTCGTGCGCGGCAACCGCTTCCTGCGCGAGACGCTGGACTAGCGAGCGGCGAGCGACTACGGCACGCTTCCGTTCCGCCTGCCGCCGGCCTTGTTATGCCCCTCGACGCCCCCTCCCCGCCGACCACCGCCGCCTCCATCGCGGCGGCCATCGGCGCCATTTCTATCGTCGGCATCGGCCTCGGCCTGTCCATCCCGCTGCTCGCCATCGAGCTCGACCAGCGCGGCGTCTCCCGCACCTGGATCGGCTTGAACACCGCCGTGGGCGGTCTCTCCACCGTGCTCACGGCCCCGTTCCTGCCCGGCATGGTGCGGCGCTTCGGCACCAGCACCATGCTGTTCGGTGCCATCGTGCTGGCCATGCTGAGCCTGCTCGGCTTCAAGGCGGTGGATTCCTTCGTGCTGTGGTTCCCGCTGCGCTTCCTGTTCGGCGCGGCGCTGTGCGTGCTGTTCGTGGTGAGCGAGTTCTGGATCAACTCGGCCGCGCCGCCGGCCCGGCGCGGGCTGGTGATGGGCATCTACGCCTCGGTGCTGTCGCTCGGCTTTGCCGCCGGGCCGGCTATCCTCGGCATGGTCGGGACGCAGGGCTGGGCGCCCTATGTGATCGGCGCCGTCATCTTCGCCGCCGGCGCGCTTCCCGTGATGGCGGGCGCCGCCGGCGCACCGGAAATCGAGGCGCACAGCGAGCGCTCCATGCTCGATCTGCTGCGGCTGGCGCCGGCGGCGACCATGGCCGGCTTCATCTTCGGCGCGGTGGAAACCGGACAAATGAGCTTCCTGCCGCTTTACGGGCTGCGACTCGGGCTCGACCAGCAGGCCGCCTCGCTGCTGCTCACCGTGGCGGTGCTGGGCAATGTGGCGCTGCAAATCCCGCTCGGCCTGCTCAGCGACCGCATGGACCGGCAGAAGCTGCTGCTGGGCTGCGCGCTGGTCGGCCTCATCGGCTCGGCGAGCCTGCCGCTGTTCGCGATGGATGGCTGGGCGATTCGCGCCGTGGTGTTCGTCACCACCGGCGTCGTCGCCGGGCTTTATACGGTGGGGCTGTCCCTGCTCGGCGCCCGCTTCCAGGGTGCGGAACTGGCGGTGGCCAATTCCGCCTTCGTCATGCTCTACAGCGTCGGCCTGATCGTCGGCCCGCCCCTGGTGGGCGCGGGCATGGACGCGGTGGATCCGCACGGCTTCGCCTATGTCATCGCCGCGCTGTTCGCACTCTATCTGGCGGTCGTCGCGCACGGCATGCGGATGCGCGGCTGACGCCGGTTTCTTGACAAGCGCGCGCCGATCCTTGATACGGACGCGCAACGGGGCCGCACACGGCCCCTTCCCCATTTGTCGCGCGGCCTCGCCCGCGCACGCAGGAGAGCGGCCATGGCCAAGGCGGCGACCATCAAGATCCGGCTCGTGTCGAGCGCCGACACCGGCTATTTCTACGTGACCAAGAAGAACTCGCGCACC
>JBGGNI010000172.1:0-9626 GCA_041287585.1 Xanthobacteraceae bacterium
GCGGCACATGGCGCATCCTGCCGGCCTGGCCGAACGGCACGCGGGTGGAAATGTCGATACCGGCCCGCGGCGATGCCGGCGCGGCGGACGCAACGGAAAGGCAGGCCGCGGAATGACCAGCGTGCTGGTGATCGACGACCATCCGATCGTGCTGCAAGGCTGCCGCCGCCTGTTTCAGGACGCCGGAGTGGAGCGGGTGCTGGAGGCCAGCACCCTGCTCAGCGGCTATCGCCTGTTCCGCCGCGAGCGGCCGGATGTGGTGATCATCGACCTCGCGCTGCAGGGCAACGGCCTGAGCGGCCTCATTCTGGTGCGCCGGCTGCGGGCGCAGAACGCGCAGATTCCAATCCTCGTCTTCAGCATGCACGGCGATCCGGTGATCGCGCGGCGGGCGCTGGAGGCCGGCGCCAACGGCTATGTTTTGAAGGACACCGCCTCCGGCGTGCTGCTGGAAGCGTTCGAGCGGGTGCGGCGCGGCCAGCCTTATATGAGCCACGACCTTGCCATGCAGATCGCGCTGCTCGGCAGCCGCGGACGGGCGGCGCCGCTCGACGACATCACGCCGCGCGAACTGCAAGCCCTCTCGCTGCTTGCCGAGGGCAGAGACTACAGCCAGATCGCCGCCGAGCTCGGCATCAGCTACAAGACCGTGGCCAACACCTGCTCGCAACTGAAAGCCAAGCTCGGCGCCCCGACATTGCCGGAACTCGTGCGGCTATCCATAAAATATATGTCGACATCCTTCGGTGCCGACCGCGGGAGCCGCACAAGACGTTCAGAATAATTCAGGATATTGGCGTGTCATAGCGGGGCATTGTCGTGGCCGTCATCGCAGATGCCGTTTGATCTGATCCCCGAAAACTGGACCGTTTGAAGCTGGAGTTTTCCGCGTCAAAATCCCTTGGCTGGGAGGAGTGGAAGACGATGAAGGTATCGAAGTTTTCGGACGCGCAGAAGGCGTTCATCCTGAAGCAGGGAGCGGATGGCGTGCCGGTGGCGGATATCTGCCGGCGGGCCGGGATCAGCCAGGCGACCTACTTCAACTGGAAGAAGAAATATGAGGGGCTCGCTCCGCTCGAGATGAGGCGGCTGAAGCAGCTCGAGGATGAGAACACAAAGCTGCGCAAGCTCGTGGCCGACCTCTCGCTGGACCGGGAGATGCTGCAGGATCATCCGGCCTGAAATCGATCCACCGGATCGATTTCTTTACGGCCTCCTATCCGCCGAAAAATCTGAGGCCTGGTCGCAGGCGCGAGCTCGTCGGCATGATGTGTGGCGAGTGGCAGGTGTCGATCCGCCGGGCCTGTGCGGCCCTGGAGTTCGACACGTCCACCTCGACTACAAGTCCTGCCGGCCCGACCAGGCCCCGTTGGCGGCCCGCATCAAGACGATCTGCGAAACCCGTGTCCGCTATGGCTACAGACGCGTGCAGGTGCTGCTGCGCCGGGAGGGCTGTAACCGAGCGGCAACCGCGGCTATTTCTGGTTACGTTTCGCACTCGGAATCGCAAGGCCCAAAAAAGCGAAAAGCCCCGTGATTACGGGGCTTTGTGCCGCGGGCGACTGGAGCGGGCGATGGGATTCGAACCCACGACCCCAACCTTGGCAAGCAAGGAGGTGCAATGCAACTACAGTGCGGTCCAGTTCACTCCTGTGCGCCGGAATTCATTACAGTACGCTGCCGTTCGGTCGAGAGGCGAGTGAACGGGAACGTACGGAAGTGAACCGAGGCGAACCGGAGCGAAAATGGACCAGGTAACCGGCGTGCAACCACGGGGATCGAGTGGTAGAGTGCTAAAACACGCGCCAATCCGCACTGCTCAGCCGATGAGATAGCCGCCATCGACCACCAGAGTGGCGCCCGTCATGAAACTCGACTGTTGCGTTGCCAGAAAGATGGTTGGCCCCACCAGTTCCTCCGGCAGCCCGAACCGCCGCATCGGTATGCGGTCGAGGAAACGGGCGAGCCGGGCGGGGTCGTCCCGCGTGGCTGCGGTAAGCGCGGTTTCGAAAGGGCCGGGTGCTATGGCGTTCACCCGTATTCCGGCCGGCGCCAGTTCCTCGGCAAGGCCCTGGGTCAGCATCTTGAGCGCCGCCTTCGAGGTGGAATAGGCAATAGAGGTTCGGGTGGAGACAAAGGCGGATATGGAGGCGATATTGACGATGGCACCCCGGGTCTGCTTCAGCTCTGGAAGAAACGCCAAAATCATGTTCAGCGCACCGCCGACATTGACGTCCATCGTGCGGTCCCAGCGCGCCATCGCGCCGTCCTCGTCCAGCCGGTTGCGCAGGCAGATGCCGGCATTGTTCACCAGCAGCGACAGCGGCCCGAACGCCGACGCGACCGTGCGCGCCACAGCCCCGCACGCGTCCGGATCGGTGATATCGAGACGCACGGCCAGTGCCGTGCCGCCATCGGATGTGATAGTGGCGGCAACCTCGGCGAGGCGGGCCTCGTCGATATCGATCAGCACCACGTAGGCGCCTTCGCGGGCGAGGCCACGAGCGATCGCGGCACCGACGCCCTGGCAGGCTCCGGTCACGGCGGCGACGCGGTCCTTGAGCAGCATGGTGGAGCCTCCCACGGCAATTACCCTTCGAACAGAGGTTCCGGCAGGCCGCGCGCGCCGGTATCGAGCGCCAGCACCTTGCCGGCGTGGGGCTGCCGGGCGAGCTGTTCCGGCGAAAGGCGCTGCGCCGCGGTGGTGACATAGAGAATGTCGAGGTTCGCGCCGCCGAAGGCGCAGCTTGTCGGCTGCTCCACCGGCAATGTGACGATGCGCTCGATCCGCCCATTGGGGTCGTAGCGGGTGATGGTCCAGCCGCCATAGTCGGTGCACCAGAGGAAGCCTTCGGCATCCACCGTGCCGCCGTCCGGTCGGCCGGGCTTGGTGCTGGTGGTAGCAAACAGTTCGCGAGGACCCAACGCGCCGCTGTCCGCATCATAGCGGTAGCGATAGATCGCGCCCCGGGCAGTGTCGGCGAAATACATCAGCCGGCCGTCCGGGCTCCACGCCAGACAATTGGGAATATGGATGTCGCCGAACAGGCGCTCGCATTCATAGCCGGCATCGAACCGATAGAGCACACCGGCCCCCTCGGCGTCCGCATTGGAGACGACACCGGAGGTGAGGCGGGTGCGGTCGCTCATGGTACCGACCAGAAAACGGCCGGAGCGGTCGCATTTGCCCTCGTTGAAGCGACGGTCGGGGTCGTCGACATCGAGCCGGAACATCGTCTCCAGCGCTCCGGTCGCGGGATGGAACGCGACCAGGCTCTGGCGCATCGCCATCAGGACGCGGCCGTCGCTATGTAGGGCGAAGCTGGCCACCATGTCGGGCATCGGCCACGTTTCTACTGCGGCGCCGGGCGACATGCGGCGGAATTTATGGCCGCGAATATCGACCCAGTGCAGGGCCTGCGCGGCTTCGCTCCAGACCGGGCCTTCGCCAAGAATATCGATCGTGTCGGTCACGCAGTCATAGTCGGGTTTCATCGTTGTCGGTTCTTTCTCTTGGCGTCGCGGACTAATGACCGAGAATAGCCGCCGGCCACATCACCAGCGCCGGAAAGAGCACCATCAGCAGCAAGGCGGCGAGCTGCACCAACGTGAACGGCCACACCGCCCGGATAAGATCGTCCATGCCGATTCTGGCCACGCCGGAGACCACGTTCAGCACCGTGCCGACGGGCGGCGTGATCAAGCCGATCGAATTGTTCACGATGAACAGCACGCCGAAATAGACCGGGTCTATGCCGGCGGCCTCGACGATCGGCATCAGGATCGGCGTCAGCACCAATATGGTCGGCGTCATGTCCATGGCCGTGCCGACCACGACCACCACCGCCATAATGGCGAGCAGCAGCAAAGTGGGGCTGTCGATCAGCGGCTGCAGCAGATCGACCAGGTCGGTCGCGATGTCCGACACCGTGATCAGCCACGATGACACCAGAGCGGCGGCGACCAGGAACATGACGATGGCCGAGGTCTTTGCCGCCGAGACGAACACGGCGAAAAGCTCGGACGGTTTCAGTTCGCGATAGACGCAGGTCGCCACGAACAGCGAATAGGTTGCCGCCACCACTGCCGATTCGGTTGGTGTGAACACACCCATCTTGAGCCCGACGATGATGATGACGGGCAGCATCAGCGCCCACAGCCCCTCGCGCAGCGCCCGCCGGAAATCGGCGCCGGTGCGTCGAGGCGGCGGGGCGATGTTCTCCTTTCGCACCTCCCACCACCACGCCAAGGCGAGCGCGCAGGCGATGAACAGCCCCGGCGCCAGGCCGGCGAGAAAAAGCTTGGTGACCGACACGCCGGCGATGGCACCGAAGATGACGAAGCCGATGCTGGGCGGGATGATCGGCCCAATGACGCTGGAGGCGGCGATGAGGCCGGCGGAGCGCGCCTTGCCGTGCCCGGCCCGGACCATCATCGGCACCAGCAGCGCCGACAGCGCGGCGGCGTCCGCAGCGGCCGAGCCCGACAGGGCGGAAATGACGCAGGCGGCCAGGATGGCGACATAGCCGAGCCCGCCCTTTACGTGGCCGACCGCGGCCAAAGCCACGTTGACGATGCGCCGGGACAAGCCGCCCTTGTTCATCAGTTCGCCGGCGAGCATGAAGAACGGCACCGCCATCAGCGGAAAGCTGTCGGCGCCGTTGATGATGTTCTGCGCGACGATCTGCGGATCGAAAATATCGAGATAATGCATCAGCGCCACGCCCGAGAGCAGCAGCGCGAAGGCGATCGGCATGCCGATCGCCATGGCTCCGAGCAGGGAGCCGGTGAAGACGAAAATGGTCATGCCCGCTCTCCCGCCGTGGCGGCATCGAGGTCCCCGGCCTGCATGCCACGCCGGCGCGCGTCCTCGATCTCGTCCTGGTCCTCGGATTCCTTGATCGCGACCAGTTCGTCCTCGGAAGCCTTGCCGGCCAGCACGCGGAACAGGTCGGCCAGCAGGATCGGGATGGTGGACAGGCCGAACACGATGCCGACGCCGTAGAACCAGGCGTTGGAGAGACCGGAGGCCGGCGCCGTCACCTCCCAATTGATGACAGTCTGCTGCCAGCTTCCGATCAGCAGCAGCGAAATCGCATAGAGCATCAACCCATGGCTGGCGACGAAGCATGCCTTCTTGCCGGCGAGCGGCAAGGCGCGAACCAGCGAGTCGACGCCGAGATGGCCGTGCTCGCGCAGTGCCACGATGGCGCCGAGAAAGGTGAGCCAGACGAACATCCAGCGCGACACCTCCTCGGACAAGGTGATGCCGGAGTTGAATCCGTACCGCAGAACCACATTGCCGAACACCAGAACGACCATCAGAACCAGAAGCAATGCGATCAACACTTTCAGGGTGGTGAAGTAGAGCTCGACGGTGCGCGACACGGACATAGGTCTCCAGTCAGCGGGAAGGGGCTGTCGATCGAAGGCCGCCATTTGTCACGGCATGGCCGCGAGGCCGTTTCCGGCATCGCACGTCAGGTCCTCGCGGAGAGCGATCCGGCTCTCCGCTTCGCGACCGTGCCGGGCGACCGGCAGCGATATCAATTCACGCTGTTGATGAGTTCCTGCACCTGGCGCACAAGGTCCGGGCCGATGCTCGGCACGTATCGGTCATAGACCGGCTGCAGTTGTTGCTTGATCCGGTCGATCTCACCCGGCGCCAGCTCGTTGATCACCATTCCTTTTTCCTTGAGCATGGCGATGATTTTCACGTCTTCCTCGCGCGCGAGCTGGCGCTGAAAGAGCTTGGCCTCGTTGCAGGAATCGAGAAAGATTTTCTGCTCGTCCGGGGAGAGTGCACTCCAGAGCTTCTTGCTGACGGCGATCGGCCACGGCGAATAGGCGTGCTTGGTCGCGCTGATGTATTTCTGCACTTCGTCCAGTTTGTTAACATAGATGATGCTGTAGGGGTTTTCCTCTGCATCCAGCGCACCGGATTCGAGTGCGGTGAAGACTTCGGGCCACGGCATCGGCACGGCGTTGGCGCCGAGCCTGTTGAAGGTTTCGATATAAACCGGGTTCTGCATGGTGCGGATCTTCAGGCCCTTGAGGTCCTGCGCCGTGACGACCGGCCGCCTGCTGTTGGTGAGCTGACGAAAGCCGTTTTCGAAGAAGCACAGACCAACCAGGTTCTTGTCGGATAGCCTGGCGAGCAGTGACTGGCCGATCGGGCTGTCGAGCACGGCGTCTGCTTGCTTTTCCGTGCTGAACAGGAAGGGAAGGTCGAATACGGCAAATTCCTTGACCAGACCGACCAAGGGCGCTGTGGACGTACCGATCAGATCCTGCACGCCGCCCTGCGTGGCTGAAATCATCTGGGTTTCGGAGCCGAGTTGTGTCGACGGGTAGGCCTTGATCTTGATCTTGCCGTCGCTCTTGGTCGCGACCAGCTGCACAAATTTGCTGACCCCGCGGCCGAGAGGATGGGTCTCAGCTGTGCCATAGCCGAATTTCAGGTTGCGCTCCTGCACATCCGCGGCATGGCCGGCCGAGCTGAGGAGCAGTGACGGCAGCAAGGCGGCCAGGATGCGGCCGATCGAGTGGCGTTTCATGGTGTTTCTCCCGGTTTTGGCGGTGCCGCGTCCGTTCGGACTGCTGGCACGTCGTTCGAAGTTTTTCGCGGCACATCCTTTTGGATTGGCGGTTCTCTTGGCGGCGGTGTCAGTCGACGTACGCGACGTTGGATTCGGCGTAAGTCTTGACCCAGGCCGGCGTGGTCATGCCTTCCCGTATCTGCTGTTCGAGCACGGCTTCCTTGCGGCGGACCTCGTTGAGCGCTGAAACGGCGGAGCCGAAGCGCTGGGCGCCGAGGCACACGACACCATCCCGATCCCCCACGATGAGGTCCCCGGTGCGCACGCTGACGCCGCCAATGACCACCTCGCCGCCGATTTCACCCGGACCGTGCTTCTGCGGCGAGTTCGGCGACAGGCCACGGGCGAATATCGGCACCCCGACCTGTTCGAGCCCTTCAATGTCGCGCACCAGACCGTCGGTCACGATGGCGGCGACCCCGGCATTCTTGAACATGCCGACGATCAGATCGCCGACCACCGCCGATCCGCTCCAGTTTCCGGTGCTAATGACCAGGACGTCGCCCGGCTTGAGAATCTCAAGCGCTACATAGGGCGTGAGATTGTCGTCGGGAACGGTCTTGACCGTCACCGCCGTGCCGAACACCCGACCGGACTGAAACATCGGGCGGATGCCATAGTCGAGCGCGCCACGGCGGCCCTGTATATCGACGAAGTATCCGCTCGGAAATTGGACGATTTCGTTTAGAAAATCACGACTGATCCGAGTTATATTGGAATGTATCAGGACAGACTTTTCGGCAGCCATTGTTTCAACCTGTGACCGTGTGACGCTGGATGGTCCGTTGAGCCGGAATTTCGAGTTGCGTCCCCGCGAGTGGGGTCGTCAACGTCGCAACGATTGGTGCGCTTCGGGTGCCCAAGCAGGAGAGTGAGGGATAGTCAGAATTATTAATAATTATGTCAAGAAGATTCTCACAAATAGCGCCGAGGCATCGCTGGCGCTATGTACCGGCGCGCGACGCCGCGCCGAAACCGAACAGGCGCGCCGGGTTGCCGCTGAGAATGCCGGCACGCACCGCGGCATCGTGAATCCACAGCTCAAGCGCGTGCTGCAGATCGGCGTAGTTCGGCCGGCGGGTGAGGTTGATGAAAGGCCAGTCCGAGCCCCATACGCAATTCGGGCTGCCGAAGCCGTCCAGCAGCGGTGCCACGAACGGGCTCAGATCCTCATAATGCGGGCCAGCGTCCGACAGGCGGAAGGCCGCGGAGAATTTGACGGTCCAGTTGCCCGCGGCCTGTGCCGCCCGGAGCATGACCTGAAAACCGTCTTGCGCGACCCCGCCGGCGCGGTCCGGTCCGCCCCAGTGATCAACGATGACTTTCACCCCGCTGTCGGCCAGCCGGGGCGCCAGTTCGGCCCAGCGCGCGCTGTCGGCATAGACTTCGAGATACCAGCCCCGCGCCTGCAACTTTGTGAGAAACGCCGCGACGTCCAGCCGGGTAAAAACCTGCGCATCGCCCTGCATCAGGTTGAAGCGAGCGCCGACGATGCCGGCCTCGCTCAGCCGGTCCAGTTGCGTATCCGAAATGCCGGTGTCTACCACGGCGATACCGCGCAGGCGCCCTTCGCTGCGTCCGATGGCGTCCAGCATGGCACGGTTGTCGTTGCCGTAGCAGGACGGCTGCACCAGCAGCCCATGGCTGACGCCGCGCGCCGCCATCACGGCCTCCAGCTGCTCGAAGCTCCCACATTCGGCCGGCGATCTCGGCGTGTAGCCGGCGCCGGGCATAAAGGGGAAGCGCTCGGGATCGATGATGTGAATATGCGAATCGACGAACAACGATCGAAGCTCCTGTGTGGCGTCTTCAGTTTGCCGGCCAGCCGCTCGCCGCATAGGCCGCCTCGACCAGTTCCAGCGCCCGCAGATTGTCCGCCACGGTGCTCTCGAACGGTCGACCCGTGCGCAGGCACGCCGCGAAATGGTCGATGATGTTGGAATAGGAGGCCTGGTAGCCCTCGGCGGGGTCGAAGTGCTCAGACCGCTCCTGCCCGCCCAGCTCCTGTCCGCCCAACGTCAGCGTGGCCACACCGTCCGCGAAGCGGATGCGGCCCTGCGTGCCGTCAAGTTCCAGCCGGTCATGAATGCCATAGGGCAGACCGGGCACGCACCAGTCGCCGATCACCGTTCCGGCCACCCCGTCGGCGCCCACCAACTGGATGCAGGCATAGTCCTCGCCGATGACCTGCGCCGATCGGCGTTCCATAGTTGCGCTCTCGACCCGCAGCGGCGGCCGGCAGAGCATCCCTATGGTATCGAGATGATGGACCAGGAGTTCCAGCGTGATCATGCGCCGCATGCCGGCCAGGAAGGGCTGGCGGCGCAGCAGCGGAGGTGAGGCTTGCCCATCCTCGTTCACCAGCCCGGAACCGCTGGCGGAGAAATGGAACCGGCGGATCGTACCGATGTCGCCCTGCGCCACCCACTGCCGGATCCGCCGATAGTGCGGCCGGAAGCGCCAGTTCTCGTGCACCATGAACGGCACGCATCCGGCCAGTTCCGCCGTCAGCGCCTGCGCTGCTGCCAGCGAGCCGGCGAGCGGCTTCTGGCACAGGATCGCCACGCCGCGTTCTGCCGCCGCCAGACAGGCCGGCCGATGCAGCTCCGGCGCCACTGTTATGTCGACGGCGTCGAGCCGTTCGCCGTCGAGCATCGCCTCAATATCGGTGTAGACGCGCTCGATGCCGTAGGCAGCCGCCAAGGCATGCGCGCGCTCGGGGGTCCGGTTGCAGATGGCGACCACCCGTGCCGCGTCGGCTCGCCGCCAGCCTTCCAGATGAAAGCGGCTGACCTGGCCGGCGCCGATCATGCCGATGCGCAGCGGCGCGGCAGCCTCCACGCTCATGGCAGCGTCACGCGGTTGGCCAGTTCGCCCGAAGCGAAGAACTGCCGGAGATTGCCGAACAGGGCGTCCATCTTCTGGCGCATGGCGTCCCGCGTGCCGGCGGAAATGTGCGGCGTCAGCACGACATTGGGCAGCGCGATCAGGGGATTGTCGGGCCGGATCGGTTCCACCTCGAAAACG
>JBGGNI010000173.1:0-28237 GCA_041287585.1 Xanthobacteraceae bacterium
CAACTGAAAGGAAAGAGCCATGACGAGCCAGAAGCCTCGCACCGCGCTTACTCCGGGCGTGTCCCAGATTTTTCCGGTTCTGCCCCTGCGCGACATCGTCGTCTTTCCGCACATGATCGTTCCGCTGTTCGTCGGCCGCGAAAAGTCCATCCGCGCGCTCGAAGAGGTGATGCGCAACGACACCTTCATCCTGCTGGCGACGCAGGAGAACGCGTCCGACGACGATCCGGCGACCGACGCGATCTTCAAGATCGGCACGCTCGCCTCCGTGCTGCAACTGCTGAAGCTGCCCGACGGCACCGTGAAGGTGCTGGTGGAGGGCATTTCGCGCGCCCATGTCGGCCGCTACACCGACCGCGCCGACCTCTACGAGGCCGAGGCCAGCGCGTTGGAGGAGGACCCCGGCGCCAAGGTGGAGGCCGAGGCGCTGGCGCGCTCCGTTGTTACCGAGTTCGAGAGCTATGTGAAGCTCAACAAGAAGGTCTCGCCGGAAGTGGTCGGCGTGGTCACGCAGATCGAGGACCACTCCAAGCTCGCCGATACGGTGGCCTCGCACCTCGCGGTGAAAATCCCCGAGAAGCAGGCGGTGCTGGAGATCCTCAAGGTCACGGCGCGGCTGGAGAAGGTGCTCTCGCTGATGGAGAGCGAGATCTCCGTGCTTCAGGTGGAAAAGCGCATCCGGACCCGCGTGAAGCGGCAGATGGAGAAGACGCAGCGCGAGTACTATCTGAACGAGCAGATGAAGGCGATCCAGAAGGAGCTCGGCGACGGCGAGGACGGCCGCGACGAACTCACGGAGCTGGAAGAGCGCATCAAGACCACCAAGCTCACCAAGGAAGCGCGCGAGAAGGCCAATCACGAGCTGAAGAAGCTGCGCCAGATGTCGCCCATGTCGGCCGAGGCCACGGTGGTGCGCAACTATCTGGACTGGCTGCTCTCGATTCCGTGGGCCACCCGCAGCAAGGTGAAGAAGGACCTTCCCTTCGCCCAGAGCGTGCTCGATTCCGAGCATTACGGCCTGGACAAGGTGAAGGAGCGCATCGTCGAGTATCTCGCCGTGCAGACCCGCCAGAACAAGCTCACCGGGCCGATCCTGTGCCTGGTCGGCCCGCCCGGTGTCGGCAAGACCTCGCTCGGCAAGTCCATCGCCAAGGCGACCGGCCGCGAGTTCGTGCGGATGTCACTGGGCGGCGTACGCGACGAGGCGGAGATCCGCGGCCATCGGCGCACCTATATCGGCTCGATGCCCGGCAAGGTCATCCAGTCCATGCGCAAGGCCAAGAAGTCCAACCCGCTCTTCCTGCTCGACGAGATCGACAAGATGGGCGCGGACTTCCGCGGCGATCCGTCCTCCGCGCTGCTGGAGGTGCTGGACCCGGAGCAGAACGGCACGTTCAACGACCACTATCTGGAGGTCGATTACGACCTCTCGAATGTGATGTTCGTGACCACCGCGAACACGCTGAACATTCCGCCCGCTCTGCTCGACCGCATGGAGGTGATCCGCATCGCCGGCTACACCGAGGACGAGAAGGCGGAGATCGCGCGCAAGCACCTGATCCCGGCCTCGCTCGCCAAGCATGGCCTGCAGACCAAGGAATGGTCGATCGACGACGAGGCCCTGCTGACTCTGATCCGGCGCTACACCCGCGAGGCGGGCGTGCGCAACCTTGAGCGCGAGATTTCCAACCTCGCCCGCAAGGCGGTGAAGGACCTGATGCTGTCGAAGAAAAAGACGGTGAAGGTGAATGCGCGCACGCTGGAGGACTATCTCGGCGTGCCGAAATTCCGCTACGGCGAGGTGGAGCGCGAGGACCAGGTCGGTGTCGTCACCGGGCTGGCATGGACCGAGGTGGGCGGCGAGCTGTTGACCATCGAAGGCGTCATGATGCCCGGCAAGGGCAAGATGACGGTGACCGGCAATCTGCGCGACGTGATGAAGGAGTCGATCTCTGCGGCGGCGTCCTATGTCCGCTCGCGTGCGCTCGATTTCGGCATCGAGCCACCGCTGTTCGACCGGCGCGACATTCATGTCCACGTCCCCGAGGGCGCCACCCCGAAGGACGGGCCCTCGGCGGGCGTCGCTATGGCCACCGTGCTGACCTCGGTGCTGACCGGCATCCCGATCCGCCGCGACATCGCCATGACCGGTGAGATCACGCTGCGCGGCCGGGTGCTGCCGATCGGCGGCCTCAAGGAGAAGCTGCTCGCCGCGCTGCGCGCTGGCGTCAAGAAAGTGCTGATTCCGGAAGAGAACGCGAAGGATCTCGCGGAGATTCCGGACAATGTGAAGAACGGGCTGGAGATCGTCCCGGTGTCGCGCATGGACGAAGTGCTTGCCCATGCGTTGATTCGCGTGCCGGAGCGGATCGAGTGGGACGAGCCGCTCGTCGGCAAGGTCGAGCCGGTGGCGGAGCCGGTGGTGAGCTTCGACGACGGCGCCGGCATCGCCGCACACTGACGCACAGCGACGTAGGCCTGACGAAACGGCCCGGCGGGGGAGACCTGCCGGGCTTTTTTGTTGCCGGCAAGCGCCTTGCCGGGCCGTGCGAACCGGCTTGTGCAGCCTCCTCGGCTTTCCGCCTAATTATCGGGCGGCGCCGCCCGAACGCCGCTCATGGTACCATGCGGCCATCGAAAGGGCGGAAACCGTGTATTTATGCGGGTTTTCGACGGGTCTTGCTTGCAATCGCCGCAATTTGGAGGAACCTTCCCGCCCGTCGTTGGCGCACGCGCCGACGATTCCATGTGCAGCTAGAAAGATGGGATGGGTCTCATGACCACGAAAAACGAACTCGTCGCCGCCGTGGCCGAGCACGCCAAGCTGACCAAGACGGCTGCCGCTGCGGCCGTGGACGCCACCTTCGACGCGATCGCCGCTTCCCTGAAGGCGGGCGATGAGGTGAAGTTGATCGGCTTCGGCAGCTTCTCCGTGGTTACCCGCGCCGCGCGCGAAGGCCGCAATCCGCGCACCGGCAACCCGGTGAAGATCAGCGCCTCCAAGGCCCCGAAGTTCACGCCCGGCAAGGGCCTGAAGGAAACCGTCAACGGCTGACGGTCCAGTCCGGCCGCACGGCCATACGTCGCGGCCGGAAACCTGCCGGTTGGCGCCGTTCCGGCCTTGCCCGCTCCGCCAGCCGATGCTTAAAGGCATTCCGGCCGGCGGTTCGCGCCGGTACGGCGCGTCCGGGCGGTTAGCTCAGTTGGTAGAGCATCTCGTTTACACCGAGAGGGTCGGCGGTTCGAGCCCGTCACCGCCCACCAACGTCCTGTGACGTCGCGAGTCTTCGACCCGACGCATATCGGAAGCGCCGGGGATGATGTGTCCTCGGTGCTGCTTCCGGTGCGGCTCGGCTTAAATCGGCTTGAAGTCGGGATCAATCGCCAAGGCCTTGGCGGTCCATAGCTCGCCATAGTCGACATTCTGCCAATCTTTGAACCACGGGCCGCCATTGGTGAAATGCACCGCATGGGGCGTGCCGGAGCGTGGCTTCTCGTTCCAACCTTCAAGCCAGTTCCAATCGGTCGGAATTTCGCCGATCTCGTTGTCTTTTGCCCACTGCATGCGATGCAGAAAGGCACCGCTCTCGCGGTTGATCAAATCCGGGGTCAATTCGCGTGTCGACGGATGCTCACAATTGAAAAGCATAAAAGACGACCAGTTTTTTCGAGGATAAGACGTCTGGACTTTGCCATCCATCTTAAGTCCCGCTTTCGGTGTGTAGTCGTGATGAACGCATGAGACAGCCTTCGTCTCGTCTCTATAGGCGAGCAACTCGGCGACATCGGAAAAAAACAGAAAATCGCAATCGCAAAACAGAGCCCAGCCTTTATATCCAGCCAGCCAAGGTGTAAAAAAACGTGAATATGTGAATTCAGTAGATGCGAGAGGGTCTATACCGCGGGTATAGACGTTTTTATCAACTAAATCCGAGAGGCGAATTGGCGATATATTTACAGGAATACTTGCATTATCCAATATTGATTGTCGCGCTACCTCGTAGGCTATCGGCTCACGAGAGTCCCAGCCGATATAAATATCCAGCGATTTAGTCATAACTGTCCCTTTGCACTTTTAATCTTATGTGTCGCTTGCTCGTGGAGGGCCGGCCCAAAACGGAAGCCCGGAAGAGCGCGCAACATTCGCATCCGCAGTGTAAAGCCCAAACCCCCGCCTATGTAACGCCAATAGCGTATCCCTGTCGGAAGCCGCATGATGGCGCTTCAAATTTGCATCATTATAAACGTGCCCGTTGGAGTCGGGATCGATTCCGGAAATGATAACGGTCTTGGCACCGCTGTGGAACGCATACAGGACGGCCGTAATTCCGGTCGACGATTTGATGTCGTTGTTCGTTTCGAAATTGATCTGTCCAGTCACTGCGCCGATTAACGCCATGCGGTCGGTACGTCTTAGGATTTTCAACTGATCGAATTGATAATTGAACGCAGCCAATCCTGATTTTAGTCTATCGACGTTGTGACGCCACCTGACAACGTACAATAATTTCGTCCGCTCTCCTTGCAGCACGCGGCGCACGGCAACAGCGTTGGTATTTTCGCCCTCGATTTGATTGTACTGTAGGAACGTGACATCCGGCGCACCAAGCCCCCAGGCTCTGGTGACGCGCTGCGAGCCGTTCACGGTGATGACGTGGAAGCTGTCGTCGAACCCTGCCGGCATATGCGACACCGGTGCTGATCCCACAACGACGACGGGCCCGACAAAGGGCACGGGGTGGATCGGCGCCTTAGGAAAGGACAATTTATAATTGACAAATCGCGGGAGTATTACTCTGAAAAATTCAAATATATTAGATGCCATCGAATCATACTCTTCGGTTCTTGAAGCAGCATCTCCGGCCTTAGTGCCGGCAACCTCCGCGTTTCGCCGATCAGGACAAAGCTATCGCTTAATAATGAAGCACTGACCCTGCGGCAATTCTATTGGAACTTCCGGTTTGTCTGCGAAAAACTCGTCAAAAGCCAACCTAGCTCCCGGATAATGGCCGCTTCCATAATCATCACACACAATTATGCCATGCTGACTGAGGCGCGGGTAGAAATAGTTGAGGCTGTCGAGCGTCGGCTGGTACAAATCCACATCGATATGGGCCAAGCAAAAAGTTTTATTACTCACCTCGCCGAAGCGCTCGGGAATCCATCCCTTCAATACATGGAAGCGAGGATTCTTCTCAAGTCGCGACCGGACAGCCTCGTACTCAACCGCAAACCGACGATGCTTGTCGCCTTTTCGAAAAGCCGACCTGATGGAGTCCTTGAGAGGGATGGGATCGGAGAGCCCTTCAAACGAATCGAACAGATAGAAGTCCCGCCGATTTTCGCTCGCCTCCATCATAAAAAGTGCAGACTTCCCTTCCCGAACCCCGCACTCGCCCACGGCACCAGGGATCTGCTCCAGACTGCGAATGCAGGACTGAAGAAAATAGCATCGTATATCGGGGATGCCAGACACGGCATGGTTCTTTTTCGCGCGCTGGAAAAACTCCTGATCCTTCCAGACCATATGGGGCGGAATGCGATGCTTGGGCTCTGACCCCAAAAGTCGTTTGAACAGTTTGCGCATATACCCCTCCACGTCCTTGAATTCATACAAATGTCGTTTCGGAAAGATAATCCGGCGTGATCGCAATCTTCACGGCTTCTGGAAGCGCGTCGGATGCCGAGTTTCTATTTTCCGAACGGAATGCCGCCTTATAAATTGAACTCACTGATCTTAATAAGCGTAATACTCACTAAAACTTCTCCATTTTGCTTCAAAAACAATTGCTATATCCTTGGGGGCAACGTGCTCGGGCATGCCGAACTGGGAAGGACGCTTACATAGAGAGGCGCATCCAGCGCCGGCTGCAGGGCCGCCGACGGGCAGGGCTCGCAGTGCCTCTCTAGTGCTTTGTAATTAAACATAAACCGATACCCTCACGCACGGATTGTCCGAAGCGGACGCATTGGACATTCCGCCGCCGGCCCTGGGGCGGAGATTGCGCCGACATTCTTAGCTTGGGCATTGTCGTCGTCAAAGCGCGCATTTTGGAGATATGGGAGACCTTCACAGCCGCGCCGGACGGAGAGAGGCGGACACCGAAGCCGGGCGCGGCCGAGCACCGCAGCGACACTTCCTTATTGGCGTCCAGCCTTGTGGCGTCTAGAACCCGCTTCGTAACATGCGGCATGCCCACGACCTGTTTCCGGTTTCCGAACCGGAAGCAGCGCCGCGCAAGAAGCGGCGAGTGTGGGCCATGCCCGGAAATTACAGCGCGGTTCAATCGGTTGAGAAACACGGGTTTCGGTAGATCAGGGACATCCAGGGAAATCGCATGCCCCCTCGGCTACACCGAGAGGGTCGGCGGTTCGAGCCTGTCGCCGCCCTGCATCGGCCCAGGCGCTGCGGCAGGGGGTAGGCCTTGAGACTGGCGCTCTTCGATTGCGACGGCACGCTGGTGGACAGCCAGAACGTGATCGTCGCCGCCATGAGCCGGGCTTTTGCCGCGGCGGGCCGCACCCCGCCGCCGCGTCCTGCCATTCTCGGCATTGTCGGTCTGTCCCTGGTGGAGGCAATGCGCCATCTCGGTGCCGATGAGCCGGGGTTTCCGGCCGAGGAGATGGCGGAGCACTATCGCGGCGCCTTTCACGCGCTGCGCGCCGAGCCGGATTTTCATGAGCCGCTGTTTCCCGGCATCCGCGCCATGCTGGATCTGCTGGCGGTTCGCGACGACGTGGTGCTGGGCATCGCCACCGGCAAGTCCCAGCGCGGGGTTGCCGCGGTGCTCGACCATCACGGCCTCGAAGGCCGCTTCGTCACCATACAGACCGCCGACGATGCGCCCTCCAAGCCGCACCCGGCCATGGTGCACCAAGCAATGCAGGCGGTGGGCAGTGCGCCGGAGCACACCGTGCTGATCGGCGACACCAGCTTCGACATGACCATGGCGCGCGCCGCCGGTGCGCGCGCCCTCGGCGTCACCTGGGGCTATCATTCGCGTCCCCAGCTCGAAGCCTCCGGCGCCGAGCGGCTGGTGGACGATGCCGCGGCGCTGCTGCCGACGCTCGACGCGCTGTGGGCCGAGGCCGGGGCATGAGCGGCGAGCCCGACCCGCCGGAAATCGACCCGGTCGCCTCCGCCCGCGGGCCGGCGCGTGCCCGCATCCGCCGTTTCTACAAACAGGCGGCCGTGGCGGAGACCGACGACGGCTTCGAGGTCCAGCTCGACCAGCGCCCGGTGCGCACGCCGGGGCGGACCAGGCTGGCCGTGCCCAACCGGCCGCTGGCGGAAGCGCTGGCCGCCGAATGGGATGGGCAGGGCGAATGGGTGGAGCCGATGGAGATGCCGCTCACCCGGCTGGTGAACAGTGCGCTCGACGGCGTCGCCCACGCCCCCGGCCCGGTGGCCGACGAGATCGTGAGCTATGCCGGCTCGGACCTGCTCTGCTACCGCGCCGAATCACCGGCCGCCCTGGTGGAGCGGCAGTGCGCGGTGTGGGATCCGGTGCTCGATTGGGCACACGCGGCGCTCGGTGCCCGCTTCGTGCTGGTCGAAGGAGTGCGCTTCGCCGCGCAGCCGCCCGGCTCTCTGGCCGCGATCGCGGCGGCGCTGCCGGACGACCCGCTTCGGCTTGCCGCGCTTAACACCTTGACGACGCTCAGCGGTTCGGCGCTGCTGGCGCTCGCCGCCTGGCGCGGCGCGCTGAGCGCGAGCGAGGCCTGGCGCGCTGCGCATCTCGACGAGGACTTCCAGGCCGAGATCTGGGGTCGCGACAGCGAGGCCGAACAGCGCCGCGCCGCGCATGAGCGCCAATTCAACGCGGCCTTGACGTTGCTGCGTTTGGCTGACTGATGGTTGTAAACCGTATCCTGCAGCGTGCATTAGAGAAAACATTGCCCTCATGCCGCGCTCTAAAGTTATCGTATGCAGGCGAACATCCTGGAAGCGTTGATTGAATTCTACATTTTGAGGAAAAATTAGCTATATCTTAGTTATGGAAGATTAAATCGCAGGGGAATACAGATAATTTTTCATCGTCATCTTTAGGCGCCGTTTTGCATTCGAGGAGATAGGCTGCGTTGCCCGGTTTTCTTGCCGTGCTTGTTGCGGAAAAGCCGCACCGGAGCGACAATTATGGCACAACGCCCGGGTATCGGTTGACTCATCGGTGGGTCCGGTTAGCTTGACCCTATAAGGGGCTTAGACCGATTGCGGCTACAGGCGTTGCGGCCGGTTTTTGGGGGATAGATGAGGAATGTTCGCGACATGGTGCCGGCGACCCCGCTAGGGTGTGCGGCGGTCGCGTTCTCGGCGGTACCGGGCCGGCCAAGTGCCTGGACTGCCGCCTCATACGGACAGAGTGTTGCGTTTGGTTCGAAGGCGTGTCGGCTGACCGGTCGGATGTCGTGTAGCGAGTGGGGCCACGGGCAGACATGGTGAAGAAACCTGGAGCGGTCATGGCCGCACTTGTGGGGATGCCACTCGCGGTCACTGCCGTGGGTTACGGCACTGATGCGCACGCGCAGTCGTCCCCCGCCGTGACGTCGACGGCGGTTGTGCCGACGACGACCGTGCCGATAACGCGCTCGGTTGAGCCCATCACCTATGAATCGCTGAATCAGCCCTATGTTCCGGCGACACGGGACGCGGTGTCGGTCGACCCTTCGCTGGCCGGCGTGCGCGAGCGGGTGCATCCGGAATACACGCCGCTTGGCGCTCGGCTGGGCTCGTTCATTTTCTATCCGGACTTGATCGCCCGGGTCGCCTATGACAGCAACATTACCGCTGTCGGCACCAACGAGAAGGCCGACACCTATTTCCTCATCGCGCCGAGTTTCAAGCTGCAGTCGGACTGGGTGCGGCATGCCTTGACGGTTGACGGCTTCCTAGAAAGCGCGTCCTACGTCAATTACAGCAATGCCGACTACACCAATTACGGGATCGGCAGCAGCGGGCGGCTCGACATTACGCCGGATTCGACCTTGACCGGCTTTGCCCGCTACCTGCGCGGCCACCAGCTGCCGGGCGAGGGGCCGACCGAAGACGAGATCGAGAGCCCGCTGGGCTTTGACCGCACCACGGCGGGCGTGCGCTGGGACAACCAGTTCAATCGCATCCAAACCGCCTTGAGCTTCGATTTCTTGGACAATCAGTACGACAGCTGGCTGGATGGTGCGCCGACCGACCAAGGTTATCGTAACGGCCAGACCTACACCACGACCGGTCGGATCGCTTACGAGATCAGCCCGATGACCAGCGTGTTCACAAGCGCGGCCTATGAGTGGAGCGATTTCGAGAACTCACTGTATGATGGCGACGAGATCACCGCCAGGGTGGGCTTGAATTTCGAACCTTCGCGCCTGCTGCGCGGGCAGGTCTATGTCGGCTATATCGATTGGACGTCGGACTCCGGTTATCTCGACGACATCTCGCATTTCAATTTCGGCGCCGATCTCGCCTGGTTTGCCACTCCGTTGCTGACGGTGACGTTCTCGGCGGACCAGAACGTGGAAGCTTCCAACCAGGCTGGAGGCTCCAGCATCCTGGTCAACGAAGCCGGCGTGCGCTTCGACTACGAGTTCCGCCGCAACGTGATTTTCGCCGGCTGGTTCAACTATAATCACCAGGATTATGAAGATTATCCTCGGACCGACGAAAAATTCATCTACGGCACGTCGATCAATTACCTGATCAATCGTTATGCCCGGGCCGGGGTTGAATATCGCTACACCGACTTTACCTCGAACTATAATGGTATCGACGGGGTCGAGGACTACACGCGCAGCGTCGTCCTGGGAACCTTGCGGCTTGCCTACTGACGGTCCGGCCGTTGCGGCCCTGAAGCGCCTTCCGATGTTTCGGAGGGCGCTTTGCTTTTTTAGCGGTCGTACGGCAGTGCGGCAGTTGCGTGGTTCGGCGAGCACGGTTTCAGCACACCCGGAGTGACGATGCGCTTGTTCCGGCGACGGCGCGAGGCGGCGGAGGCGGTTTCGGCCCGCATCCCGGAGGGCCAGCGGGTCTACGCCATTGGCGACGTGCACGGCCGCATGGATCTGCTCGAACGTCTTCTCAACCAGATCGAGGCGGACAGCGCCGGTGCGCCGCGTGTCCAAATAGTGTTTCTGGGCGACTATATCGATAGGGGAACCGAGTCCCGCGCCGTGATCGATTGTCTGGTCGGGCTGGGCTCCGGCGGCGCGGATATCGAGCTCGAGGTCGCCTGCCTGCGCGGCAATCACGAAGCCATGTTGCTCAGTGCGCTGGATGAAAGCGGCGACTGGGAATCCTGGCTGGTGAATGGCGGCTATGAGACGCTGTTCTCCTATGGCGTCGAGGCGCGCGATCTTGCGCGCACGGGCCGGTTGGACGAACTCGGCGTGGCAGCGCGTGCCGCTATCCCACCGGCGCACCTCGATTTTCTTCGCGGCCTGCCGGCGAGCCTGATCATGGGCGATTATTTTTTCTGCCATGCCGGCATCAGGCCGGGCATCCCACTGGACCGCCAGGACATCGTCGATCTTCTCTGGATCCGCGACGAGTTCACCAGTTCCAGCGCCGATCACGGCAAGCGCGTGGTGCACGGCCACACCCCGGTGATGGAGCCGGACATTCGGCCCAATCGCATCAATATCGACACCGGCGCCTATCTCACCAACCGTCTCTCGTGTGCCGTGCTGGAGCGCGACGCGGTACGCATCCTGCACACCTAAGGCACATGCCGGCCTGGTCGATTTTCGGTTCAGCCATTGCCGGGTTGCAGTGGGTGGCCGAAATTGAGGTACCCAGGTAAGCCGCTTCGATGCCCTGGTTTATGGTGCGCTGCGGCATAACAACGCGATTGGGCCGCGATGTCGGCCACAAATCCTACACATGCGACTTATTGTCATGGTGCAGCGCAGCGCAAATGCCTCGGATGGACGTGGCCCAGGCGTCTCGGCGTAACCGGCGCCGGCAGGAGAATTTTGTGAAGGAAGGCTTGGTTAAGTCTTTTGTACCAAATATCTCTGCGGAGATGTGTTCATGACAAATGCTTCTAATCCCGAGAGACTTCGCATCGCCGTGCTGTTCGGCGGACGCTCCTCCGAGCACGACGTTTCCGTGCTTTCCGCGACCAATGTGATGGCTGCGCTGTCGCCCGCGCGCTACGACGCGCTGCCCGTCTTCGTCACCCGCGACGGGCGGTGGCTGCTGAGCGCGTTCGATGGCGGCACGCTGGCCAAGCCGGAGAGCGGCACGCAGCTCAGCCTGCTGCCCGGCGGCGGTGGGCGACTGATGGCCTTGCCGCCCGACGGCGCGGCGTATGAATTCCCGAAGATCGATATATTGTTTCCGGTGCTGCACGGCCTGCATGGCGAAGACGGCGCGGTGCAGGGCGTTGCCGAGGTTGCACGCGTGGCGCTCGCAGGATGCGGCATTCTCGGTTCCGCCGCGGCGCTGGACAAGGACATCGCCAAGCGGCTGCTCAATGAAGCGGGGCTGGAAACGGCGCGCTCCGTCACCATTCACCAGTTCGCGCCGCCCGGCTTCGCGGAACTGGAACGCAAACTCGGCCTGCCGCTTTTCATTAAGCCGGCGCGGCAGGGCTCGTCCGTGGGGGTGAGCAAGGTGGCCGACGCCGCGGCATTCGACGCGGCGCTCGCGGAAGGGTTTCGGCACGACAGCAAGCTGCTTGCCGAGACCTTCATCCGCGGCCGCGAGGTGGAATGCAGTGTGCTGGAAGACGGCGAGGGCGGGCTGTTCGTCTCCCGCCCCGGCGAAATCATGCCGGCCGAGAGCCACGGCTTCTACAGCTACGACGCCAAATACATCGATGCGGACGGTGCGATCCTGAACGTGCCGGCAGAACTGCCGCCGGAGATCGAGAACCGCCTGCGCGAGGCGGCCGGCAAGGCGTTTCGCGCGGTCGGCTGCGATGGAATGGCGCGGGTCGACTTCTTCGTGACGGCGGATCTGGGATTTCTGGTCAACGAAATCAACACCATACCCGGCTTTACCAATATCAGCATGTATCCCAAGGCGATGGCGGCCAGCGGCGTTTCTTATGCCGATATCATCGACCGGCTGGTGGAGCACGGCCTAGCACGCGCCCGCCGGTAGTACGGAGCCGGCGGACCATCGGCCAAACGATCCGACGCCGAGAAGCCTTGGCCGGCATCTCGGCGTTTGCCGCTCAGAACATCCGTTCCGGCACCCGCAGGATGTCCCCGGGCAACACCACCGTGGTGGTTGTGAGCGGATAGGATCGCTCGTCGGTCTGGCCGGCGCGGCGGATGTAGATGGTCTTGTCGTTGCCGCGATAGGTGAATCCGCCGGCCACCGCGATCGCGCCCATCACATTCATGCCGTTGCGGTAGGGGTATTCACCCGGCCGGGTAACCTCGCCCAGAATGTAGAACGGGCGGTAGATCAGAACCTCCACGTTCACGCGCGGGTCGCGCATATAGCCGCCGGCGAGTTTGGCGGTAATCTGCTGCTCCAGATCGCGCTGCGTGATGCCGGCGGCCTTCACATTGCCGACCAGCGGCAGGGCAACGATGCCGGCCGAGTCGATGTCGAACTCGCCGGAAAGGTTCGGTTCGTTGAACACGGTGATGCGCAGCTTGTCGCCGGTGCCCAGCGTGTAGCTATCCACGCCGCCTTCCGGCGGAACCGCATTGCTCGCGGGTGGCGGCGTACCGGCGCAGGCCGTCACCAGCAGAAGCGGAATGACCATCGCCAATCGTGTAAATCGAGCCAAGAAGTCGTGCCAGGACTTCATCGTCACGGCCTGAGTACGCATATCATCTACCAGCCTTTGCTCCCGTGAGCGTCCAAGATACGTCAAGAGCGCGCCGCGGTCGTCATTCGCATACCAACGGCGCGTTTCTTGACGTTACGTTCGTTGAGCGTGCCCCCCCAGGCTCCGCGGAGGGTACCCCAGAACGCATTGCAACGCACCATGCGTATCACTATGAATCATCTCCGGCCGCGAGTATATTGTGCAGCGCGTCGATTAAGGTCGCGGCGACGAAATATCGTAGACTCGGGTTGGGGCGGCGGCAGGCCTGCCGAGAGGGTAAGTTCCGCACATGCATGGTCAGATTCCGATGCTTCGGCCGTCCGAGGGCACCAATCTCCTCGATGTCCCGCATATTCTCGATTTTCTGAACAGACGCTGGCGGCTCATCGCCATGGTCGCGGCGGCGATCATCAGCCTCACCTTCATCGTCCTGCTGGTGCTCACTCCCCGCTACACCGCGCAGACCGAAATCCTGCTGGACCTGCGCCAGCAGACCGTATCCAGCCCGGACCAGTTGATGCCGGGCGCCGTGTTCGATCCGCTGGTGGTCGACAGCCAGATCGCCATCATCAAGTCCGTTTCGCTGCTGCGCCGGGTCGTCGAGAAGGAAAATCTCGTCAACGATCCCGAATTCGGCGTGGACCCGAACGCCGGCCCGCCCTGGTATTCCTTCATCACGAATTTCATCAGGTCGCTGACCTCGTCCGGCACGCCCGAGCCGGTGGCCGAGGCCGGCGAAGACGCCATTCCCAGGGACGTGCGCATCACCATCGCACGGCTGCAGCAGGCGCTGACCGTCACGCGCGAAGGCGCCACTTATGTGCTGCTGGTCGAGTTCTCTTCGGAAGACCCGGTGAAGGCGGCGCGGCTTTCCAACGCGATCAGCAACGCCTTTATCCTCGACCAGCTGGAAGCGCGCTTCGACGCCGCGCGACGGAGCGCGAGTTGGTTCGACCAGCGCCTGCAGACCCTGCGCGACGAACTGCGCAAGTCCGAAGAGGCGGTGGAAAGCTTCAGGGCGCAGAACAATCTCGTCGGGCCGAGCAACGGCACCGGCATCACCACCACCCTGAACGAAACCCAGATGTCCGAGATCAGCGGCAATCTGGTGGCCGCCCGCGCCGATGCGGCGGAAAAGCAGGCCAAATTCGCGCAGGCCCAGCGCATCATCCGCGAAGGCGGCAATGTGCAGGCGGTGCCGGACGTGCTGCGCTCGCAGGTGATCTCCAACCTGCGCGGCCAGCAGGCCGAAGTGAACCGCCGCGAGGCCGACCTCGTCGCCCGCTATGGGGAGCGCCATCCGCTGGTGGTGAATGTGCGTGCCGAACGGCGCGAGCTGGAGCGGCAGATCAACGCAGAGGTGACGCGCGTCATCGGCGTGCTGAAGAACGATTATGACGTGGCGCAGAGCCGCGTCGACTCGCTCGCCAGCAGCGTCGCCACCGCCTCCGGCCAGGCCGGCACCGACAATGCGCTTTCGGTTCGGCTGCGTGAGCTGGAGCGCGTCGCGCTGGCGAACAAGACGCTGTACGAATCCTTCCTCGGCCAATCCAAGATCGCCACCGAACAGACCAGCTTCCAGGTCCGCGAGGCGCGCATCATCTCGGCCGCGACGACTCCCTCGATTCCGACCTTCCCGAAGACGCTCCTCATCATGATCCTCGCCGGCGTGGCCGGCGTCATGGTCGGTGCGGGTCTCGCGGTGTTGCTGGAGGCGCTCAACGCCGGCTTCAACAGTCCGCGTCAGGTTGAAGAGACGCTCGGCCTGCCGGTGCTGACCTCCATCGAGCGTGCCGACCTTTCGGACTTTACCGCACGCGACGGCGGGCCGGTACTGGCGGCCTATCTGCTGGCCAAGCCTTTGTCCCGCTACAGCGAATCCATCCGCAGCCTGCGCGCCGGCATCCAGATGTCGGATGTCGACAACCCGCCCAAGGTGATTCAGGTCACCTCCTCGGCACCGAACGAAGGCAAGACCTCGATCGCGCTGTCGCTGGCGGTGTCCTCGGCCTCCTCGGGCAAGAAGACCGTGCTGGTGGACTGCGATCTGCGGCGGCCGACCGCCTCCAGCCTGTTCGGCCTGCAGGGCCAGCCCGGACTGGTGGAATTGCTGACCCAGACCGCGTCGCACGAAGGCATTTTGCACCGCGACAAAGCGACCGGGGTGTTCGTGCTGCCGGCCGGCGGGCGGACGCAGAACCCGCCGGACCTGCTGAGCTCGCAGCGTATGCAGCAGCTCATCGATCACCTGCGGCAGAATTTCGATCTGGTGGTGATCGACACGCCGCCGATCGGCCCGGTGATCGACGCGGCGCTGCTCGCCAGCATCGCCGACAAGGTGCTGTTCACCGTGCGCTGGAGCGCCACCTCACGCGAGCTGGTTCAGCACGCGGTGGACCAGATCCCCGGCGACCGCAAGATTTGCGGCGTGGCGCTGAACATGATCGATGTGCGCCGCGCGCCGAAATATGGCCGCTACAGCTATTATTCGTCGAACTACTACAACAAGTACTATGTCGAGTAAGCCCGCCGCCGGGCGCTCCGTGCCGCGCATGCTGGTCGCCGCCGCCGTCTCGGCGGCGGCTTTGTTTGCGGTGGTCAAGGGGGTGGAGCAGGCCGCCTATGCCCTCGGCACCGCCGGCCTCGACGGCGTCGTGGCGCTGCCCTATGCGCCGAACCTCGACCGCGCGCCGCTGGTCGCCGCACAGGACGCCGCCGCCGCATGGCGCGACGTACCCGGCCTGCGCGACCGTGCCCGGCTGGCCTACCGCGTGGGCGAACGGGCGCTGGCTCTGCCGGATGCCGCCACCAGCATCGCGGAATCAGCCGCGGTGGTGGAGGTCGATCCGGCCAATGGCTGGGCCTGGCTGGACATCGCCCGTTCCGCCCGCCCGATGGCCGACCGCACGGCGCTGGCGGATGCCGCCTTCACCTTGTCGGTGCTCACCGCGCCCTGGGAGGAGACGACGATGCGCCAGCGCATCAGCTTTGTGCTGGACACATGGGCGAGTGCGACCGACGAGGAAAAGCGCCGCGGCGCGCAGGACATCGCCAATCTGCGGCGCGATTCGCCGGTGCGCTTCGCTGCGGAATTGCCAAACCTGCTCGCCGTGCTGGCGCCGCCGATTCGTGGCCAGGTGGTGGCCGCCATCCGCCAGCACGACCCTTCTTTCGCGCCCTGAGACCCGAGGCGCCGGGCGCTCACCTGGTGGTGGACGCCCGGCCCGGCGCATCGTGTTCTTTGAGCCTGCTGCGCGCAGGAACAATGCCGCAGACAGCCGCGTGAGCGCCTCCGGAATGCAGCGCTGTGCCGCGGCTCACACCAGCATGCCGCCGCCGTCCACGACGATCGTCTGTCCGGTTGCGAAGGGCTGGCGCAGCAGGAACAGATAGGCTTCGGCCAGATCCTCCGGCAGACCGACTCGGCCGACTGGCAGCCGCGCTCCGGCCGCGGCATACATAGCCTCGCGGTCCGCTTCCGGAATGCCGTCCCACAGCGGCGTCCGCACGAAGCCGGGCGAGACGATGTTGACCCGGATCGGTGCGAGTTCGATGGCGAGCGCGCGGGTCAGTCCTTCCATCGCGGCACAGATGCTGGCGCCAAGCGTCCAGCCGGCCTGTGGCGGCCGCGCCGATGCGATGCCGGATGAAAAAGTGATGGAGCCGCTGGGGCGGATGTACCTCGCGCCGTGCTTCGCCACGGCGACCGCGCCCCAATAGCGCACCTCGAAGAAGGCGCGCGCGTCATCCAGCGGTAGATCGGCGACCGGGCCGAGCTTGAGGCTTTCCCCGGCCGTGTACGCCAGATGGTCGAAACTGCCGATGCGCTCGAACAGCGCCTCCACCGCCGCTTCGTCCTGCACATCCAGCACGAATCCTTCGGCCCCGGCCGGAAGGCGGTCGAGGGCGGCCTCGACCCGGGCGGACGTGCTGGACACCACCAGCGGGACGCCGCCTCCGCGCGCCACGGCTGCCGCCACCGCGAGCCCGATGCCCGATGTTCCGCCCACGATCACAACACGCTGTTTGCTGATCATCCCATGTCCTCTCGGATTGCATCCGGCGGACGTTAGGTGCTGGACAAGGCATGATTCAAACGCATCCTTGTCATGACTAAAGTGACTCGGAATCAATCATGGATATCGACTCCCGCCTGCTGAACGGCATCGGCACCTTCATCGCGGTGGCCGAGACCGGCACGTTCCTGCGCGGTGCGGAAGCCCTCGGCCTGACGGCGTCGGGCGTCAGCCGTTCGATCGCGCGGCTGGAATCGCGGCTGGGCGTTCGGCTGTTTGAGCGCAATGCCCGCTCCACGGCGCTGACGGTTGCCGGCCAGTCGCTCTATGCCGAGGTCGCGCCGCTGCTGGTCGGGATATCGGAAGCCGCCGCCGGCGCGGCCGCGAGCGCTCATCTGGTGCGCGGGCGGCTCCGGGTGAATTGCGACGCCTGGTTTTCGAGCCTCATGCTGGCGCCGAGGTTGCAGCAGTTTCTCGACGCCCACCCCGATCTCGTTCTCGAACTGGTGGTGCGCGACACCATGGGCGAGCTGGTATCGGAAGGGTTCGATGCCGCAATCCGTTTTGGCGAACCGGAACCCTCCGGCCTGGTGACACGAAAGCTGCTCGAGACCCGCATCCTTACCTGCGCCTCCCCGGCCTATCTGGCGCGGCGCGGCCGGCCGGCCCATCCCCGCGATCTTGCAGAGCACGGACACGACTGTCTGCTGTTCCGCGACCCCGCAACCGGGCGGCCGTTTCCGTGGGAGTTTCAAGGGCTGGGCGAGACCTTGAACGTGAAGGTGAGGGGGCGTCTGGTTCTGAACGACGTGGCGACGTCACTGGCCGCCTGCGTCGCCGGCCTCGGCGTCGCCCAGCCAATGGCGCTCGGCCTGGAGCGGCTGCTGGCGAATGGCAGCCTTGTCGAGCTGTTTCCGGAATGGGGCGAAGAGCGCTTCCCGCTGCACATATATTACCCCTCGCGTCACCTGTGCCCACTGCGGGTGCGCGCCTTCATGGACTTCGTCACCCGGCTCGGCGCGTGAGAACCCGGTCGTTTCAGCCGGGCGACATGCCGAGCCGGCCGAAGCCGGGCAGCTTGACCGCGGGCCGGCGCAGATCGAGCCCGGCGACTGCGCCGAACAGGCTGATCTCCAGCCCCTCGACCCAGGCGAGGGTGAGGCCGGCATAGCCGCCGAGCGAGAGGCGCAGCCCGGTGTTGGAGGCGGCGGGGCCGATCCAGCGCCCATCGGCCGGAAAATCCTTGCCGATGGCGGTGGAGGGCAGGGCGCCGGCCATTTCAGGCAGGCCGGACACCACCGAAGCGACGAAGGTGTTGGAATTCGGCCCCGGCCAGGCCTGATAGTCGCCGGGGGCGTCGAACGGATAGGCGTCGATGGCCGCGCGCAGCCGCGGCAGCAGCGCCTGCGCCTCGGTGCCCTCCGCGGTGAACATCAGCTCCGGCTCGTGCCCGTACCAGCGCGCGTCCGGGGCATAGGCGTTGCGGCGCACCGGCGTGCCCCAGCCAACCTTGTCGAAGCGCTCATAGGTGCCGCCGCGCTCCTTCAGCACGATCCAGCAATGCACCGCGAAGATGCCGCGCCACCGGCCGACCCGCGCGGCATAGATGCGCACCATCGCCTCCGGATGCGCATCGGCGTCCGGCAGCAGCCCGGTGCTCGACCAGTCGGCGCCGCGCCAGCTCCGCGACAAATCCTCGCGCGAGGCGAGCAGGGCGGCATGCAGACCGAGCGGCAGAATGAACAGCAGCAGGAAGGCGAGCACGAAATACAGCGGGATGCGTTGCATGCCTCCAAAAGAGCGGTCGATTCCGGCGGAAACAAAGCCGCCCGGCGATAAAACCCAAAGGCCGGCTGCTTTGCCCGCCTTATGCCGCGCAACCGTTCGTGAAGTTTCTGCGAGTCGTTCGCAGGATCATTGACAGGCCCGGTGTTGCAGTGCATCCTTTATTGCAACTAATTCTCAATCGCGAGAGGCGACCGTGCTGGAACGTGCAACGCGAGATGAGTTGGGCTGGCGGCGTCCACGGGGCGCACCGCCGCTGTCGGAGGTGCACGGTTCGGTGGCTGTGCCAAAGCGGCCGGGCATCGGGCGGGTGTTCGCCTTCATCGGGCCGGGCTATCTGGTCGCAACCGGCTATATGGACCCCGGCAATTGGGCGACCTCGCTGGCCGGCGGCTCGCGCTTCGGCTACAGCCTGCTGTTCGTCGCCCTGCTGTCCAACATGATCGCCATATTGCTGCAGGCGCTGTGCTCGCGGCTCGGCGTCGCCAGCGGGCGCGATCTCGCCCAGGCCTGCCGCGACAGTTTTCCGCGCCCTGTCGCCTGGGGGCTGTGGCTGCTGGCCGAGGCAGCGATCTGCGCCACCGACCTTGCCGAGGTGATCGGCACTGCCATCGGGCTCAATCTTCTGTTCGGCCTGCCGCTGGAAATCGGCGTGGTGGTTACCGCGCTCGATGTGTTTCTCATCCTCTGGCTGCAGAATCTCGGATTCCGCTTCGTCGAGGCGCTGGTGGTGGCGTTGCTCGCTGTCATCACTGTGTGCTTCGGCCTGCAGATCGCCATGGCGGACCCGGATTGGGGGCAGGTGATCCGCGGCTTCGCGCCCACCATAGAGATCGTGCGCAATCCGGACATGCTGTATCTGGCACTCGGCATTCTCGGTGCCACGGTGATGCCGCATAATCTCTATCTGCACTCCGCCATCGTGCAGACGCGGCGGTACGAAGACACGCCGGAAGGCAAGCGCGAGGCGATCAAGCTCGCGACCGTCGATTCCACCTTCGCGCTGATGTTCGCGCTCACCATCAACGCCTCCATCCTCATCCTCGCGGCCTCCGCCTTCCATCATGGCGGCGTCGGCGAAGTGGCCGATCTCGGCAAGGCGCACGAACTGCTCAACCCGCTGCTGGGCAGCGCCTTGGCGCCGACCTTGTTTGCGGTGGCGCTGCTGTGCTGCGGGCTGAACTCCACCGTCACCGCGACCATTGCCGGGCAGGCGGTGATGGAGGGCTTTCTCGATATCCGCCTCGCCCCCTGGCTGCGCCGGCTCATCACCCGTGGCATCGCCATCGTGCCGGCCTCCATCGTCACCATCGCCTATGGCGAGAGCGGTGCTGGCGCGCTGCTGATCCTCAGCCAGGTGGTGCTCAGCCTGCAATTGCCCTTCGCCATCGTGCCGCTGGTGATGTTCACCGCCGACCGGCGGAAGATGGGCGCCTTCGCTGCGCCGATGTGGCAGACCGTGCTGGCGTCGCTGGCGGCCGCGCTTATCATCTCGCTCAACATCAAACTGCTGGTCGACCTCGCCTTCGGCTAGCCGGGGAGGGAGGACGACGAAGGTTCGTCTTGCGTCCGTCATCGGCTCGGGTTCCCATGGGCACTTCACGCGGGAACAGGATCGATGGCGGAGGCGAATACCAGCTTTTTCGGCGACCTGCTCGGCACCATCGCCGAGCGCGGCCGTGCCTTGCTCGACCTCGGCCGCGAGCGCAAGCCGGCCGGAGCTGTGCGCGCCGCCGGAATCCTCGCTTTGTGCGAGCAATTGCTGTCCGGCCGCGGGGAGGCGTCCAGCGTCGCGCTGGCACGGGAGATCTTGCTGCGCTACCGCAGCCTGAAGACCGGCGAGCGCATCGCCTTCTTCGAGGCGCTGGCGGCGAATTTCGGCGCCGACGCCGATCGGCTGGAACGCGCGATCGCTGCCTATACCGACGGCGACACCGACCGCGCGGTGGCCGAACTGCACGCCGCCAGCGAACCGCGGCGGCAGGAACTGGTGCGCCGGCTCAATCTCGCCCCAAGCGCCACCGCCGAACTGGTGGCTATGCGCGCCGATCTGCTCGACATTCTGGCGCGGCGGACCGATCTTGCCGGGGTCGACCGCGATTTCCGCCATCTGTTCGCGTCGTGGTTCAATCGGGGGTTTCTCGTGCTGCGCCGGATCGACTGGTCGACCTCCGCCAGCGTGCTGGAGAAGATCATCCGCTACGAGGCGGTGCACGCCATTCGCGACTGGAACGACCTGCGCGCCCGCGTCGACAGTCCGGACCGGCGCTGCTACGCCTTCTTCCATCCCGCGCTGGTGGATGATCCGCTGATCTTCGTCGAGGTGGCGCTCACCCGCGACATGCCGGCCGCCATCGCGCCCATACTCGCCGAGAAGCGCGAGCCGCTGGATCCGGCCAAGGCAACGGTGGCGGTGTTCTATTCCATCTCCAACTGCCAGAAGGGGCTGGCCGGCGTTACCTTCGGCAATTTCCTCATCAAGCAGGTGGTGGAGGAGATCTCGCGCGAGTTTCCGCGGCTCACCAGCTTCGTCACTCTCTCTCCGGTGCCGGGCTTCGGCGCCTGGCTGGACGAGCAGCGGCAAAGCGAGGCGCCCGGCCCGCTGACCGACGCCGACCGGCGCGTGCTCGCCGGCCTCGATGCCTCCTCGCTCGATACGGACGAGGTGCGCCGCAAGCAGCTCGCGCCGGTGATGGCGGCGCTCGGCGCCTACTACTTCCTCACCGCGCGCACGGCGCGGGGCAAGCTGCTGGATCCAGTGGCCCGCTTCCATCTCGGCAATGGCGCACGGCTGGAGCGCATCAACCCGTTCGGCGACCTGTCGTCCAAAGGACTGAAGCAGGGCGCCGGGCTGATGGTGAACTACCGCTATGTGCTCGACGACATCGAGGCCAATCACGAGGCCTTTTTCGACCATGCCGAAGTGGTGGCGAGCCCGGCAGTGACCAAGCTGCTGAGGCCGGTGGCGCCGCCGCCGTTGCTGCCGGTGGTGCAGGAGACTCGTTAACTGAGGCTCCCCGGGTCAGGCGGGGCGATTCCAGGGCATTCGACCGAGCACGATCGCGAGGCCGCACCAGCCGGTGCCGCCGGCTACCGCGAGTGCGGCCCCGAACAGCCCAGCCATGATGAAGCCGGCTGGATGACCCGTGAACCCGACGAGCACGGCCGACACAACCAGCAGCCCGACCGCAATCTGCACCTGCCGAAAGATCGGTGGAACGCCCGCGCTGCTAACCGGGCCTGCGGCGACGCTCACCGGCAGCCCGGCCTGCTTCCAGCCGAGAATGCCGCCGGCCAAGTTGTACGATTCACGGCCAGCCTGTGCGGCGGCGAGGCGCGCCTGCTCGCCACGCCCGCCCTTCAGGCACTGGAAGATAAGCTTGCGCTGCGGCGGCAGCGGCAGCGCCGCCAGAGTCGCGACCAGTGTGTTCAACGGAATCGAGATAGCTGCGGCGATGTGCTCACGGCCGAATTCGTCGGGTTCCCGCACATCGATCAGCACGGCGTCGCCCTTCGCCAGCCATGCGGCCGCGGTTTCGGGCTCAATGGTGGTGGAGATGCTCGTATTCATGTACGTTATCCTTTTCGACAAAAATGCTCGTAAAGTATTTCCATAATTTCGGCGGTTGCCGGATGTACGATGCGATAATGCAGCGTGCGATGACTTCGTGTGAAATCGACGATTCCTTCGTCCTTGAGCTTGGCCAGATGCTGCGACATCGATGTTTGCGCGATTCCTGTGCCAGCGATCAGTTCGCCGACGCTGCGCGGCGCGACGGCGAGCAGACAAAGGATCTGCAGACGATGCGGGTTCGCGAGCCCCTTCAGGAAGGCGGCGACGCGGTCGGATTTGGCGGCGATGTCCTCGACGGGCGGCACGGTGCTCTCATCAACAATTTCACAATTTGCATTTTTATAATATCAAAGAAATGCTAAATGACAAATCCAATCTTCGCGCCGCAGGAGCTTCCGATGAAGGACTATCGCGACATTACCCACTCTGTGTCCGCAAACATTGCCGAGCTGCGCAAGCTGGTGCCGGAGGCGATGCAGGGCTTCCAGGCACTGGCCAAGAGTGCGGGGGCCGATGGCCGGCTCGACAAGAAGGTAAAGGAACTCATAGCCTTAGCTATCGGCGTCACCCAGCGCTGCGACGGCTGCATCGGCTTCCACATCAAGGCGCTGAAGGGGATGGGCGCCAGTCGCGACGAGGTGGCGGAAGTGCTGGCGGTATGCGTCTATATGGGCGGTGGGCCCGCGCTCATGTACGCCGCCGATGCGCTTGGCGCTTATGACGAGTTCGGGACACCGTGAAACGGCGGCCTGCTTGACACGCACGCGCCGCTTATGCCCGATGCGCCGCTCCATGCTTAAGAGTTTGGCGTCTTCATGCGTTTGCTGGCCCATCTACTAAACCGCTTCATCGAGAAGGGGCGGCTCAACGTCATCGCGGCCGACGGCACGCGAACCAGCTTCGGCTCGGGCCGCGACGGGCCGGAGGTGAGCGTGCGCTTTGCGGACGCGAAGCTGGAGCGCGAGCTGTTCTTCAATCCTGAACTGATCGCCGCCGAGGCGTTCATGGACGGGCGCCTCACCTTCGAGGCGGGCACCACGGTCTATGACCTTCTGCTGCTGTTCTCGGTCAATCGCCGGGGGCTTGCCGCCCATCCGGTGCAGCAGGCACTGCGGCGGGCCTGGCGCGGCCTGAAGCGGCTGCACCAGGCCAATCCGCTCGGCCGCGCCGCGAAGAACGCGCAGAGCCATTACGACCATCCGCCGGACTTCTATGCGCTGTGGCTCGACCCCGGCATGATCTATTCCTGCGCCTATTTCCCGACACCGGATGCCTCGCTGGAAGAGGCGCAGGCCGCCAAGCTCCGCCACATCGCCGCCAAGCTGAAGATCGAACCCGGCATGCGGGTGGCCGAGATCGGTTCGGGGTGGGGCGCGCTCGCCATCCACCTCGCCAAGGAGTGCGGGGCGCATGTCACCGCCATCAATGTCGCCACCGAGCAACTGGCCGAATCGCGGCGGCGGGCCGCGGCGGCGGGCGTGCTGGACCGCATCACCTTTGTCGAACAGGATTACCGCGAACTGACCGGCACCTTCGACCGCGTCGTCTCCATCGGCATGATGGAGCATGTCGGCGTCGCACACTTCGACGAGTATTTCTCGACGGTGCGGCGCCTGCTCACACCCGGCGGCTTCGCGCTGATCCACGCCATCGGCCGCATGTCGCCGCCGGGTTCCACCGCACCGTTCATCCGCAAATACATCTTCCCCGGCGGCTATGTGCCGGCTTTGTCGGAAGTGTTCGCCTCCACGGAGCGCACGGGCCTATGGGTCGCCGACTGCGAAGTGCTGCGGCTGCATTATTACTGGACCATCCGCCAGTGGCGCCTGCGCTTCGAGGAAAAGCGCGCCGAGGCGCAGGCGATGATGGGCGAGCGTTTCTGCCGGATGTGGGAGTTTTATCTCTCCGCGGTGGAGCTGGGCTTTCTGCACGGCTCGAACATGGTGTTCCAACTGCTGCTCGCCTCCGAGCGCGACGCCGTGCCGGTGGTCCGCGACTACATCGTGGACGAGGAGCGGGCCATGGCGGCGCGCGCGCCCTGAAGCGCCGGCTTCAGCTGGCCGGCTTCGGTGCGTAGGCGGCGAGAAACACCCGGACGGCATGATCCACCGTGGTGGCGATCTGCGCCTCGGTCGGCGTCGGACCGGCGGCGAACATCAGCCCCTTCACCAGATTGCCCTGGCACAGGTTCAGGAACTGGAAGGCGGCTTCCTCGCAATCCTCGATGACGAGGCGGCCCATCGCGACATGGTGCGCAAGCAGGGCTGCCAGCCGGCGGCCGCCATGGCAGGGGCCGGTCTCGAAGAACACCTGGCCGATCTTGGGGAATTTCTCGGCGGCGCCGACCACCATGCGCACCAGCTTGATGTGGTCCGGCTGCACCATCATGGTCATGAAGGTGACGCCGATGCGCCGCAGCAGCCCGGCGACGTTCGGGTCGTGCTCGTCGATCTCGAACAGGCGCTCGGCCGATTTGCGGCGGTCGACCTCGACCAGGGCCTGGAACAGGTCTTCCTTGCTGTCGAAATAGACATAGATGGTCGCCTTGGAGACGCCCGCGGCGCGGGCGATCTCGTCCATGGTGGCGCCGTCGAAACCCTTGGCGAAGAACACGCGGCGCGCGCCGTCGATCACTTCGCGGCGCTTCAGCGAAGCTGTGCCGGCGTCCGGCTCGGCGCTATCGGCGTGGATGCTCATGGGACCCTCATCTCCTCCTTTTGAATAGGTGGCGCGGGCGCCGCTGTCAAAACAATTGACTGAACCGTTTAGTTTGATATGGTTTGCAACCAAATACGAACTGAACCGTTCAGTCAATATCGATACGTAGCAGGGTGACGGCGATGGAACAGGCGATCCAGACGGCAAAAGCGGCCGGCGCGACGGTGACGCTGCTCAAGAGGCCCGAGCCCGGCCCGACCCCGCCCGCAGCCGATTCGGCACCACGCGAAGCATCGCCGCCCCCGCGGCGCTCGCGCCGGCCCTTTATCTTCGGCGCGCTTGCCGTGGCGCTGATCGGCACCGGCAGTTGGTACGGGCTGGATTGGTGGCAGCTCGGGCGGTTCGAGATTTCGACCGACGACGCCTATGTCGGCGCCGACACCACCATCCTCGCCGCCAAAGTCACCGGCTATATCACCGCTGTCGAGGTCGCCGCCAACCAGCCGGTGAAGGCGGGCGACGTCATTGCCCGCATCGACGACGGCGACTACCGGCTCGCCGTGCGCGCGACGCAGGACAAGATCGCGACGCAGCAAGCCTCGCTCACCCGCTTCGACCAGCAAGCCAAGGCCGCTGCCGCGGCGGTCGACCAGGCGCAGGCCCAGCTCGCCGCCGCGCAGGCGGACCGGCAGCGTGCCGAGCTGGAGTTCGGCCGCCAGCAGCAGCTCGCCAGCAGCAATTTCGCCAGCCGGGCGACGCTCGACAATGCCCGCGCCGACCGCGACAAGGCGCAGGCGAACCTGATGGCGGCAACCGCCGCGGTCGCCTCGGCGCAAGCCGCCATCGCCGTGCTCGATGCCGAGCGCACCGAGGCGGCGCGCGTGCTCGACGAGTACCGCACCGCCCGCGACCAGGCGCAGCGCAATCTCGACTTCACCGTGGTGCGCGCGCCGGTGGACGGGGTGGTGGGCAACCGCGCGGTGCAACTCGGCCAGCTTGTCCAGGCCGGCACCCGGCTCGCCGCGCTGGTGCCGCTCGCCGGCGTCTATGTGGACGCCAATTTCAAGGAGACGCAGCTCGTGCGCCTGCGGCCCGGCCAGCCTGTCACCGTCGAGATCGATGCCTATCCGGACGAGCATTTCGAGGGCACGGTGGAAAGCGTGGCGCCGGCCTCCGGCTCGCAGTTCAGCCTGCTGCCGCCGGAGAACGCCACCGGCAACTTCACCAAGATCGTGCAGCGCGTGCCGGTGCGGGTGCGGCTGTCGGCCGCCGCGCTGGACAAGGCGGAACTGCGGCCGGGCATGTCGGTGACCGCCATCGTCGACACCCGCCCGCCCGGCGGCGCGTGAGACCGGAGCGGGCGCCATGACGGCCACCACGATAGGCGCTACCAGCGCGGCGCCGGCCACCGAACGCCGGCGCATGATCGCGTTTCTGTGCATGGTGTTCGGCATGTTCATGGCGATCCTGGACATCCAGATCGTCTCCGCCTCGCTCGCAGAGATCCAGGCCGGGCTGGCGGCGAGTTCGGACGAGATCTCCTGGGTGCAGACCAGCTATCTGATCGCCGAAGTCGTGATGATCCCGCTGTCGGGTTTCCTGTCGCGGGCGCTGTCGACGCGGTGGCTGTTCGTCGCCTCGGCGGCGGGCTTCACCTTCATGAGCTTCATGTGCGCCACGGCGAGCACGATCAACCAGATGATTCTCTACCGCGCGCTGCAGGGCTTCCTCGGCGGCGGCATGATCCCGACCGTGTTCGCCTCCGCCTACGCCATCTTCCCGCGCGAGAAGCAGCCCATCGTCGCGCCGATGATCGGCCTGGTCGCCACATTGGCCCCGACCATCGGGCCGACGGTCGGCGGCTATCTCACCGACCTGTTCTCCTGGCACTGGCTGTTCCTGGTGAATGTGATTCCGGGCATCGCGGTGACGCTCGCCACCGCCGCGCTGATCGACTTCGACGAGCCGGATTTTGCGCTGCTGGACCGCTTCGACTGGTGGGGCCTCATCTTCATGGCCGGCTTTCTCGGCAGCGCCGAATTCGTGCTGGAGGAGGGGCCGAGCAAGGATTGGTTCGACGACGAGGCCATCGTTTTGTTCGCTGCGGTCGGCGTGGTCTCGGCGGTCGCCTTCTTCTGGCGGGTGCTGAGCGCGCTGGAGCCGGTGGTCGACATCCGCGCTTTCCGCGACCGCAACTTCGCCACCGGCTCCGCCTTCAGCTTCGTCATGGGCATCGGGCTTTACGGCCTGACGTATCTCTATCCGGTCTATCTCGGCCGGGTGCGGGGCTATTCGGCGCTGATGATCGGCGAGACGATGTTCATCACCGGCCTCGCCATGTTCCTCACCGCGCCGGTCGCCGGCCGGCTGATGACCAAGATCGACCCGCGGCTGATGATCGGCCTCGGCTTTGCCGGCTTCTCGCTGGGCACCTGGTGGGTGACCTGGATCACCAAGGATTGGGATTTCTGGGAATTGCTGATCCCGCAGATCCTGCGCGGCACGTCGCTGATGATCTGCATGATCCCGATCAACAATCTCGCGCTCGGCACGCTGGCACCGGCGACACTGAAGAACGCCTCCGGCCTGTTCAACCTCACCCGCAATCTCGGCGGCGCGGTCGGGCTGGCGCTCATCAACACCGCGCTCAACCAGCGCTGGGACCTGCATCTGGCCCGGCTGCACGAGAGCGTGCAATGGGCGAATGCGGCGGCGACCGAGCGTTTGGCCTCGATGACGGCCGCCCTGGCGCCGCTGGGTTCGGACGCCGATTCCGCCGCCGTGAAGCAGCTTTCCGCCATGGTGCGGCGAGAGGCGCTGGTGATGTCGTTCGCCGACGTGTTCTTTCTGCTCACCTTCCTGTTCCTGGCCCTGGTGCTGGCCGTGCCGCTGCTGCGCCGCCCGGCGCGGATCGGTGGCGGTGGGGGCGGGCACTGAGGCGGCAGCGGCGCGCGCTCTTGCCAGCACCCCCTGCCTTCCGCTACACACATTTTCCGTTCGAGAGCATTTCGCGAGAGCCGAGCCGTGACGCATATGTCCGTCCGCCGTGCCGCGACCCCGACCGCCAAGGCGGTTGCGGGGAACGCTCTGCTTTTGTCCGGTCTGCTGCTTCTTAGCCGCCCCTGAGGGCCGGCCGGGCGGAACGCCTGGGCGCTCAGGGGACGTGCCGCACGCCGACAGCCCAGTCCGAACCGAGCCCGACGCCGCCTCAGAGCCGTCCGGCCACGCCGCCCAGAAGGACCGAACCGATGTCCAGCCACCCTGACGCCGACCGCGTCTTCATTTTCGACACCACCTTGCGCGACGGCGAGCAGTGCCCCGGCGCCTCGATGACGCTGGAAGAGAAGCTGGAAGTGGCCGAACTGCTCGATGCCATGGGCGTCGACATCATCGAGGCCGGCTTTCCCATTGCCTCCAATGGC
>JBGGNI010000174.1:0-9289 GCA_041287585.1 Xanthobacteraceae bacterium
GATCGACGTCGCCCGCTGCAGCGCGGAGACCCTGCGCGACATCCGCATGCACACCGTCTCCATGGTGTTCCAGCAGTTTGGCCTGCTGCCCTGGCGCACCGTGCGCGACAATGTCGGCTTCGGGCTGGAACTGCGCGGCACGCCGCTGGCGGAGCGCAACCGCATCGTCGACGAGAAGCTCGCCATGGTCGGCCTCACCAACTGGTCGGAGAAGTACACCCACGAATTGTCCGGCGGCATGCAGCAGCGCGTCGGCCTCGCCCGCGCCTTCGCCACCGATGCCGAGATCCTGTTGATGGACGAGCCGTTCTCGGCGCTCGATCCGCTGATCCGCGACAAGCTCCAGGACGAATTGCTGGATCTGCAGAAGCGCATCCAGAAGACCATCGTCTTCGTCAGCCACGATCTCGACGAGGCTTTGAAGCTGGGCAACACCATCGCCATCATGGAAGGCGGGCGCATCGTCCAGGCCGGCACGGCGGAAGACATCTTGCTGCGCCCGGCCAACGCCTATGTCGCCGAATTCGTCAAGCACATGAACCCGCTCAACGTGCTGCGCGGCACCGCGGTGATGCGCCCGGCCGCCTCATTGCCGCGCGAGGGCGACAATGTGCTGCTCGACAAGAGCGGGCGGGTGCGGGTGAAGGTGGATGGCGAGAACCGCCCGGTGTCGCTGGATCTGGACGGCCGCGTCGGCCTGATGGCCACCGCCGACGGCGAGGCCGGGCGCATCGACGACAAGCTGGCCAAGGATTGCGATCTCATCGTCGCGCCGGTCGATCTGCGGCTCAAGGCGGCGATCGAGCTCAAGCGCCACACCGATCTGCCGATCTTGCTGGTGGACAATCTCGGCCGCCTCGCCGGCCTGTGCGACGACGACGAAATCTATCGCGGCCTACTGCGGCGGCTGGACGGTTGACACCTCCCTTAAATCCTCTCCCGCGTGCGGGGGAGGTGGCCCGCCGAAGGCGGGTCGGCGGGGAAAGTCCGGTCCGGCACCGCCGTTGCCTCGCGCTCGGCGCCTCCCCCACCCCAACCCTCCCCCGCACGCGGGAGAGGGCTACACGAGCCGCGCGGCCTCCCGCAGACGGTTCCCTGTCGCGGCCGCAATCGCTATGACTGCGCCATGAATTCCAACGCGAATCCCGCCGCCGATCCCTTCCTGCATCTCGCCGGCCGTCTGGTGCCGGGCGGGCATGTGCTGCCGATCCGGGTCTATTACGAGGACACCGATTTTTCCGGCATCGTCTATCACGCCAATTATCTGAAGTTCATGGAGCGCGCCCGCTCCGACCATTTGCGGCTGATCGGCGTGCACCAGGGTGCGCTGTTTGACGCTGCGCTGGAGGAGGCGCCGGGCTTTGCCTTTGTGGTGCGCGCGATGACGCTCGACTTCCAGCGCCCGGCGCGGATCGACGACGTGCTGGAAGTGCACACCCGCCCCGCCGAGGTCGCCGGCGCCTCGATTACCCTCGCCCAGAGCGTGCGGCGCGGCGGCCAGGTGCTGGTGGAGGCGCGGGTGAAGGTGGCGTTCGTCGCCCAGGGCCGCGCCCGGCGCATTCCCGACGCGCTGAGGGCAGCCATGAAGGCTACGGAAGAAGCGGCCGGCGCTGTTGCTGCGCCGCAACGCTAACGCGCTCTTAACCTTAGTAAGCCCTAAATGACCCGGCCGCGGACCCGCCCGCGCCCAAGTTTGGTCGGATTCCCCGCCGAACACCGGCATATGTTGCGAAGCGGCGGACTCGTGCGCCGAGCGGCCGCGGCTTCCGCGGGTCGCGGGTGACGATGCGGCGCACCGGCAAGTCCGCCGGGCGATGTGCCGAGCTTTTGGTGCCGAGGTTTTAATTCGATGAATCCTGCCGATGTCGCGCAGACCGCCATGGCTGCCCCAGGTGCCGACCTGTCGCTGATCGGGCTGTTCCTCCAGGCGCACTTCGTCGTCAAGCTGGTGATGGCCGGCCTGATCATCGCCTCGGTGTGGGTGTGGGCCATCATCATCGACAAGACCATGCTGTTCATCCGCGCCAAGCGGCAGATGGACAGCTTCGAGCAGGCATTCTGGTCCGGCCAGAATCTGGAGGAGCTGTACCGCACGCTGTCCGCCAAGCCGACCCATTCCATGGCGGCGATCTTCGTCGCGGCGATGCGGGAATGGAAGCGCACCTATGAGGGCAGCACCCGCTCGCTCGCCGGCCTGTCGCAGCGGCTGGACCGGGTGATGAACGTGACGATTTCCCGCGAGGTGGAGCGGCTGGAAAGCCGGCTGCTGGTGCTGGCGACCGTGGGTTCGGCCGGCCCGTTCATCGGCCTGTTCGGCACGGTGTGGGGCATCATGACCGCGTTCCAGTCGATCGCGGCGTCCAAGAACACCAGCCTTGCGGTGGTGGCGCCCGGCATTGCAGAAGCATTGTTCGCAACCGCAATCGGCCTCGTTGCCGCCATCCCGGCGACCATTTTCTATAACAAGTTCGTGTCTCAGGTGAATCGCCAGGCGCTGCGGCTGGAGGGTTTTGCGGACGAGTTCTCCGCCATCCTGTCGCGGCAGATCGACGAGCGGGGCTGAGGCGCCATGGGCATGGCAGGCGGATCGGGCGGGGGGTGGCAGTCGCGGCGCTCGCGCAGGCGCGGCGGCGCCGTGATGTCCGAGATCAATGTGACGCCGATGGTCGACGTCATGCTGGTGCTGCTCATCATCTTCATGGTGGCAGCGCCCCTGCTCACGGTCGGCGTGCCGATCGAGCTGCCGCAGACCGAGGCCAAGGCGGTGGAGCAGGACAAGGAGCCGCTGGTGGTCTCGGTCAACAAGGACGGCCAGATCTATCTCCAGGAGACGCAGATCCCGGTCGAGGAACTGGTCGCCAAGCTGCAGGCCATCGCCAAGAACGGCTATGAGGAGCGCATCTTCGTGCGCGGCGACAAGAGCGTCGACTACGGCACGGTGATGAAGGTGATGGGCCGGCTGTCCTCCGCCGGCTTCCGGCGCGTCGCTTTGGTGACGGAAGTCGAGCAGGGGAGCTGAACATGCGCACCGGCCTCGTCTCTTCCTCCGTTCTGCATGCCAGCGTGCTGGTGTTCATGCTGGTGTCGTTCGCCTCGCCGCGCCCGTTCGAGGTGCCGCCGGCCGAATCCATGCCCATCGACATCATCTCCGATGCGGAACTGAGCCAGATGATGGCCGGCAGCACCAAGGCGCCGAAGGCCGAGACGCCAAAGCCCAAGGTCGAGAAGGTCGACACGCCCAAGCCGACCGACCCCTCCGAGGCCAAGATCTCCGACAAGCCCGAAATCAAGGCGAGCGCCGAACCGCCGCCGCCCCCGCCGAGCCCGCCGCAGGTGAAGCCCGAGCCGAAGCCGCAGGAGCCCAAGCCCCTGCCGCCCAAGGCCGAGGCGAAGCCGGATGCCGCCCCGCCGAAGGCCGAGGCCAAGCCCGAGCCGACCCCGCCGAAGCAGGCCGAAGCGCTGAAGCCCAAGCCGCCGGAGAAGAAGGAAGAACCGAAGGAGCAGCAGCAGGCCAAACTGCCGCCGCCGCCCCCGCCGGTGCCGCCGAAGAAGCCGCCGCCGCCCAAGCCCGTGGTGCAGGCGCCGCCGCGCGAGCCCTCGACTTTTGATGCCGACCGCATCGCCGCGCTGCTCGACAAGCGCACGCCGCAGCGTCAGGCCGCGGTGGGCGACACGCTGTCCAGCCAGCCGACGCTGGGAGCTTCCGCCGGCAGCTCGGCGCGGCTGTCGCAGACCGAGATCGACGCGTTGCGCGCCCGGCTGATGGGGCTGTGGAGCCCGCCGGCGGGCGCCGCCAACCCGGAAGAACTGATCGTGACCGTGCGTATCCGGCTGAACATCGACGGCACGCTGTCCGGCCCGCCGCAGGTGGTTTCCACCGGCACCAGCGGCTTCTACATGACGGCGCGCGAGAGCGCGATCCGCGCGGTGTTCCGCGGCCAGCCGTTCGACATGCTCTCCCCCGCCAAATACGAGGTGTGGAAGGACATCGAGATTACCTTCGATCCGCGCGAGATGGTGCGCGGCTGACCCCCGGCGGCCTCCGGCCCGCCGGATTTTCGCTTTTTTCGAGACGTTTGGCTTCCCGACGATGACGCATCCGATTCTCCCCCGCCGCTCCGTCTTCGTGCCCGACCGCCGGCAATTGCTGGTGGGTGCCGGCGCGCTGGCCGGGACCAGCCTGCTCGGCGGGGGCGCCGCGCAGGCGGTGCTGAAGCTCGACGTGACGCAGGGCACGGTGCAGCCGCTGCCGATCGCGCTTACCGATTTCGTCGGCGGCGGCAGCCCGCAGGACACCGAAGCCGGGCGCGGGGTGACGCAGATCATCACCAATGATCTGCGCCGCTCCGGCCTGTTCGCCCCGCTGGACCCCGCCGCCTTCGTGGAGAAGATCACCAACCCGGACGCCTCGCCGCGCTTCCAGGACTGGCGGGTGATCAACGCCCAGGCGCTGGTGACCGGGCGCATGACGCGCCAGCCCGACGGGCGGGTGAAGGCCGAGTTCCGGCTGTGGGACGTGTTCGCCGGCCAGCAGCTGATCGGCCAGCAATATTTCACCCAGCCGGACAATTGGCGCCGCGTCGCCCACATCATCGCCGACGCCATCTATGAGCGGCTGACCGGCGAGAAGGGCTATTTCGACACCCGCATCGTGTTCGTCGACGAGAGCGGGCCGAAGGAGAAGCGCATCAAGCGCCTCGCCATCATGGACCAGGACGGCGCCAGCGTGCGCTATCTCACCCGCGGCGACGATCTGGTGCTGACGCCGCGCTTTTCGCCGACCAGCCAGGAAATCACCTATATGAGCTATGGGCGCGACGAGCCGCGCGTCTATCTGCTCAACATCGAGACCGGCCAGCGCGAAGTGGTGGGCAATTTCCCCGGCATGAGCTTCTCGCCGCGCTTCTCGCCGGACGGGCAGCGGGTGATCTTGAGCCTGCAGCAGGGCGGCAACGCCAACATCTTCGTGATGGACCTGCGCTCCAAGGCGACCACGCGGCTGACCGACACCGCCGCCATCGACACCGCGCCGTCCTACGCGCCGGACGGACGGCAGATCGCGTTCGAGAGCGACCGCGGCGGCACCTCGCAGATCTACGTCATGGGGTCGGACGGCTCCGGGGCGCGGCGGCTGTCGTTCGGCGACGGCCGCTATTCGACCCCGGTGTGGTCGCCGCGCGGCGATGTCATCGCCTTCACCAAGCAGGGCGGCGGGCGCTTTGCCATCGGCATCATGCGCACCGACGGCTCGGGCGAGCGCATTCTCACCGAGGGCTACCACAATGAGGGGCCGACCTTCGCGCCCAACGGGCGGGTGATCATGTTCTTCCGCGATCCCGGCGGAGCGGCGGGGCCGCAGCTCTATACGGTGGACATCACCGGCTACAACGAGCAGCGCGTGCCGACGCCGAGCTATGGCTCGGATCCGGCCTGGTCGCCGCTGCGCTCGTGAGCCGGCGGCGTTGACGAATTGTTGACCATAAACCGCGTTTCCGGGCGCCGGACGATTCAGCAGTGCCGGCGTAAAGGGTTCGTCAAGGTTGACGGAACCTTCAATTAACCAAGACACGCTAAACCGGGACATCCGGTTCAGGGCACAGGAGCCACCCCAATGACCCGTATGCTGCGCATTCTCGGCGGCTCGCGCGCCGCCTTCATCATCGGGCTCGCCCTCTTGGCCGCAGCCTGCGCGAAGAACCCGATGGAGGCCGGCAGGGCCGGAGCCGGCGGCGCGCTGGGCTCGGCACCGGCCGGCAGCCCGCAGGAATTCGTGGTCTCGGTGGGCGACCGCGTGTTCTTCGAGAGCGACCAGACCGACCTTTCCGCCCAGGCCCGCGCCACGCTGGACCGCCAGGCGCAGTGGCTGGCGCAGTACAACCGCTACACCTTCACCGTCGAAGGCCATGCGGACGAGCGCGGCACCCGCGAATACAACATCGCGCTCGGCGCCCGCCGCGCCCAGAGCGTGCGCGACTATCTGGCCGGTCGCGGCATCGACGCCAACCGCATCCGCACCATCTCCTACGGCAAGGAACGGCCGGTGGCGGTGTGCAACGACATCTCCTGCTGGTCGCAGAACCGCCGCGCGGTGACCGTGCTGAACAATGCGGGTTCCTGATAGGCGCAGGCAGGGTCACACTTTGGACGCGATCGGCTCCGTATGCTTGTCGACGCGGACGGCGCCGGGCGCCGCCGCGCCGGACGCCACCCCAGCCAGCCATCGACCGCCCATGACCGTACGCTTCCTGCGCTTCGGCGCCGTTCTGCTTGCACTCGCAGCCACCCCCGCGCTGGCCCAGCAGAACAATAATTTCTTCGGCAACCTGTTCAAGCCGCCGGGCCAGGTGGGCAGCGGTGCCACCGCGCCGGTGGCGGAGGGCGCGCCGGTGGGCGATGCCGCCGGCCTGTCGATGCGGCTCGACCGGCTGGAGAACCAGCTGCGCCAGATGACCGGCCAGATCGAGCAGCTGCAATACCGCAACCAGCAATTGGAAGCGCAGGTGAAGCGCTTCCAGGAAGAGGTCGACTACCGCCTGCCGGGCGGCGCCGCCGCGCCCGCCGTCCGCCCGCCGGCAGGTGCCCCCGCGCCCGCCGGCCAGCCGGCCAAGCGCTCCGACGCCTTCGACCCGAACGCCCAGCCGGCTGCGCCCGGTGCGCCGCGCCCGCTGGGCACCGATCCCGCAGCCACCGCTGCCGGGCCGGGCCGCGCGCCCGGCGCGCCGATGGATCTTGGCAGCCTCGCCGGCGCGGCGTCCGGCGAGTATGCCGGCCCCGGCGCGGCGCCGGCCGGCACCCAGGTGGCGACGCTGCCGCCTTCCAACAGCGCGCGCGACCTCTACGACCTGTCCTACGGCTATATGCTGCGGCAGGACTACGACCAGGCGGTGGAGAGCTTCCGCCTGTTCGTGCAGCAATACCCCGGCGACCGCGCGCTGCCGGACGCCTATTACTGGATGGGCGAGAGCGACTATCTGCGCCAGCGCTACAAGGAAGCCGCCACCAGCTATCTGAAGGTCTCCACCGACTTTCCCAATGCGGTGAAGGCGCCGGAGGCGCTGGTGCGGCTCGGCCAGTCGCTGGCGGCGCTGGGCGAGAAGGACGCCGCCTGCGCCACCTTCAATGCGGTGGGCAACAAGTATCCCCGCGCCCCGGCCAATGTGCGCCAATCGGTGGAGCGGGAACAGAAGCGTGTGCGCTGCTGAGGCGGCGCCGCTCGACGCGGCCGCGCTGGCGCGGCTTTTCTCACCCTTTGAAGCCCACCCCGTCCTTCTGCTCGCCGTCTCCGGCGGCCCGGATTCCACCGCTTTGATGCTGCTGGCCCAGCGCTGGCGCGCGCTGCGTCCGTTCGGGCCGGTGCTGCATGCGGCGAGCGTCGACCATGGCCTGCGCGCCGCCGGCGCGGACGAGGCCGCCGCCGCCGGCCGGCTTGCGGCAAAGCTCGGCCTGCCGCACGCCACCCTGGCCTGGACCGGCGACAAGCCGCAGGCCGGTGTGCCGGAAGCCGCCCGCAATGCGCGCTATGCCCTGCTGTTGGCGCAGGCACGCGCGCTCGGCGCCACCGCGCTCGCCACCGCGCACACGCTGGACGACCAGGCCGAGACCGTGCTGTTCCGCCTCGCCCGCGGTTCCGGGCTGGCCGGGCTGGCCGGCATGGCCGCCGGCCGCGACGCCGGCGGCATCGCGCTGCTGCGCCCGCTGCTCGGCATGCCGAAGGCGGCGCTGATCGCCGAGTGCCGCAGGGCCGACGCGCCGTTTGCCGAAGACCCGTCGAACCAAGACCCGCGCTACACCCGCGCCCGCCTGCGCACGCTGCTGCCGCGGCTGGCGCATGAGGGGCTGGATGCACCGCGCCTCGCCGCTTTCGCCGCCCGAATGGCCCGCGCCGAGGCGGCGCTGGCGACCGCGTCCGAGGCGGCCTGGGCCGAACTGGCGGGCGGCGGCGCGCCTGATTTCCGGTTCGAATCGGCGCGCTTTGCCGCACTGCCCGAGGAGATCAGCCTGCGGCTGCTCGGTCGTGCGGTGGGCGAAACCGGAGGGCGGGCGCCCGAACTCGGCAAGCTGGAGGCGCTGCACCGCGCGGTGCTGGAGGCCGCCCGCGGCGGAGCGCCGGCCGCCCGCACTTTGGCCGGCGCCGCGGTGCGGGCCGATGCGCGCAGGGTGCGAATCCGCCCGGCGCCGCCGCGCCGCTCACGCGCATGTGCGGACGGGACGGCCGGCTGAGGGCATCTCCTGCCGAAACGGCAACCATGTTGGGGACGGGCATCTTGGCAAGGGCGTGTGCGAGACCTAGATTACGAGCAATGGTCGAGGGGTCTGCCCGGCGCCCGGTGGCCTTGCCATCGGCGGCGCGGGCGCCGAAAGGACAGTGATGAACGCCAATATCCGCAATTTCGCCCTGTGGGTGATCATCGTCCTCCTGCTGCTGGCGCTGTTCTCGCTGTTCCAGAACCCGGCGCAGCGGCAGTCGACCAACGATGTCAGCTTCTCCCAGCTGCTCACCGAGGTGGATGCCGGCCGCGTGCGCGACGTGCTGATCCAGGGCCCGGAGATTTCCGGCACTTTCAATGACGGCCGCACCTTCCAGACCTATTCGCCCAACGACCCCGGCCTCATCCAGCGGCTCTACGGCAAGGGCGTCGCCATCACCGCCAAGCCGCTGACCGACAATGTGCCGTGGTTCGTCAGCCTGCTGATCTCCTGGCTGCCCTTCATCGCGCTGATCGGGGTGTGGATCTTCCTCTCCCGGCAGATGCAGGGCGCCGGCGGCAAAGCGATGGGGTTCGGCAAGAGCCGCGCCAAGCTGCTGACCGAGGCGCATGGCCGCGTGACGTTCGAAGATGTTGCCGGCATCGACGAGGCCAAGAGCGACCTCACCGAGATCGTCGACTTCCTGCGCGACCCGCAGAAGTTCCAGCGGCTCGGCGGGCGCATCCCGCGCGGCGTGCTCCTCGTCGGCCCCCCCGGCACCGGCAAGACGCTCTTGGCGCGCGCCATCGCCGGCGAGGCGAACGTGCCGTTCTTCACCATTTCGGGCTCGGACTTCGTCGAGATGTTCGTCGGCGTCGGCGCAAGCCGCGTGCGCGACATGTTCGAGCAGGCCAAGAAGAACGCGCCCTGCATCATCTTCATCGACGAAATCGATGCGGTGGGCCGCCATCGCGGCGCCGGTCTCGGCGGTGGCAATGACGAGCGCGAGCAGACGCTGAACCAGCTGCTGGTGGAGATGGACGGCTTCGAGGCCAATGAGGGCATCATCCTCATCGCCGCCACCAACCGGCCGGACGTGCTG
>JBGGNI010000175.1:0-19801 GCA_041287585.1 Xanthobacteraceae bacterium
TTGACGCTGCGCTCGGCCAATGGCCGCGTGACCACGACGGCCGTCAAGGGTGCGGACAATTCGGCGAATTTCTCGGCGCTGACGCCGTTGTGGGGGGCCGCGAAGCCGTTCACGTCGCCGGGGTCCGACCCCTCCATGTTCAATGGGATGCGCGTTTATCGGGGCTGGATCGAGAACCTCGCGCGATCGAACCGCGACCCGCTGGAGGTGCTCGATGCGGACTGGCTGCGGGTCGCGGCGCGGGGGGTGTTTACGTAAGCATCAATCTCAGCACCGGCAGGTGACGGGGCCGGGTTTCCCCGGCGCGGGCCAGAGTTTGGCGACCGACCCGCGTAGCGCGCAGACGACTTAACGCTACCCCGCTGCTCGCGCGAGCGTTGCAGGGTCGCACGAGTCGGTACCAGTGTGGCAATGGAGAATTTTCGATGCGGAGGGTGCGGAGCGCTGCTTTTTCGAGCCGGCGGGCCAATCTCGACCGTCATACAGATCAAGTGCCGTCGCTGTGGCACTTTCAACGTTTCGAGGCCAGCAGAGCCCGCAACCGAGCGCCGCGAGCGTCGTCCATCAGGAGGCGCTACGTGTACACCCGACGTGAGGTCATTGGATCCGCAACCATCTATCAGGGCGACGCCCTCGAAATCCTGGCGAAGCTAGAGCCGGGCAGCATCGGCGGTGTGCTGACCGACCCGCCCTATTCGAGCGGTGGTGCCTTCCGGAGCGACCGGTCGGCACCGCCCAGCTCAAAGTACCAGTCCAGCACCGATCGGGGCCTCTATCCCGAGTTCGCCGGCGACACGCGCGACCAGCGTTCCTATCTGGCCTGGTCGACGCTGTGGCTTTCGCGCGCGCGGGTTCTCGCCCGGCCGGGCGCGATCCTCTGCACGTTTTCCGACTGGCGCCAGCTGCCGATCACCACAGATGCGGTCCAGGCGGCCGGCTGGGTCTGGCGCGGCATCGTGCCATGGGACAAGACCGAACGGGGAAGGCCCCAGCAGGGCCGCTATCGCGCCCAGGCCGAGTATGTCGTGTGGGCCACCAACGGTGCCCGGCCGCTGAAAGGGCCGGTGGCGCCGGGCGTCTTTCGGCAGGCGGTGCCTCGGTTCAAGCAGCACATCGCCGGCAAGCCGGTTCAACTGATGGAGGGGCTCCTGCAGATCATGGACGGGCCGATTCTCGACCCGTTCATGGGCTCGGGGACGGTCGGGCTCGCTTGCCGGGAGGCCGGACTTGCCTATGTGGGTATCGAGGTCGAACGTGCATATTTCGACATTAGCCTGAGCCGCCTCTCGGCTCTCCAAGGTCCGTCGGCGAGCTGAACCATGTGTAATCTCTACAGTCTGACCAAAGGGCAGGCCGCAATCATCGCTCTTACTCGCGCACTGCGCGATCGGTCGGGCAACCTTCCGCCCCTTCCGGGGATTTTTCCCGACTATTCCGCGCCGATCGTGCGGTCAGGGGATGACGGTTTGCGCGAGCTGAACTTGGCGCGCTGGGGTATGCCCACGCCGAAGAACTACCTAATCGAGGCGACCAAGAAGCGCGCCCAGAGGCTCGAGGCGAAGGGCGTTGCCGTCAACTTCGGTGAGCTATTGAAGGTCGAGCCGGACAGCGGCGTCACGAACATTCGAAACGTCGAGAGCAGCCACTGGCGCCGGTGGACCGGCGTCGAACATCGCTGCCTCGTGCCCTTCACCAGCTTTTCGGAGAACCAGATCATGCCCGACGGCTCCAGGCCGCCGACTTGGTTTGCTCTCGATGAGAGCCGGCCGCTCGCTGTCTTCGCCGGAATTTGGACCCGGTGGAGCGGCGTGCGGAAAATGAAGGAGGGGCCGGTGGTCACCGACCTGTTCGGCTTCCTGACCACGGAGCCCAACCGCGTCGTGGCCCCGATCCATCCGAAAGCCATGCCGGTGATCCTTACCGAGCCGGAGGAGATCGAGATCTGGATGGGGGCGCCGTGGGCAGACGCCAAGGCACTGCAGCGCCCACTGCCCGACCATACCCTCAAGATTGTCGCGCGCGGCGCGAAGCAGGATGGCGGAATTGCAGCCTGACAATCTCGGTGCCACATCCCATGATCGCTTGACGATGTTTCTTCTTTGTTCTCATTTCGAGGCATGGATACGAGCGACCGCCTGTCCGGATTCCCATACGTCGTCGTTCGCATCGCGTGTGTGGGGTGCGACAGGCGAGGGCAGTACCGCCTTGCCAGGCTCGCAGCGAAGTACGGCGCTGAAATCTCGCTCGACAACCTGCTTGAACTCATTGTCCAGGACTGCCGCCACCGAAAGCCAGGGCGACACCCGGCCAAGGACAGTTGCAAGGCCCGGTACGTCGATCTTGAGGCGCCTCGGCCACCGCCGGACGAGCCCGCCGCGGCGTTTAAAGTCGTGCAGGGGGGAAGGCGTTAAACGGGCTGTTTACGCCCTTCGCAACCTGCTTGTGGAGCAGCGCCCGGCGATGCCAACCGATGTTGCGCGCCGTGCCATCCGATTTTGCGCGCTACACCATTAGGAACGACAAGGCGATCAGCGAGAGCCCAACGGCGCTCGGCGAGCCGCATCGCTTTCCTACCTGTATGTGGGACGCCAGTGTGGGACTAGCCCGCAAGGCGGCTGAAAATCTCGTTAAGTCTTTGATTTTATTGGCGCACCCGGCACGATTCGAACGTGCGACCTTTGCCTTCGGAGGGCAACGCTCTATCCAGCTGAGCTACGGGTGCCGCGGGCTGTAGGAAGCCGGAGAGCTTCTTAGTCCAACAGGCCGGGATCGGCAACTGTCTGTGCGGTCATGCGCTCAGGAACCGTACGGCAATCGCGCAGGCGAATTCTCCGCTATCCGGATTGCTCTAAAATTCCTTGCTGGCTTGTTCACGCGACCCTGCGGTTCACGGGGCGAGCGGCGGTGCGGGGTCGCGGCTGGGCAGGTCGATCGGGGCCGGGTTTGGCTCGTCCTGCGGCTCGTCGACGTCCGGGCGGATGTCGGGGTTCTGGTCCGGCGGGGTCTGCGGGTCATACACGGCCGGACCCGGCTCGCCCTCCGGGTCGTTCATCGGCAGGCGGGGACCGTCCGGCGGGTGCAGCGGGAGAGAGGCGGCGGCGAAGGCGGTGGGGTGCATGGCAGGTCCCGGGGTTGTCGACGGCGTCAGGCTTTGGAGGGTTCGACGGTCGGTGCGGGAGGCGGTGGCGGGGCCGGATGCGGATCGCCGATTGCCGGAGCGATAGGGTCGCGTATGCCCGGCACGTCCGGGTCGCGCACCGGTGCCGGCACGGGATCGCGCACCGGCGTGGGCACTGAGTCGGGGTGGGGCGGCTGGGCGGAGAGGGCGACGGCCATGGCGGCGTTCTTCCTTTTGCGACTGCTGACCAACGAGCAGCCGTGCGGAGGGTTCCCTGCGCGCAGCGAAACGCCACATCGGAACATGCCTGCGGCAGTACGCCATGTTGCGGTTCGTCCGCTGTTCGGCGCCGCAGAGCCGCTTCTCCGCGCCTCGCCCGAGGATCGCAGAATTTGGGTCGAAAGCCCTTCGAGCGCGAGCCGTCAACACCCGTGGGAGCGGGTCAAACAGGCACTCAGGCCGGCAGCGACCGGCTGGTCTTGGTGCGGCGGCTGCGGCGTGCGGTGGTGCTGATCTCGTCGATGCGGGGCGGACGGCCGGCGGTTCCGATGGCGGATTGCTGGAGCCATGTGCGGAAGTCGTCTGCAGCCGCGGGCCGGCTGAACACATAGCCCTGCCCGACCGGGCAGCCCAGCGCGCGCAGAAGGGCGAGCTGGCTTTCGGTTTCGATGCCTTCGCATACCACCTTCATGCCGAGGATCTCGCCGATGCGGGTGATGGTGGTCACCACCGCCTGGGTGTTGCGGTCGCCTTCGAGCTCGCGCATGAAGCTTTGATCGATCTTCAGTTCGCTGATCGGCATGCGCGCCAGCATGCTGAGGCTGGAATAGCCGGTGCCGAAATCGTCCATCGACAGGCCGACGCCGAGGGCGCGCAGCGCGTTGGCGGTCTCCATTGCCGCCGGGTGGGTGTCCATCATCACGCTTTCGGTGATTTCCAGCACCAGGCTGCCGGTCGGCAGCCGATGTTCGCGCAGCAGCGCGGCGACGGTGGCCGGCAGTTCGGCATCGTGGAAGTGCCGCGGCGAGAGGTTGACCGAGATGCTGCCGATGTCCACGCTCGCCGCCTGCCATTCCGCCATCTGCCGGCAGGCTTCCCGGATCGCCCAGACGCCGATCTGCTTGATCTGGCCCGTCTCTTCGGCGATCGGAATGAAGGTTCCGGGCGGAACGTCGCCGAGCTCGGGGTGCCGCCACCGGGCCAGCGCCTCCACGCCGTGCAGCAGCCCGTCGGCGAGGCCGATCTGCGGCTGGTAGTGCAGCGACATCTCGCCCCGCTCCACCGCCCCGCGCAGCGCGGCGCCGTAGACCAGCCGGTTCTGCGCATTGCGCTTCATGGCCGCGCCGAACAGGCGAATGGTGGCGCGGCCGGCGCTCTTGGCCTCGCACATCGCCGCGTCGGCATGCTTGAGCAGCGTCTCGGCATCGGTGCCGTTGTCCGGATAGGTGCTGATGCCGATGCTCACCGTCAACGGCAGCGCCATGTCCGCCACGACCATCGGCCGGGTCAGCGTGCGCGCCACGCGGTGTGCGGCGGCGGACGCTCCCGCCCCGGTGCAGTCCGGCAGCACGACGACGAACTCGTCGCTGCCCAGATGGCCGATCCGTTCGCTCGGCCCGAACTGCTCGCGCAGATTCGCCGCGAGTGCCGCCAGCAGGCGGTCGCCGACGGTATGACCCAGGGTTTCGTTGACGTCCTTGAAATGGTCGATGTCGAGGAAAAGCACCGCGAGCGGCCGGCCGCCGGCCTGCGCCTCGCGGAGCAGGTCGTCGATCTCGGTACAGGTCCGCACGCGGTTGGGAAGGCCGGTCAGCGCGTTGTAATAGGCCAGCCGCTCGATATGCGCCCGCGCGCGATCGCGTTCGATAGCGAGGGCGCACAGATCCACGCAGACCGCGACGATCTGCCGGTTCCATTCCGTCGGGCCGCGCCGCTCTCGGAAATAGAAGGCGAAGGCTCCGGCGACCTCGCCGTTGCGGTGCTTGATGGGGCTCGACCAGCAGGCGAGCAGCGCGCCCGGCAGCGGCAGGTCGTGGTAGTCGGCCCAGAGCGGATCGGAGGCGATGTCATGCACCTCCACCGCCTCGCCGCGGTAGCAGGCGGTGCCGCACGAACCGACATTCGGGCCGATCTGCAAGCCGGCGAGCATACGAGAGAAGGCTTCCGGCAGGCTGGGGCTCGCCAGAGGCGACAGACGGTCGCCCTGCAGTTCCAGAATCGAGCAGACGACGCCGGGATCCAGCCGTTCGACCTCGCGGCACAGCAGGTCGCCGACCTCCGCCAGGGTGCAGCCGTCCGCGAGCGCCCGCAGCACGCGGCTCTGCAGGCGCTGGAGCGACAGCGTCTCCACTTCCGCGGTGCGCTCGCCCGATATGCCGCGCATACCGAGCCGCCGGCCTTGCTCATCGGTGATGGGCACGCCGCTGGCGCGGAAATGGCGCAGACTGCCGTCGGCGAGCCGGATGCTGTAGGCGAAGTCGCGGAACGGCACGCCGGTGAGATTTTCGGCAAGCTGACGGCGCCAGATTTCAGGATCGTTGATCGGGTCGCGGGCCGCGATATCCATGACCGAAAAGCCCGGCGCCACCGCGATCACGTCGTCATAAACGCCGGCCTGGTCGGCGAAATAGGTGAAGACGGCTTTGTCGTCGATCTCCCAGAACACGTCGGCGGAGGAGCGTGCGAAATCGTGGTGGCGCGCGCTGCTGGCCGCAATGGCGGCTTGCGCCTCGTTGAGCCGCAACAGGTCCCGCCGATATTTGCCATAGACGATGATGCAGCAGCCGATCAGCGCCAGCGTGTGGGCGATCATGAGAACGAGCACAGCCGAATTGGCCGGGTCCCCACCGGACTGCGGAACCATAAAGACGAAACCGACCGCCAGCAGCAGAAACTGCACGGCCATCATCGCGACGAGTGCGACGGTCAGTGTCATGGCGCCCCCTGTCCGCACCATCGCCGGACATCACCGGAGAGTCTATCCGCATCTGCTGCGCCGCCGCACCCGGCCCACTGCGCCGCAGCGTCCCGTTGGCAAAGCGAAGACTTCGCATGCTGGTTAAAGAAATGCCGCGCCGCGCGCCACCGGCTTTTCCCTCGGAATGCGGCGATTGCGGCGCCGCCGGGGCAGTGCGATAACCGCAGGCGGGCGGTTCGGGGTGCCAAAGACGATGACGCTGCAAGCTGTAAGACGCGTAATCCTGCTGGTCTCCTTCGTGCTCGCATTGCCCGCGGCCGCCATGGCCGGGCCCTGTGCGCAGGCGATCGACCAGGCCCAGAAGCAGGTTGACCGCTTCATCGAGACCGTGGCCCGCACCGGCCCCACTGCGCCGGAGGGTTCGACGGCGCTGCTCAGCCAGCAGCCTAGCCCAAGCACACTCGCCACGGAGGAAGAGGCGCTCGGCGAAGGCAAGCGACCGGAGCGGGCGCTGAAGGCGCTGGCGCGCGCCCGCGCTGCCGACGCGGCCGGCGACGCGCCAGGCTGCACCAAGGCGCTCGAACAGGTGCAGGCGGCGATCGGCTCCTAGCCGACGCAGAGGCTCCACAATAAGGGAACTCCGGTATGAGCGCGCCGAACGACAATCTCCGCATCCGTGGCGAGCGGCTGTGGGACAGCCTGATGCAGATGGCGCAGATCGGCCCCGGGGTGCGCGGCGGCAATAACCGCCAGGCGCTGACCGATGCCGATCGCGACGGCCGCCTGCTGTTTCGCGGCTGGTGCGAGGCGGCGGGGCTGGAGGTCGGCATCGACGCCATGGGCACCATGTATGCGCGGCGCGCCGGCACGGATGCGGATGCCGCGGCGGTGATGATGGGCTCGCATCTCGACACCCAGCCGACCGGCGGCAAGTTCGACGGCGTTCTGGGTGTGCTCGGCGCGCTGGAGGTGGTGCGCTCGCTCAACGATCTCGGCATCCGCACCCGGCGTCCGATCGAGGTGGTGAACTGGACCAATGAAGAGGGCGCGCGCTTTGCCCCGGCGATGACGGCTTCGGGCGTGTTCGCCGGCATTCATGCGCTGGACTGGGCCTATGCGCGCACCGACCCGGACGGCAAGCGTTTCGGCGACGAATTGGAGCGGATCGGCTTCAAGGGCGGCGAGCCGGTGGGGGGCCGGGTGCCGCACGCCTATTTCGAGCTGCACATCGAGCAGGGCCCGATCCTGGAGGACGAGGCGCTGGATATCGGCGTCGTCACCCACGGCCAGGGCACCAAATGGCTGGAGATGACGCTGACCGGCAAGGAGGCGCACACCGGCTCGACGCCGATGCGCAAGCGCGTCAATGCCGGGCTGGGCGCCGCCCGCATCATCGAGAAGGTGGAAGCGATCGCCTGGGCCCACGCTCCGCTGGCGGTGGGCGCGGTCGGCAAGCTCGATGTGGCGCCCAATTCGCGCAACATCATTCCCGGCCGGGTGGTGTTCACCGTCGATATCCGCCACCCGGAGCAGTCCGTGCTCACCGTGATGGAGGCGCAGGTCCGCGCCGCCGCGGCCGAGGTCGCGGCCGCCATCGGGCTCGGACTTGCCATCGAGGAGGTCAACGGCTTCGATCCGGTGGCCTTCGACCCAATCCTCGTCGGCCGGGTGCGGCAGGCGGCGCAAAGTCTCGGCTACAGCCACCGCGACATCGTCTCCGGCGCCGGGCACGACGCCTGCTGGGTCAATCGCGTCGCGCCGTCCGCCATGATCTTCTGCCCCTGCGTCGACGGCCTCAGCCACAATGAGGACGAGGCGATCTCGCCGGAATGGGCGGCGGCGGGAACCAATGTGCTGCTGCACGCGGTGCTGGAGACGGCGGAAATCGCCTGAGTTAGGAGCGGGCCGAATGTCCACCGTCATCAAGGGCGGCACCATCGTCGCGGCCGACCGCAGCTATGAGGCGGATGTCCTGATCGAGGGCGAGCGCATCGCAGCCATCGGGCCGAATCTGGCCGGCGACACCGTGCTCGACGCCGGCGGCGCCTATGTCATGCCCGGCGGCATCGACCCGCACACCCATCTCGAAATGCCGTTCATGGGCACGCATGCGGCCGAGACCTGGGAGAGCGGCACCTTCGCCGCACTGTCCGGCGGCACCACGCTGGTGGTGGACTTCGTCATTCCCGGCGAGGCCGGCCTTCTCGCGGCGATGGACGAGTGGGAAGGCCGGGCGACCCGGCAGGCCTGTACCGATTATTCCTACCATATGTGCATCACCGGCTGGTCGCAGGCCATCTTCGAGGAGATGGCCGGCGTGGTGGCGCGCGGCATCAACAGCTTCAAGCACTTCATGGCCTATAAGGGCGCGCTGATGGTCAATGACGACCAGATGTTCGCCTCCTTCCAGCGCTGCGCCGCGCTCGGCGCGCTGCCGCTGGTGCATGCGGAGAATGGCGATATCATCGCCGCGCTCCAGCAGAAGCTGCTGGCTGACGGCATCACCGGGCCGGAGGGCCACGCTTATTCGCGCCCGCCGGAGTTGGAGGGCGAGGCCACCAACCGCGCCATCATGATTGCGGACGCCGCCGGCGTGCCGGTCTACATCGTCCACACCTCCTGCGAGCAGGCGCACGAGGCGATCCGCCGGGCGCGGCAGAAGGGCATGCGGGTCTATGGCGAGCCGCTGATCCAGCACCTCACGCTCGATGAGGGCGAATATGCCCACCCGGACTGGAACCATGCGGCGCGCCGGGTGATGTCGCCGCCGTTCCGCGCCCGGCATCACCAGGACAGCCTGTGGGCGGGGCTGGCGGCCGGCTCGCTGCAGGTGGTGGCGACCGACCATTGCGCCTTCACCACCCAGCAGAAGCAGCTCGGCCGCGGCGATTTCACCCGCATTCCCAACGGCACCGGCGGGCTGGAGGACCGGCTGCCGATGCTCTGGACCACGGGCGTGGAGACCGGCCGGCTGACGCCGAACGAGTTCGTGGCGGTGACCTCCACCAACATCGCCCGCATCCTCAACATCTATCCGCGCAAGGGCGCCATCGTGCCGGGTGCCGATGCCGATCTGGTGGTGCTGGATCCCAAGGCCGGCAAGACCATCTCCGTCGCCGGGCAGAAATCCATCATCGACTACAATGTGTTCGAGGGCCTCAACGTGCGCGGCCTGCCGCGCTTCACGCTGTCGCGTGGCGATCTGGTGTGGTCCGCCGGCAGCAATTCCGCCCCGCGCCCCGGCCGCGGCCGCTTCATCCCGCGCCCGGCCTTCCCGCCGGTGAACCGGGCGCTCTCCACCTGGAAGGACATCGTCGCGCCGCGCGCGGTGACGCGGGCGGCGGAACACATGCCGATCGGGGTGTGAGAGACGGTTTGAAATTGTAATTTGTCATCCCGGAACGGCCAAAGGCCGTATCCGGGATCGTCCGGGAGGTTCATTCGGGTAGCGATCCGGCTCTTCGCTTCGCTGCGGCCGGGATGACGAGCCTTATGTTTTACTCCCCCGGCAGCAGCCCCATCTCGCGCCCCTCGGCGTAGCTTAGCCCGTAGCCATAGGGGAACAGCGGCTCGGCCGCGTCGCCGCGATTGACCGGCTGGTCGGGCCGGCGCGGCCAGGAGAAGGACAGCCGGCCGCGGAAATCGTGCCGCACCGCGCCGTCCGGCGCGCGCACCAGCAGGTCCGCCACCGCTCCGCCCTCCGAGCCCGGTAGCCAGGCCGCGACGAAGGCGCGTGACGTGTTGATCTCCGGCGTGGTCCACAGCGGGCGGCCGGAGAGGAACACAGCCACCACCGGAATGCCCTGCTCGGCGAGCCGGCGCAGCAGAGCGAGGTCCTCGCTGTGCCGGGCGCTGTAGGAGAGGTCGGGCAGGTCACCCTTCATCTCGGCATAGGGCGCCTCGCCGAACACCACGACGGCGACGTCCGGCCGGTCGGTGAAGCGCCCGTCCGGGCTGAAGCGGGCGACGCCGCCGCCCGCCGCCAGCGCTTCGCTCAACCCGGCGAAGATGGACTGCGCATGTGGAAAATCCGCATTGGTGCCGAGATTGCCCTGCCAGCCCAGCGTCCAGCCGCCCGACTGCCGGCTGATGTCGTCGGCCCCGGCGCCCGTCACCAGCACGCGGCTGTCGGCGGCGAGCGGCAGCAGCGCGCCGTCATTCTTCAGCAGCACCAGGCTCTCGCGCGCCGCCTGCCGGGCCAGCGCCCGGTGCTCCGGGCTGCCGAGCAGCCCATAGCGGCCGGCGTAGGGCCGCTGCGACGGGCGTGGGGCCTCGAACAGGCCGGCGCGCAGCTTCACCCGCAAAATGCGGCGCACCGCATCGTCGAGCCGGGCCTGCGGGATCGCGCCGCTGCGCACCTGCGCCAGCAGCGTGTCGTAGAGCGCGCGCCATTGCTCCGGCGCCATGTAGATGTCGATGCCGGCCAACATCGCCGCCGGGCAGTCGGCCGGGCCGCAGCCGGGTACTTGGGCGTGGCCGTCCCAATCGCCGATCAGCAGCCCCTCGAAGCCCAGGCGCTGCTTGAGCACGCCGGTCAGCAGCGCGGCATTGCCGTGCATCTTGCGGCCCTGCCAACTGGAATAGGACGCCATCACCGTCTGCACGCCGGCGTTCAGCGCGGCGATGTAGCCGGGCAGATGCAGCCGGATCAGCTCGGCCTCCGAGGCGCGGTTGTCCCCCTGGTCGATGCCGTCCAAAGTGCCGCCGTCGCCGATGAAATGCTTGGCGGTGGCGAGCACACGGGCCGGGCCGAGGAAGTCCGGCGTGCCTGGCGCGCCCTGCAGGCCCTCGACCATGGCGCCGGCATAGGCGGCGACGATGTCGGGGTCCTCCGAATAGCCCTCATAGCTGCGGCCCCAGCGGTCGTTGCGCACCACCGCCAGCGTCGGCGCGAACGCCCAGTCCTGCCCGGTGACACGCACCTCCAGCGCCGTGGCGGCGCCGATGCGGCGGATCAGCTCCGGGTTCCGCGCCGCGCCGAGGCCGATATTGTGCGGAAACAGCGTGGCGCCGACGATCTTGTTCTGGCCATGCACGGCATCGATGCCCCACAGCAGCGGCACAGAGGTGCCGGCGCGCCGCCGATTGGCCTCGTAATAGGCATCCGCGAGCTTCAGCCAGTCGGCCGGTGCGGCGAGCCGCGCCCGGCCGGGGGCGGAGTCGCCGCCATTGAGGATCGAGCCGAGCGGATAGCGCAGCAGATCCTCCGGGCTCACCGTAGCGATATCGGCCTGGATGGTCTGGCCGACCTGCTCCTCCAGCGTCATCCGCGCCAGCAGCGCGTCGATGCGCTGCTCGATTGCCGGATCGCGCGGCGGCACCGGCGCAAGCTGCGGCCAGAGTTCGGGGTGCACGGCGCTGTCGCCGGCCGGCTGCGCCGCGGCGCCGGTGGCGAGCGCGAGGAGGAGTGCCAGACAGAGGCGAAGGCGCATGCGCTAGCCTTCCGCGCCGAACACGCGGCCGAGATAGCCGGCCAGGCCAGGCGCGTGCCAGGACGGGCCGCGCCAGCCGATATGGCCGTCCGGCCGCACCAGATAGGCCATTTCGGTGCCATAGGCCACTGCGAATGCGCCGTCCGGGTCGTGGTAGACGGAAAGGCCGAACGGCTCCGCGGCCGGGGGCGTCGCGGTCAGCGCGACGGTGCGCACATGCGGCGCCAGCGTCCGGCCGAGTGCGGCGAAATCCTCCAGCGCCCCCGGCGCGACATGCGCCAGCAGCACCGGTTCGGTGCCGCGCAGCACGTCGAACAGCCGCAGCCTGAAGCCGAAGCCGTGACGGGCGAGGCTTTGCACATCCGGCGCCCGATCGCCGGCTGCGGGGCCGGATGCGTTCGGTGCGTCCTCGCTCACCCACGGCGTGCCGCGGTAGCTGATGAGGATCTGGGTGTCGGCCAGCCGGTCCGGTGCCCCGCCGCGCTCCCGGCCGTAATTCTCGCTGGCGGCGCGGGTGCGGGCCACCACGTCGGCGCCCACCGGCCGCCGCTCGGCATCATAGCTGTCCAGCAGCGCCGCTGGCGCGGTGCCGCCCGCCACCCGCGCCAGCTTCCAGGCAAGGTTGTAGGCGTCCTGAATGCCGGTGTTCATGCCCTGTCCGCCGGTCGGCGGGTGGATGTGGGCGGCGTCGCCGGCGAGGAACACCCGCCCCTCGCCATAGCGGGCGGCGAGCCGCATGCTGATGCGGAACAGCGACGACCAGCGCAGGTCCGACAGCGTTGCAGGCTCCGGCAGCAGGCGGTCCGCTACCTCTTGAAGCGTGGCGAGGTCCGGGCCGGGAAGTTCCGCCTGCAGCCCGTGCTCGGAGCCGCCGCCGGCGTCGAGACCATCGGGCGCCAGCGCCGAGACGCGGTATCGGCCGGGCTCCGGCAGCGGAATGGCGATGAACATGTCCGGTGCGGCATTCTCGACGGGTCGCAGCGCACGCAGCGCCATGCCGCGCGGCAGGTCCCAGCCGATCTGCACGTCGCCGAGCATGAACAGCATGGGAAATGCTTCACCCTCGAAGGCGATGCCGAGGCTGCGCCGCACCGTGCTGTGCGCGCCGTCGCAGCCGACCACATAGGAAAACCGCGCCTCCTCTGCCACGCTGCCGTCGCCGGCCTCCAGCCGCACGGCGACGCCCTCCGTGTCCTGGGCGAGGCAGGCCAGCACGGTGCCGCGCTCGATGGCGATGCCGCGGCGGGCGAGCTGCCGGGTCAAATGCGCTTCGGTCTCGTATTGCGGCAGGCCGAGCATGGAATAGGGCAGGTCGTCGAGGCTTGGCCGGCTGTCGTTCGGGGGCACGCCGTGCACGATGGAACGCAGGCCGGCGAGCCAGATGCCGGCGTCGATCATGTCGCGGGCGATGCCCATCGCCTCCCACACTTCCAAGGTGCGCGGGGTGACGCCGATGGCACGGCAATAGGGCAGGGGGGCGGGCCGCTTGTCGATGATGCGGCAGCGCGCGCCGTGCCGCGCCAACTCCAGGGCCAGAGTGAGGCCGACCGGCCCGGCGCCTACCACCAGAATGTCCGCCATCGCCGTCCCCGCCGCGGGTGTGCAAGGGCCGGTAAATAGCCCGGATTTTCGCGGGAGGCGAGGCTGCCGGCAGCAATGCCGATCCCGCCGGCCTCAGAAATGATAGGCGAGACTCATGAAGGCGCCGTGCTGCGTCAGATCGTAGACGAAGCCGTCATTCTCATAGTCGGTGTAGATGGCACGGTAGCCGATGGCGGTAGAGATCGAGGGCGTCCACATATAGCCGAGCGTGGCGAAGCCCTGCGCCGTGATCTTGGAGGAGACGCCGAAGCCGCCGACGTCGGCAATGACGTTGACGAACCATTTTTCGGTGATGTCGTAATGCAGCATCAGCCCGACCGTGGGATCGATCCACTGCTGCGTGCCGCGGGTGGAGGCGCCGATCGGCAGATCGACCGACGCCACGTCGAAGTCCGCCTCGATGTGCTGGTAGCGAAAGCCGGCGGTGGCGCTGAGTTCGACAGTGGGCGGCAGGCCGAGCGGCAGCCGGTAGCCGACAAGGCCGGAGGCGGTGACCTGGGTGAGGTCCAACTCGGCCTGGAAGCCATCGCGCCGCCCCACGGTCGTGCCGCCGGAGAGGCGGGCATAGATCAGGTCGCCAACAAAGCTCCAGGCGCCCTTTTGGGCGGAGAAGGCGCCCATCAGCGCGCCGTCGAGGTTTTTAAGAACATCGCCGGCGCTGATGTCGATGCTGGCGGGCGGCAGGCCGCGCACGCCGGAGGTGCCGTTGAGCCCGCTGGCCCAGCCATAGAAGGTGGCCTGGAACTGCCAGTCGGCCACGGCCGCAGGGGCCGGCGTGGTGGCGCCGAGATCGGCAGCGCGTGCGGAGGCGTTCCAACCAAAGGCCGTGGCCAGCAACGCCGCAGCGCATACGCTTCGCATGAAACACCTGTGGGTCGCCGATACGCCGGAGCCGGGCTTGCGTCGTCCCGGCATTCTGCGCCGGAGCGGCCGCGTGCCCCAGCCTTCTGAGGCCTGGGAGGCGGCCGCACCGTCATTATCGGCGCGGCATGTTGCGTCGGAGCATCGGCCCGGGTAGCCGCTTCCGTTCTTCGGCCTCAGCTCTTGAAGCGCTTGGCCAACGCCTCGGAGCCGCGGGCCAGGATGCCGGTGTCGGCGCCGACCGCGGTGAACAGGCAGCCGGCGGCGATGTAGCGGCGGGCCAGCGTCTCGTCGCCGGTGAGGATGCCGGGCCGGTTGCCGGCCGCGACGATGCGGCGGAGGGTGTTCTCGATGAGTTCCACGATCACCGGATTGCCCTGGTCGCCGAGATAGCCGAGGTCCGACGACAGGTCGCCGGGGCCGATGAACACCCCGTCAATGCCCGGCACGGCGGCGATGGCATCGAGATTGTCGAGGCCGAGCTGGGTCTCGATCTGCACCAGAACGCAGATCTCCGCGTGCGCGTTCCGGTGATAATCCTTGATCCGGCCGAAGCGGGAGGCGCGGGAGGCGGCGGCGAAGCCGCGAATGCCGTCCGGCGGAAAGCGGGTCGCGGCCACCGCCGCCTGCGCTTGTTCCGCGGTCTCGATCATCGGTATGAGAAAGCTCTGGGTGCCGATGTCGAGATAGCGCTTGATCACCACCGGGTCGTTCCAGGGCACCCGCACCACCGGCTGGGTGCCGTGTTCCATCATGGCGTGGAGCTGGTTCAGCACCATCGGCACGTCGTTGGGCGAGTGCTCGGTGTCGAGCAGCAGCCAATCGAAGCCGGACCCGGCCAGGATCTCGACCGTGATGTGGCTGGCGAGGCTGCTCCACAGCCCGATTTGCTGCTGGCCGGCATAAATGCTGTGCTTGAAGCTGTTCACCGGTAGATCCACGGCAATGCGCCTTTCCTGCTGTCAGAAGATGGCCGGCTCGCCGACCGGCGCACCGAAACGGGTTTCGAGAAAATCGAAGTCGCAGCCTTCGCTCGCCTGGGTGATATGCCGCGAGAACATCCAGCCATAGCCGCGCTCATAATGCGGCTCGGGCGGCACCCAGGCGGCACGGCGGGCGGCAAGTTCGGCTTCCGGCACCTGCATGTCGAGCCGTCCTTCGAAAATATCCAAGGTCACGAGGTCGCCGGTGCGCAGCAGGCCGAGCGGCCCTCCGATAAAGGATTCGGGCGAGACATGCAGCACGCAGGCGCCGTAGCTGGTGCCGCTCATCCGCCCGTCGGAGATCCGCACCATGTCGCGCACGCCCTGCTTCACCAGCTTTTTGGGGATCGGCAGCATGCCCCATTCCGGCATGCCGGGGCCGCCCTGCGGGCCGATATTGCGCAGCACCAGCACATGGTCCGGCGTCACCTCGAAATCGTCGCGATCGATCATGGCTTTCATGGCCGGATAGCCGTCGAAGACGATGGCCGGGCCGGTGTGGCGCCGCAGATGCGGCTCGCAGGCGCTCGGCTTGATGACGCAGCCGTCCGGCGCCAGATTGCCGTACAGCACCTTCAGCGCGCCCTGGTCATAGATCGGGTTGCTCACCGGGCGGATGATGTCGTCATTATAGACTTCCGCATCGGCGATGTTCTCGCCCAGCGTGCGGCCGGAGACGGTGAGCGCATCGAGATGCAGCACATGGCGCAGCTGCGTCATCAGCGCCGGCAGGCCGCCGGCGAAGTAGAAATCCTCCATCAGATAATCGCTGCCGCTCGGCCTTATATTGGCGATCACCGGCACGCGGGTGCTGGCTGCCTCGAAATCGGCGAGGCCGATATCGGCGCCGGCGCGCCGCGCCATGGCGATGAGATGGATGATGGCGTTGGTCGAGCAGCCCATCGCCATCGCCACCAATATGGCGTTCTCGAAGGCGGCGCGGGTCTGGATGCGGGCCGGTGTCAGGTCCTCCCACACCATTTCGACGCAGCGGCGGCCGGATTCCGCGCTCATGCGGATATGGCCGGAATCGGCTGCCGGAATGGAGGAGGCGCCCGGCAGCGTCATGCCGACCGCCTCGGCGATGGCGGTCATGGTGCTGGCGGTGCCCATGGTCATGCAGTGGCCGTAGCTGCGGGCGATGCCGCCCTCGATTTCCTGCCACTGCTGCTCGTTGATGTTGCCGGCCCGGCGCTCGTCCCAGAACTTCCAGGCGTCCGAGCCGGAGCCCAGCGTGTGGCCCTTCCAGTTACCGCGCAACATCGGCCCGGCGGGCACGAAGATGGTGGGCACACCGGCGCTGGTCGCCCCCATAAGCAAGGCCGGCGTGCTCTTGTCGCAGCCGCCCAGCAGCACCACGCCGTCAATGGGGTGGGAGCGGACCGCCTCCTCCGCCTCCATCGCCAGCATGTTGCGGTAGAGCATGGAGGTCGGCTTGAGGAAGGTCTCGGAGGCCGAATGCACCGGCAGTTCCATCGGGAAGCCGCCGGCCTGGAAGATGCCGCGCTTCACGTCGTCGACGCGGTGCTTGAAATGGGCATGGCAGGGATTGGCGTCCGACCAGGTGTTGAGGATGCCGATCACCGGCTTTCCGGCCCAGTCCTTGGCGGAATAGCCCATCTGCATGGCGCGGGAACGGTGGCCGAAGCTGCGCAGATCGTCCGGCGCGAACCAGCGGGCGCTGCGCAAGGTCTCGGGGGTCTTTCGCTGAAACGTCATGGCACGCTCAAATGCAAAGAGGGACGGACGCCGCCGGGCTGCCGCCGGCGTCCTGCGGATCGGCTCACTGCGTCGCGATGTTGCCCTTCTGGACCACCTGCCGCCACCGCGCCTCTTCCTCGGCCTGGAAGGCGGTGAACTGTTCCGGCGTGTTCGCCACCACTTCGAAGCCAAGGTCCTTGAGCTTGGTCGCCACCGCGGGATCTTTCAGCCCGGCATTGATGGCCGCCAAAATCTTGGCGCGCACATCCGCCGGCAGCCCCTTGGGCGCCGCGGCCGCCTGCCAGGAATAGACCACGAGGTCCGGCACGCCGGCTTCCCTCAGGGTCGGGGTCTCCGGCAGCAGCGGGTTGCGGGCCTCGGCGGTCACGCCCAGCACCTTCAGCTTGCCGGCCTTGATCTGGTTGGCGACCGCGCCGAGGTTCTGGAACGACACTTCGGCATGGCCGCCGATCAGGTCGGCAATGGCCGGTCCGCCGCCCTTATAGGGCACATGGATGCCGCTGGTGCCGGTCTGCTGCCAGAACAGCGCCGCGGTGAGATGGTCCGACGAGCCGGAGCCGGAGGAGGCGAAGGTCACCTTGTCCGGGTTCTTCTTCAGATAGTCGATGAGTTCGGCCACGGTGTTGGCCGGAAAGCTCGGCGTCGCCACCAGCACGTTCGGCGTGCGCACCGCGACGGTGAGCAGGTCGAAATCGCGCGGCGGGCTGTAGGGCAGCGCCGGGTTGAGCGCCGAATTGATGGCGAACACGCCGATGGAGCCGACCAGCAGCGTGTAGCCGTCGGGCGCGGCCTGCTTCACATGGCCGGCCCCGCTCGCGCCATTGGCGCCGGCGCGGTTGTCGATGACCACCGGCTGGCCGAACACTTCCTGCATTTTCGGTGCGATGAAGCGGGCCGTGCTGTCGGATGCGCCGCCGGGCGGGAACGGCACGACGACGGTCACGGTGCGCTCGGGATAGGACGCGGCAAGGCCGGGGGCGGCCCCCGGCAGCGCGGCGAGCGTCGCCAGCAGGGCCAGCGGGGCGAGATGGCGCAGTTTCATGGCGTTTCCTCCTGGAAGATCCAGCGTGACGTGCCGGGAGGAGGCGTATAAGCGCGAAGACCTCCCTGCCACCCCGTCTGCGCGGGGCTTTCCTAGTAGACTTCTAAAGCACTAATGCATTAGTGATGTCAAGTCGGATCATGTATATTCAACCCATGACCATGGCCGCGATTCCACAGCATCGTCCGGCGCGCGACCCCTCGCGCCACGCCGCACCGCAGGTGTTCGACTATCTGCGCGAGCGGATCATCGATCTGGTTCTGCCGCCGGGCACGCTGATCGCGCGCCTGGAATTGCAGCAATTGTTCGGCTTCAGCTCCACGCCGGTGCGCGATGCGCTGTTGAAGCTGCAGGAAGAATCGCTGGTGGAGATTTTTCCCCAGCACGCCACCGTCGTCAGCCCGATCGACCTCAAGCTTGCCCGGCAGGCGCAGTTCCTGCGCCGCTCCATCGAGCAGGAGGCGGTGCGCACGCTGGCGGGCGAGGGCGCGCGCGAGCGCGGGGCCATTGCGGCGCGGCTGCGCACCGTCGTGGCGCTTCAGCGCGCCGTGCTGGCGGCAGGCGATTTCGAAGCGTTTCACGCCGCCGACCGCGAATTCCACCGCCTGTTCTTCGAGGCCGCCGGCGTGCCGGATCTGTGGGTGCTGGTGCGGCGCCATTCCGGCCATATCGACCGCATCCGCCGGCTGCATCTGCCGATACCGGGCAAGGCGGAGCAGGTGATCGCCGATCATGAGGCGATCATCACCGGCATTGCCGCCGGCGATGTCGATGTCGCGCAGCACGCGCTGCGCGAGCATCTGTCGAAGTCGCTGGCCTATTCGGGCGATCTGCGCGCCCGCTGGCCGGACTATTTCCGCGACTGATCCAACGAACTGCTCAACGAAACTGCGCCGGCAGCCAGAGCGAGAGCTCGGGCACATAGGTCACCAGCAGCAGCACGAACACGCTGGCGCCGAAGAACGGCCAGATGGTGCGCATCGCCTCGCGTATGGTGATGCCGCCGACCGCGCAGCCGACGAACAGCACCGTTCCCACCGGCGGCGTGTTCAACCCGATGCCGGCATTGAGGATCATCACCACACCGAAATGCACCGGATCGATGCCGAAGGCCTTCACCACCGGCAGCAGCACCGGCGTGCAGATGATGATCATCGGCGCCATGTCCATGAAGGTGCCCAAGAACAGCAACACCACATTGATCAGCAGCAGCACCATGATGGGGTCGTCGGATATCGCCCGGATGAGCTGGATGGTTGCCTGCTGCACCTGCAGATAGGCCATCAGCCAGCCGAACGCCGCCGCCGCGCCGATCACCAGCAGCACCATCGCCGTGGTGCGCACCGCGCCCAGCGTCGCTTCGACGAAGCCGTGCCAATCGAGTTCGCGATACACCAGCATCGCCACCAAGAGCGCATAGAGCACGGCGACGCAGGAGCTTTCCGTGGCGGTGAACACGCCGGAGCGCACGCCGCCAAAGATGATGCCGATCAACAGCAGGCCGGGCAGGGAGGATAGGAAGAAGTAGCCGAGCCGGGATAAGCCGGGGAACGGCTCCGACGGATAGCCGCGCTTGACCGCCACCCACCAGGCGGTGACCATCAGCGCTCCGGCGAGCAGCAGGCCCGGCACCACGCCGGCGGTGAACAGGTCGGCCACCGAGACATTGCCGCCCGCGGCGATGGAATACAGGATCATGTTGTGCGAGGGCGGGATCATCAGCGCGATGATCGCCGCGTTCACCGTCACGTTCACCGCATAGTCCCGGTCGTAGCCGCGCGCGGCCATTTGCGGGATCATCAACCCGCCGACGGCGGAGGCGTCGGCCACCGCCGAGCCGGAAATGCCGCCGAACAGCGTCGAGGCGACGATGTTCACCTGGCCCAGCCCGCCGCGCAGATGGCCGACGAGGCCGGCGGCGAAGCGGATGAGCCGCAGCGCGATGCCGCCGCGCACCATCAGGTCGCCGGCGAAGATGAAGAACGGAATCGCCATCATCGCGAACACGTTGATGCCGGAATTGAGCTGCTGGAACACCACGATCGGCGGCAGGCCCATATAGAGCACGGTGGCCAGCGAGGAGATGCCGAGGCAGAAGGCGATGGGCGTGCCGATCGCCATCAA
>JBGGNI010000176.1:0-13053 GCA_041287585.1 Xanthobacteraceae bacterium
GCGGTCCGGCAGCACGCGAACCACCACATGCAGGCGGCCGCCCTCACCGTTACGGCGCTCCAGCACCTCGGCATGGCGGTAGAGCCAGCCCAGGCCCTCGCCGTCGGCCGGGTCGAGTTCGAGCGCCAGCGTCACCCGCCAGCGCGCCAGCCGGCGCTCGATGGCCGCCTTCAGCGCGTCGACGCCCTCCCCGGTCAATGCCGAAAGCGCCAGCGGCCGGGTCTCGATCGGTCGGCGCGCCGCGGCCTCGAACAGCCCGGCGCGCCGGTCCTCGTCGAGCTGGTCGATCTTGTTCCACACTTCGATCAGCCGCCCGGCCTGGTCTGGCCCGATGCCGAGATCGGCCAGCACGTCGGTGACGTCGCCGGCCTGCGCATCGGCATCCTCATGCGCCATGTCGCGCACATGCAGGATGATGTCGGCTTCGATCACCTCTTCCAGCGTGGCGCGGAACGCCGCCACAAGCTGGGTCGGCAAATCCGAGATGAAGCCCACAGTGTCGGAGAGGATGATGCGCTCGCCGTGCGGCAGTTCCACCGCGCGCAGCGTCGGGTCCAGCGTGGCGAACAGCAGATCCTGCGCCATCACTTTGGCGTCCGTCAGCCGGTTGAACAGCGTCGACTTGCCGGCATTGGTGTAGCCGACCAGCGCCACCACCGGATACGGCACCCGCTTGCGGCTGGCCCGGTGCAGCGCGCGGGTGCGCTTCACCTGTTCCAGCTCGCGCTCGATCTTGAGGATGCGCTCGCCGATCAGGCGGCGGTCGGCCTCGATCTGGGTCTCGCCCGGCCCGCCGAGAAAGCCGAAGCCGCCGCGCTGGCGCTCCAGATGGGTCCAGGAGCGCACCAGCCGGCTCTTCTGATAGCTGAGATGGGCGAGTTCGACCTGCAGCACGCCCTCGCGGGTGCGGGCGCGCTGGCCGAAGATCTCCAGAATCAGCGCGGTGCGGTCGATCACCTTGGCCGACCAGGCCCGCTCCAGGTTGCGCTGCTGCACCGGGGTCAGGGGTGCATCGACGAACACCAGCCCGGCCTCATGGGCCTTCACCAGGGCATCGATCTCCTCCACCTTGCCGGTGCCGAGATAGGTGGCCGGGCGAAGGGCGGAGAGGCCGACGAGGATGCTCTCCACCACGTCAAGGTCGATGGCGCGGGCTAGCCCCACCGCTTCGTCGAGCCGCGCCTCGGGGCTGCGGCGCGGCTCCGCCGCCTCGCCCCGCGAGCGGGTGCGATGAGGCACGATGACGACGACACCGGTGGGCTCGCCTTGCGGCTCGCTCGGCTGCGCCGCCCCGGCCCGGCGGCGCCGGACGGCGCTCCCGATTTCCAAATCAGCCCTTCTCCCCGCCCTCGTCGGCGGCCTCGAAGAGCTGGACCGGGTGGCCCGGCATGATGGTGGAAATAGCGTGCTTGTAGACAAGCTGGGAATGCCCGTCGCGCCGCAGCAGCACGCAGAAATTATCGAACCACGTCACGACGCCCTGCAACTTCACACCGTTGACCAGGAATATCGTGAGAGGTGTCTTGTTCTTGCGGACGTGGTTGAGAAAAGTGTCCTGGAGGTTCTGAGAACGATCCGCGGCCATGGTTTTTTGATCCGTTGTTTGATGGTGCGCTGGCGCGGCAGCATGCGTCGTTGAGAATCATCCCGTCCGGGGAGCCCTTCGGGCGCATGCGTGCTCTTTAAGCATCGCACACCTTGCTCGCGGCGCAACATGATTTCGCGCGCGCGCCGCCGGGCGATCCGGTCGCAGCCTCAGGCGGCGGTCTCGGCCACCTCGTGAAAACGCGCGCGCAGCGCCAGCGTGACCGGGCCGGGGCGCCCGTCACCCACCGGCGATCCGTCGATGCGCACCACCGGCATCACCACGGTGGTGGCGGCCGTCATGAAGGCTTCGCGGGCCACTTTGGCCTCAGCCACCGAGAAGGCGCGCTCCTCGATGCGCAGCCCCTGCCCGGCCGCGATATCGAGCACCACCGTTCGGGTGATGCCGCGCAGAATGCCGCTGATCGCCGGCCGGGTGACGAGACTGCCATCGGGCGTGACGATCCACGCATTGGTCGAGGCGCCCTCGGTTACCATCCCAGCCGCATCGACGAACCAGGCCTCACGCGCCCCGGCCATCTTCGCGGCCTGCTTGGCCAGCACATTGGGCAGCAGGCCCACGCTCTTGATATCCACCCGCTCCCAGCGATTCTCCGGCGTGGTGATGACCGATACCCCCTGGGCCGCCAGCCGCGCGGCGGCGCCCGGCACGCTGGAGCGCGCGGTGACGACCAGCGACGGCGGCGTTCCCAGCGCCGGGAACGCATGGTCGCGCGGCGCCACCCCGCGGGTAACCTGGAGATAGACCATGCCGTCGCGCACCAAATTTCGCCGCACCGTCTCGCGCAGCACGAAGCCGAGCGCGGGCAGCGTCATCGGCAGCGCGATGCTCAGCGCGTCGAGCGAGCGCACCAGCCGCTCCATGTGGCGGCGCTGGTCGATCAGCCGGCCGCCCTTCACCTCGCACACCTCGTACACCCCGTCGCCGAACTGATAGCCCCGATCCTCGATGTGCACGCCGGCCTGCGCGTGCGGGAGGTAGCGGCCGTTTACATAAGCGATGCGGGACATGACGTCAGAACCTGTTCAGCGGCGCCAGAAACCGAAATGCACCAGCCCGAGCACGACGAGAATCTCCAGCCGGCCCAGAATCATTAGAGCGGCGAGAGCGATCTTGGCGTAGTCCGGCACATCGCCCCAGTCCGGCCATGCGCTGGAACCGGCCCAATTGGCGGTGAACACCGCCCCGGCATTGGTGAGCGCCGCAATCACCGCGACATAGGTGGCCTCGAAGCTCGGCATGGCGGGAGCGATCATCGCGGCGCAGACGGCGATCAGAAGGCCGCTGGCCGACAGGCAAAGCCAGATCGCCGTCATCGCCTGCGGCTCGACACCCCCGGCGCGCAGCCGGCGCGGCCGCACGGCATGCGGATAGATCAGCCGGTTGAGATCGCGCAGGCTCTGCATCAGGGCTGCGCCGACACGGTACATTTTCAGCCCGCCGCTGGTGGAGAAGGTGGCCCCGCCGATGCACAGCAGCACCAGGACGAAGCCGAGCGGCAGGCTTGCAAACGCCCCGGCATGCGGCTCGACGCCGGTGGTGGTGACCAGCGACACGGCGGTGAACAGCCCGTCTTCCACCGCCAGCGGCAGGCCGATCTCGCCGTGCCCGGCGCGGAAGCTCACCGCACCCACCAGCAGCCCGACCACGCCGCACACCAGCAGCACCGCGAAATTCTCGGTCTGGCCGAAGGCGAGGCGGAAGCGGCGGCTGAGAATCATGCGCTGCCACAGCAGGCTGGTGCCGCCCACCAGCATGAAGACGATGAGCACCAGCTTGACCGCGACGTCGCCATAGGCGGCGATGCCGTCGGCATCCGGCAGCAGGCCGCCAGTGGAAATTGCCGCCGAAGCGAGGCCGAAGGCATCGAGCCCGCCGACCCCCACCGCGAACAGCGCCAGCATGCACAGCACCGTCGCCCCGCCATAGACCGGCAGCACATGGCGGATCGCGTCGTCGATCTCGGTGGCCTCGCTGAGGCCGAATTCGGCGGCGCGGGCGGCCCGGTCCGGCAGGCCGCCGATGCCGGCCGGCGCCAGCACGGCAACCACGCCGACCAGCGTGAGCAGGCCGCCGAACCATTGCAGGCACAGCAACCAGGCCAGCGTGGCGCGCGGCACGTCGTCGAGGCTGTGCAGCGCGCAGGAGCCGGTGGTGGTTATGGCGCACACCGTCTCGAACCACGCCCCCATCGGCCCAAGCGAGGTGGTGGCGGCCACCGGTATGGCCCCCAGCACCGGCAGCCCGAGCCACAAGAGCAGCAGCAACACGAAGGAGCCCACCCGGTCGAGCCGCCCTGCCCGGCTGCGCGTCGCCAGATGCACGCCGCCGGCCAGGAACACCGTCATCAGCGCGGTGAGCACAAAGACAACCGCCGCCGGGTCGCGGCCGCCCGCCGCCACCAGCGCGCACGCCAGCAGAAACGCCGCCATGACACCGGCGGCGCGGACGCTATGGCGGGCCACCGCGACCATGCCGGCCGCTCAGAAGAATTCGAGGCTGACGCGGAAAAGCTGCTCGACGCGCTTTACCCGCTCGGCCAATGCGAACAGCACCACGCGGTCGCGCGCCTGGATCACCAGGTCGCCCCGCGGCAACAGCACCCGCCCGCCGCGCACCACGGCGCCGACCCGCATGCCGTCCAGCAGATCGAGATGACGCAGCGGCTTGCCGACCAAGGCGGAGGTTTCCAGCGCCTCGGCCTCGATCACTTCGCCGGCACCGTCGAGCAGCGAATGGACGCCCAATATGCGCCCCTTGCGGACATGCTGCAGCACCTTGGAAACGGTGATCTGGCGCGGGTTGACATAGGCGTCGATGCCGAGCCCGCGGGCAAAGCCCGGATAGCTCGGATCGTTCAGCAGCGAGAGCATCCGCTTGGCGCCGAGTTCGCGCGACAGCAGGCAGGACAGGATGTTGACGCGATCGTCATTGGTCACCGCGATCACGGTATCGGCCTCGCCGACCGCGGCCTCCTCCAGGATCACGCGGTCGAGCGCGCTGCCGTTCAGCACCACGGTGCGGCCGAGCTCCTCGGCAATGGCCACCGCCCGCTCGGTGCTGGCTTCGATCACCTTGACCTTCGCCCGCGGATTGCGCCGCTCGATGGCGGCGGCGACATAGAGCCCGATATTGCCGCCGCCGGCGATGACGATCCGCTGGGCCGGCACTTCGTCATGGCCGAAGATGGAGAGCGTGCGCACCACATGCTCGGCTTCGGCGACGAAATAGGCGACGTCGCCGGCCGCCAGCGTGTCGGAGCTGCGCGGCACGAACACCCGCCCGCGGCGATTGACCGCCACCACCACGGCCTTGAGGTCCGGAAACAGCTCGGTGAGCTGGCGCAGCGGGGTGTCCAGCACCGGGCATTCGTCGAGGCAGGTCAGGCCCGCCACCACCACCTGCCCGTCCGCGAAGTTCACGGTGTCGATGGCGCCGGGCAGCGACAGGCGGCGCAGCACCATCTCGCCGACCTCGACTTCCGGCGAGATCACCACGTCGATCGGCAGATGGTCGCGCGAGAACAGGTCGCGCCAATGGCCCTGCAGGTAGCTCTGGGCGCGCACGCGGGCGATCTTGGTCGGTACGTCGAACAGTGCATGGCCGACCTGGCAGGCCACCATGTTCACCTCGTCGTGCAGCGTCACGGCGATCAGCATGTCAGCGGCTTCGAGCCCGGCGCGGGCGAGCACATCCGGATGCGAGCCGTGGCCGACGAAGCCGCGCACGTCCAACGTGTCGGTGATCGCCTGGATCAGCCGAGGGGAGGTGTCGATCACCGAAACGTCGTTCTGCTCCGCAGCCAGCCGCTCGGCAATGCCGAAGCCGACCTGGCCCGCGCCGCAGATCACCACTTTCATGGGAATTCCCTCCCGGCCCGCCGCAATGCTGCGCCAGGCCCTCCCGCCGGTTCCGTCTATAGCAGGTTCGCCGCCCGCCCGCGCAACGGCTCAGCCGATTCCGAGCGCCTTGAGCTTGCGGTGCAGAGCGGAGCGCTCCATGCCGACGAACTCGGCGGTGCGCGAAATGTTGCCGCCGAAACGGTTGATCTGCGCCACCAGATACTCGCGCTCGAACACTTCGCGGGCATCGCGCAGCGGCAATCCCATCAGGTGTTCGCCGCCATGGCCGTTCGGCAGGCTCGGCACCAGCGAGCCGACGTCCGGCGGCAGCATGCTGGCGGTCACCGGGGCGTCGGCGTCGCCGGTGGCGAGAATCAGCAGCCGCTCGATATTGTTGCGCAACTGGCGGACATTGCCGGGCCAGTCGTGCGATTGCAGCACCGCCAGCGCGTCATCGGCGATACGCCGGCGCGGCAGGCCGGTGCTCTGGGAAATCTGGTCGAGGAAATATTCCACCAGCTCCGGTATGTCCTCCCGCCGCTCGGCCAGCGGCGGCACCCGCAGCGGCACCACGCCGAGACGGTGATAGAGATCCTCGCGGAAGCGCCCGTCGGCGATTTCCTTTTCCAGATTGCGGCCGGTGGAGGAGATGATGCGCACATCCACCGAAACCCGCGTCGCGCCGCCGACACGCAGGAAATTCTGATCCACCAGAACCCGTAGAATGCGGTTCTGGGTCTCCCGCGGCATGTCGGCCACCTCATCGATGAAGAGCGTGCCGCCATGGGCCTCTTCCAGAGCGCCGACATGCCGGCCCTGCCCGTCGCCGCCCTCGGTGCCGAACAGTTCCACCTCCATCCGCTCCGGCGTGATGGCGGCGGCATTGATCACCACGAACGGGCCGGTCGCCCGCGCCGAGGCGGAATGCACCATGCGGGCGGCGAGTTCCTTGCCGGAACCGGACGAGCCGACGATGAGGATGCGGCTGTTGGTCGGCGCCACCTTCTCCACCGTCTGCCGCAACTGGTTCATCACCGTGGAGCGGCCGACCAGATGCTGGGCCACCGGCGAGCGCTGCATCAGGTCGCGCACCTCGCGCTTCAGCCGCAGCGTCTCCAGCGCCCGGTCGGCGACCAGGATCAGCCGGTCGGAGTTGAACGGCTTCTCGATGAAGTCGTAGGCGCCCTGCTTGATGGCGGCGACCGCGGTTTCCACCGTGCCGTGGCCGGAGATCATCACCACCGGCACGTCCGGGTGCTCGCGCTTGATCGCCTCCAGCAATTGCAGCCCGTCCAGCTTGCTGCGCTCCAGCCAGATGTCGAGGAAGATGAGGTTGGGCCGGCGCTGCTCGACCGCGGCCAGCGCTTCGTCGCTGTCCTTGGCGGTCCGTGCGCCATAGCCCTCGTCTTCCAATATGCCGGCGACCAGACCGCGGATATCGGCCTCGTCGTCGACGATCAGAATGTCGGTGGTGGCCATCGGTCTCTCCCTATACCGCGCGTACGGCGGAGGCCGGCTTTTCGCCGGCAATCATGTTGGCGGCGGAAGGGCCGCCGTCGCGAGCGAAGCGCAGCCGGACGAAGGCGCCACGGCCGTCCGGCGCATCGTCGAGTTCGATGCCGCCGCCATGCTCTTCCAGAATCTTGCCGACGATGGCGAGGCCGAGCCCGGTGCCCTTCTCGCGGGTCGTCACATAGGGCTCCAGCAGCCGCGCCCGGTTCTCGCCCGGCAGGCCGCGGCCATTGTCGATCACATCGATCAGCACCATGCGCTCGTCGGCGCGGGCGGCGACGCGGATGGTCGGCGGGCCGTTCATCTCCTCCGGCGCCAGGCCGGCGAACGCTTCTGTGGCGTTCTTCACGATGTTGGTGATCGCCTGCGAGATCAGCCGGCGGTCGAAGCGCGCTTCAATGGGGTCGTCGGGCAAGTCGCAGTCGATGGTGATGTCGGGATGGCCGACCCGCATCAGGAACACCACCTGGCGCACCGTCTCGGCAAGGTCCTGCGTCTCCACCACCGGCTTGGGCATGCGGGCGAAGGAGGAGAACTCGTCCACCATGCGGCCGATGTCGCCGACCTGGCGGATGATGGTGGCGGTGCACTGGTCGAACACCTCGCGGTCCTCGCCGATCACCTTGCCGTAGCGCCGGCGCAGCCGCTCCGCCGAAAGCTGGATCGGCGTCAGCGGGTTCTTGATCTCATGTGCGATGCGCCGGGCGACGTCGGCCCAGGCCGAGGTGCGCTGCGCCGACACCAGTTCGGTGATGTCGTCGAGCGTGACCACCCAGCCATGCTCGCCCTCGCGCGACTGCTCGGTGGTGAAGCGCACCGCCAGCACCCGCTCGCGGCCGCTGCGGGCCAACGTAACGTTGGACTGCACGCTGCGCTGGCCCGCCTGCATGGCTTCGTCGATCAGGGCTGCGATTTCCGGGATGATGGTGCTCAGCCGGTCGCCCAGCACCTGGGCCTCGACCACGCCGAGCAGCTTTTCCGCCGGCCGGTTGATGATGGTGATGCAGCCGTCCGAATCCAGCCCGATGACACCGGCGCCGACGCCCGAGAGCACCGCCTCGGTGAAGCGCCGCCGGCTGTCGATCTGATCGCGTGCCTTCACCAGGTCGTCGCGCTGGGTGCGCAGTTCGTGCGTCATCTTGTTGAAGGTTTCGGCAAGGCTGGACAGGTCGCCCTCCGACCGGCGCACCGGCACCTCGACATAGAGATTGCCGGCGGCGACGAGGTCCGCGGCGCCGATCAGTTGGCGGATCGGCGCGACCAGCCGGTTGGCGAAATGGATGCCGAGCCACACCGCGCTCAACAGCACGGTGAGCGAGATCACCGCATAGAGCGCCGCGAATGCGACTTGCACGCCGAAGCGGCGCTGTTCCAGGTCGTTATAGTCGGCGACGGTGGCGCGAGTGTCGTCGAGATGGCGGATCACGCTGGGGTCGATCGGCCGGGCGACATAGAGCAGCAGATCGCCGAAATCCTTCAGCGGCACCACGGCGCCGACGAAGTCAGCCTCGTTCGGCAGGTAGATCAGCGGCTGCTCGTCGGTGGCGTCCTTCACCGCGAGATTGGACGGAACCACGAATTCGCGGGCGACGCGGATGGCGGCGCGCTCCATGACCGTCAGGTCCGGCTGGATGATCATTGCCGCCGGCAGTCCGCGCACCGCCGCCTGAGCCGTCATCGCCTGGCGGAATCGGGCGCGGTCCTGGTCCCACAGCGGGCGGATGCGCTGCAGGTCGCGTGCCATGGTGAGCACGTCGCCGCGGATCGAATAGGCGTGCTCGCGCACATAGGTCTGCGCGACCGAGACCGAATTGTCGACGATGGCCCGGACCCGCACCGAGAACCAGCGGTCCAGCCCGCGGTCCAGCGTGATGCTGGCGAGCAGTGCCAGCAGGATGGCCGGCACCACGGCGACGACGCCGAACAGCCCCACCACCCGCACATGCAGCCGCGCCGCCGCCCGGCCGCGCTGGCGCGCCTTGACGATGCGCCAAACCTCGCGGCCGATGATGCCGACCAGCGCCAGCGACATGATGCCGTTGAGGCACAGCACGGTGACGACGACGTCCTGCGACGGCACCAGAGGCGTGAGGCCGACCAGCACGATGAAGCTGACCAGCGCCGTGACCAGTGCGAGCAGCACGGCCAGCGGCGCCAGCCCCCACAGCGAGAAGCGCACGCCGGCGGGCGCGAAATCCGCGCCGTCGGGCAGATTCAATTGCGGCGTCGAAGCCTCGCCCATGCGGCACCATCGCGACCGGCCGACTCAGAGCGAATCAGCTTGCGTTGCAATGGAACGACACTGGTGCAAAAATGTGACAGAAAACGCGCGTCGACGAGAATTTAGTGTCACTTTGGTCCGGCAAGCATTTTTTTAAGGGGCCGCGCCGCCGGCGGCGCGACCCCTCAGCGGCTGGTGCGGATGATCTGGATGTCGAGGTCGCGGATTTTCTTGCGCAGCGTGTTGCGATTCAGCCCCAGCAGCTCGGCCGCTTTGATCTGGTTGCCGCGGGTGGCCGCCAGCGCCGCGGACAGCAGCGGATATTCCACATCCTTCAGGATGCGGTGATACAGCCCCGGCGGCGGCAGCGCTTCGCCGAAGCCGCCGAAATAAAGATTGAGGTGGCGCTCCACCGAAGCGGCCAGCGTCTCCTCGCCGGTCGCTTCTTCCTGCATCGAGGTCGAAATCGGCGTGGCAAGCTCGACCTCGATGGTCGAGCCCGTGATGATTTCCTGCGGGTACAGCGCCGCCAGCCGCCGGATCAGGTTCTCCAGCTCGCGAATATTGCCCGGCCAGCGATAGCGCTTCAGCCGGTCGAGCGCCGGGGCGTCGACCTGCTTGCGCGGCAGGCCCTCGCGCTCGGCCTGCAGGAAGAAGTGGCGCACCAGATCGGGAATGTCCTCGGTGCGCTCGCGCAGCGGCGGCAGGCGCAGCGGCACGACGTTGAGGCGGAAGAACAAATCTTCGCGGAACAGGCCCTGCTGGATGAGGATGCGCAGGTCCTTGTTGGTGGCGGCGACGATGCGCACATCGGTCTTGATCGGCGTGCGGCCGCCCACCGTGGTGTATTCGCCCTGCTGCAGCACGCGCAGCAGCCGGGTTTGCGCCTCCATCGGCATGTCGCCGATCTCGTCCAGGAACAGGGTGCCGCCCTCGGCCTGCTCGAAACGGCCGGCGGAGCGGGCATTGGCGCCGGTGAAGGCGCCCTTCTCATGGCCGAACAGCTCGCTCTCGATCAGGTCGCGCGGGATTGCGGCCATGTTGATGGCGACGAACGGCCCGTTGCGGCGCTTGCCGTAGTCGTGCAGCGCGCGCGCCACCAACTCCTTGCCGGTGCCGCTCTCGCCCGCGATCATCACGGTGAGATCGGTCTGCATCAGCCGCGCCAGCACGCGGTAGATGTCCTGCATCGCCGGCGAGCGGCCGACCAGCGGAATGGCGTCGGCCTCGTCGCCCGCGCTTTTCAGCGCGCCTTCCGGCTTCTTCGGCTCGGACAGCGCCCGGCCGACGATGGCGATGAGTTCCTTCAGGTCGAAAGGCTTGGGCAGATACTCATAGGCGCCGCGCTCGGAGGCGCGGATGGCGGTCATGAAGGTGTTCTGCGCGCTCATCACCACCACCGGCAGATCCGGGCGCACCTTCTTGATGCGCGGCAGCAGGTCGAAGGCGTTCTCGTCCGGCATCACCACATCGGTGATGACGAGATCGCCGTCGCCCTGGCTGACCCAGCGCCACAGAGTTGCGGCATTGCCGCACGAGCGGACTTCGTAGCCCGCCCGCGACAGCGCCTGGTTGAGAACGGTGCGGATCGCCGCATCGTCGTCGGCAACGAGAATGCTACCCGTGGGCATGCGCGTCAGCTCCGCTCGCCGCTGGTGCGGCCGCCACGATAAATCGGCATCAGCACCCGGAAGATGGTGCGGCGGGGCTGGCTGTCGCACTCGATGATGCCGCAATGATCGCCGACGATCTTGGCGACCAAAGCGAGCCCGAGGCCGGTCCCGGTCGGCTTGGTGGTGACGAACGGATCGAACAGATGGGGCATCAGATCCTCCGGGACGCCGGGACCATTGTCCTTGACGCAGAATTCGAGCGGCAAGCTGACGCGGGTGGTGGAGCCCGGCACCGTGAGGCGCACGCCCGGCCGAAACGCCGTGGTGAGGTGGATCTCGCCGTCCGGCGACTCGCCGATCGCCTCGGCCGCGTTTTTCACGAGGTTGAGGAACACCTGGACGAGCTGGTCGCGATTGGCCAGCACCGGCGGAAGCGAGGGATCGTACTCCTCGATGAAGCGCACATGCCGGGCAAAGCCCGATGCGGCCAGCATCTTCACATGCTCCAGCACCGCATGGATGTTCACCGGCTCGCGCTCCACCGGGCGCTCGTCGGAGAACACCTCCATGCGGTCGACCAGCTTCACGATGCGGTCGGCCTCGTCGCAGATCAGCCGGGTGAGCGTGCGGTCGTCGTCGCTGGCGGCGAGTTCGAGCAATTGCGCCGCGCCGCGAATGCCGGAGAGCGGGTTCTTGATCTCGTGCGCCAGCATCGAGGCCAGCGCGGTGACGGAGCGGGCGGCGCCGCGATGGGTGAGCTGGCGGTCCATCTTGTCGGCGATGGTGCGCTCCTGGAGCATCACCACCACATGGCCTTCCCGCTCGGCGAGCGGGGCGACATGGATGTCGACGATACGCTCTCCGCCGTTTCGCGGCGTGCCGAGGTCCACGCGATACTCGTTCACCGGCGCGCCGCGCGCCCGCACCTGCTCGACCAGTGCGAGCAGCGGGCTGCCGAACGGCACGAACTCGTCCAGCTTGTGGCGCGACAGCACGGCGAGGCTGACCTCGAAGAAGGCTTCCGCCGCCACGTTCGCATCGATGATGCGGTCGTCGTGCGCCACGGTGACCACGGGATGCGGCAGGGCGTTGACGATGGCGTCCGACAGGACGGTCTCGGTCTTGTCGGGCGTGCGCTCTGGCTTGGCCGCATTCATGCCGCCGCTCTCCATGAAAAATCATCATAGGCGGCACGGATGCCGGCCTCGACCTCGTCCGGCCGTTCCGACGTCAGCAGGCGCGCCCGCCAGGCCTTGGCTTCCGGCGCGCCGCGCCCGACGGCCGCTTCCAGCGCCCAGCCGACGTGCTTGCGGGCCTGCCGCATGCCGAGGGCGCGGCCGTAATGCGACAGCCAGCCTTGGTAGAGCTCGATCAGCAGGTCGCGCTGCGCCGCCAGCGGCGGATCGGCCGGCACCGGGCCGCCGCGCAACTGCGCCGCCACCTGGCCGGGGAACCAGGGCCGCCCCTGCGCGCCGCGTCCGATCATCACCCCGTCGGCACCGGAGGCCGCCAGCATGGCCGGGGCGTCGGCGGCGCGCACCAGGTCGCCATTGGCGATCACCGGAATGCCGACCGACTGCTTGACCTCGGCGATCGCGGCCCAGTCGGCAGCGCCCTCATAGAACTGGCAGCGGCTGCGCCCGTGAATGGTGACCAGACGGATACCGGCATTCTCGGCCCGGCGGGCAAGCTCCGGCGCGGTGCGGGCGCCATGGTCCCAGCCGAGCCGGGTCTTCAGCGTAACCGGCACCTCGACCGCGGCCACAACGGCTTCGAGGATTTTCGTCGCCAGATCGAGATCGCGCAGCAGCGCGGCGCCGGCGAGGCCGGTGGTCACCCGCTTGGCCGGACAGCCCATATTGATGTCGATGATCACCGCTCCCGCGTTTTCCGCAATTTTCGCCGCCCGCGCCATGGCAGCCGGTTCGTTGCCGGCGAGCTGCACGGCATGGAGAGGCACGCCCTCGCCTTCCAGTCGCAGCACCATCTCGGCATGGCCGGTGGCAAGCGCCTCGCTGGCCACCATCTCGGATATCACCAGCCCAGCACCAAACCGCGCCGCCACGCGGCGGAACGGCGCGTCGGTGATGCCGGCCATCGGCGCAAGCAGAACCGCATTCGGTACCTCGACGGAACCGATGCGCAAGGATCGTGCGGAACAACTGGCAAAGATCAAGCGGTGATCACTCGATGCACATTTCGTGAGCCTACCCGGCCGTGCCTACATAATAGACACCGCGCGCTCATCATCAAGCCTCC